>NZ_JAAKUM010000020.1:0-85094 GCF_049175135.1 Aeromonas sp. 600724 | reverse complement strand
GCTATTTTCGCTGGCGGACGGTTTCATGCGGGATCAATTGTCAGCACGGTTTTTCATTTGGTTAGGCGTGAGCTATGTGCAGATTGACCGCTATTTTCGCTGGCGGACGGTTTCATGCGGGATCAATTGTCAGCACGGTTTTTCATTTGGTTAGGCGTGAGCTATGATAGGCCGCTATTTTTTGGCCTCCCGTCAATTTAGAAGTCATGAAGAGGTGTACCATTTTTTCCCAGATCGCAAACTTTTGCCGCAAGGTGCTCGGCAAGGAAGACGGCGAGCAGTCGGTGGAATCCCCCATTCCAGCCCGTGTCGCCGGTCAACGTCGTACCTTAAGCCGTGATCAGCACCCTATTTCGCGCAAAGAGATCAGCGAGAATGCACTCAAGGTGCTCTATCGCCTGAACAAAGGGGGCTATGAGGCCTACCTGGTCGGCGGCGGAGTCCGGGATCTGCTGCTCGGGAAGACGCCCAAGGATTTCGACATCGCAACCGATGCGACGCCGGAGCAGATCAAGGCGCTGTTCAGCAACTGCCGCCTGATTGGCCGCCGCTTCCGCCTGGCCCACATTGTGTTTGGTCGTGACGTGATCGAAGTGGCCACCTTCCGCGGTCACCACCATCAGGTCAATACCAGCAAACATGTGTCGGCCCAGTCCGATGAAGGGATGCTGCTGCGCGACAACGTCTACGGCACCATCGAAGAGGATGCCGAGCGCCGCGATTTTACCGTCAACGCCCTCTACTACAGTGCCAAGGATTTCACCCTGCACGATTTCGAGGGCGGGCTGGAAGATTTGGCCGAGCGCAAGCTGGAGCTGATTGGCGATCCCGAAACCCGCTACCGCGAAGATCCGGTGCGGATGCTGCGCGCCGTGCGTTTCGCCGCCAAGCTCGACATGACCATCAGCCCGCGCACCGCCGCCCCCATCAGGGAGCTGGCGCCGTTGCTGCAGGATATTCCGGCGGCCCGCCTGTTTGAGGAGACCCTCAAGCTGTTCCTGGCTGGCGATGCCCTGACTACCTACAAGCTGCTGCGCGAGTACGGCCTGTTCCAGCAGCTCTTCCCGCAAGTGGCTGCGCTGTTTACCCCGCACGGCAACTCGCCTTACGAGCAGTTTATCGAGCAGGCGCTGATCGATACCGACACTCGCGTTCGTGAAGATAAACGCGTCACTCCCGCCTTCCTCTACGCCACCCTGCTGTGGGGCTGCGTCGAGGCCCGTGGTCGGGTGCTGGAAAACGAGAGCGGCCTGCCCTGGTATGACGCCTTCATGCTGGCGATCAACGAGGTGCTCGACAATCAGGTGCGGATCATCGCCGTTCCCCGCCGTTTCACGACAGATGTCCGCGACATCTGGGCACTGCAACAGCGGCTGACCCGTCGTCAGGGCAAGCACCCCGAGCGCGCCATGGAGCACCCCAAGTTCCGTGCGGCGTTTGACTTCCTGTTGCTGCGCAACCGGGTCGAGCGCGGTCTCGGCGAGCTGGCCAGCTGGTGGGAGCGCTATGTTGCCTCCAACCCCGATGTGCGCCCGCAGCTGCAACGGGAAGCGACCCGTCGCCCGGCCAGCGGTGAGCGCGGTGAGAGCCGTAGCCACGATGGCGAGAAGCGCAGCAGCAACAGCCGCAATCGCCGCCGCCCGCGCCGTCGCAAGCCGAAAGCGGCCGAGTGATCACAGACGTGATGACCGAGGTCTTCATCGCCATTGGTTCCAACCTGGCCGACCCGCTCGGCCAGGCGCGCCGCGCGGTCGCCGCGTTGGCGACCTTGCCGGAATCTGTGCTGGTGCAGGCCTCGTCGTTTTACAGCAGCCGCCCCATGGGGCCTGCTGATCAGCCGGACTACGTCAATGCCGTGGCCCGGCTCAACACCCGGCTGACGCCGCTGGCGCTGCTGGATCAACTACAAAAAATCGAGCTGGAACAGGGACGTGTGCGCAAAGAGGAGCGGTGGGGACCCAGAACTCTGGATCTCGATCTGCTGCTCTTTGGCGATCAGGTGATCAACCACGAGCGCCTGATCGTTCCCCATTACGGCATGAAGGAGCGGGAGTTCGTGCTGCTGCCCCTGGCCGAAATCGCGCCCGCTCTGGTGCTGCCCTGCGGCACCCCGCTCGCACAACTGGTTGCCCGCTGCCCGAGCAATGATCTCGCCATCATTGCGCCGAGTGCAGACGTACAGGAGCCTTTATGAGCAAGATCACCACCGCCAGCCTGCTGAAGATGAAGCAGGATGGTCAAAAGTTCACCGCCATCACCGCCTATGATGCCACCTTTGCCAAGTTGTTCGACGACGAGGGGGCCCACGTGCTGCTCATCGGCGATTCGCTGGGCATGGTGCTGCAAGGGGGTCAGGATACCCTGGCGGTCAACATGGATGAGATGGTCTATCACACCCGCTGTGTGGCTCGCGGTGCCAGCAATGCGCTGATCATCGCCGACATGCCCTTCATGAGTTACGCCACCCCCGAGCAGACTTACCAGAACGCCGCCCGCCTGATGGCAGCCGGTGCCCGCATGGTCAAGATGGAAGGGGGCGACTGGCTGTGCGACTCCATCCGCCACCTCACCCGCAACGGGGTGCCGGTGTGCGGTCACCTCGGCCTCACCCCGCAATCCGTTCACGTCTTTGGCGGCTTCAAGGTGCAGGGTCGCGACGAGTTCCAGGCCCAGGAGATCTACCGTCAGGCCCTCGAGCTGCAGGCGGCCGGTATCCAGCTGCTGGTGCTCGAGTGCGTGCCCAGTGCGCTGGCCGAGCGGATCAGCAAGGCGCTGCGCATCCCGGTGATCGGCATCGGTGCCGGCCCTGCGACCGACGGTCAAATTCTGGTGATGCACGACGCCTTTGGCGTCACCTCCGGCTATGTGCCCAAGTTCACCAAGAACTTCCTGGCCGAGACCGGTGACGTGCGTGCCGCCGTGCGCCTCTATGTGCAGCAGGTGAGCGAGGGGAGTTTCCCCGGCCCGGAACACTGCTTCAACTGATGTGATGCCCTATCGATGCGAGCGGGGGCCAGTGCCCCCGTTTCGTCATCCTGTCAGGCTGATGTAACCCGTATCTTTTTGATTCATCTGAAGGTGAACTGCCGATGTTGGTTGTTAACAATCCTGCCGCTCTGCGTGAGCAGATCTCTCAATGGCGCCGTGAAGGGCGTGCCATCGCATTCGTGCCCACCATGGGCAATCTGCATCAGGGCCACCTGACGCTGGTGAAAGAGGCGCACAGCCACGCCGAGAAGGTGGTGGTCAGCATCTTCGTCAACCCGATGCAGTTCGACAAGGCCGAGGATCTTGCCAACTACCCGCGCACTCTGGAGCAGGATTGCGCCGCGCTGGAAGCGGCCGGGGTCGATATGGTGTTCACCCCGACCCCGGAGATCATGTATCCGCAGGGGCTGGCCAGCCAGACCTTCGTCGAGGTGCCGGGTCTCTCCAATCTGCTGGAGGGGGCGCTGCGTCCGGGTCACTTCCGCGGGGTCAGCACCGTCGTCACCAAGCTGTTCAATCTGGTACAGCCGGATGTGGCCTGCTTTGGCCAGAAGGATTACCAGCAGCTGGCGCTCATTCGCAAGATGGTGGCCGACATGGCGATGCCCATCGAGATCGTCGGCGTGCCCACCGTGCGGGCCGAAGACGGGCTGGCGCTCTCTTCGCGCAACGGTTACCTGACCGCTGCCGAGCGGGCCATCGCCCCCGAGCTGGCGCGCACCATGAACTGGATCGCCGAGCAGATCGAAGCGGGTGATCACCACCTGCCTTCTTTGGTGGCGCAGGCCAGCCAACGCCTCGACAACGCCGGTTTTCGCACCGATGCCATCGACATCGTCGATGCCGCCAACCTCGAAGCGGCTACCGACGAAAGCGAGCAGCTGGTGATCCTGATGGCGGCATATCTCGGCAAGGCCCGTCTTATCGACAACCGCGTCGTCACCGTAAAGAAGTAATTCCCCCGATTGCCAGCGGACGCCTTCCCGGGCGTCCGCTGCTTTTTCACGCCTGCACTCTCCTGCATCCCGGCGTTTTGTTCTGCGGCCCTGCCCGCATTCCCCTTCGTTTCTATCCACTTTTGGCCTGATGGCCGCTACAGGTATTCATGATGTTTGTCCTGATTGCATCGCTTGTTTTCTGTCTGCTCTGTTTTGCTCTCACCCGGTTGCCATCCGGATTGCCGCTCTCGCGCAAGGTGCTTGCGGGTCTGCTGCTTGGTGCCCTGTTCGGGCTGGCTCTGCAACTGGGCTGGGGGGCCGATGATGCCGGCGTCCAGCAGACCCTGGAGTGGGTCAATATCATCGGCGGCGGCTATGTCAACCTGCTCAAGGTGGTGATGATGCCGCTGGTGTTCACCTCGATCCTCTCCGCCATCAACAAGCTGGAGCAGGCCCAGTCCCTCGGCAAGATCAGCGCCGTGCTGATCGGCTCCATGCTGATCCTAGTGATGATCGCCGGTGTGGTGGGGATGACGGTGACCCATCTGAGCGGTCTCACTGCCGAGGGGCTGCTGAGCCACGGCAGCGACAGCGCCGCGCTGCAACAGAGCATGAGCACCATCGACAGTGCCCAGACCCTGCCGGCCCTGCTGCTCTCGCTGGTGCCCACCAACTTTGCCGCCGATATGGCGGGTAGCCGCGGCCTCTCGGTGATCGGGGTGGTGATCTTCACCGTGCTGGCCGGGGTTGCCCTGCTGCAGCTGAAGGCGGAGCATCCGCAGGCTGGTGCTCGCGCCGCCGTCGCCATCGACACTTTGCAACTGTGGGTGATGAAGATGGTGCGGGTGGTGATTGCGCTCACCCCCTATGGCGTGATGGCGCTGATCGCCCGGGTGGTAGCCCACTATCCCCTGAGCGAGATCCTCAGCCTGCTCGGCTTTATTCTGGTCTGCTACGTCGCCATTCTGGCGATGTTTGCGGTACACATGGTGATCCTGCTGCTGATCGGTCAGAACCCGCTGCACTATCTGCGGGAAGTGTGGGGCGTGCTCACCTTCGCCTTTATCTCCCGCAGCAGCGCGGCTTCCATTCCGCTCAGCATCGAGACCCAGCAGCGTCTTGGGGTGCCCTCCAGCATCGCCAACTTTGCCGCCTCATTCGGTGCCAACCTCGGCCAGAACGGCTGTGCCGGCATCTATCCGGCCATGATGGTGGCGATGATTGCCCCCATGCTCGGCATCAACCCGTTTGACCCGCTGTTCCTGCTGACTCTGCTGCCGGTCATTGCACTGGGCTCCATCGGGGTGGCAGGCGTCGGCGGTGGTGGCACCTTCGCCGCGCTGATCGTGCTCTCTACCCTCAACTTCCCCATTGCGCTGGTGGGGGTGATGATCGCCATCGAGCCACTGGTGGACATGGGCCGTACCGCCCTCAACGTCAACGGCTCCATCATGGCGGCGATGATCTCCAAACGGTTGCTGGGCAAGCAGCAGCTGGCCAACGTGGAGACGGTGCAGACGCAGGCCGCCAGTTAACTCCGAGTGTTGCCCAATATGAAAGAAGCCCGCAGTTGCGGGCTTCTTTCATATCGACTGTGTTGCCTTGTGGGCAGACGCGGTTACTCGGCAGAGACGGGGTAACCGGCGCCTTTCCAGGCGAAGATGCCGCCCGGCACCCGATAGACCTGTTGATAGCCCTGATTGACCGCCCAGGCGGCGGCGTTGTGGCTGCGGCCGCACTTGACGAAACCGCAGTAGATCACCACAGGGCGAGCTTTGTCTTCACCCAGCAGCGCCTGGAACTGCTCCGCCGTGCTGCTCCCCTCGACAATCTCGCTCCAGTTGTCACCGGCCTTGGCCTCCTTCACGAAGACAAAGTTCTTGGCCCCCGGGATGTGCTCCTTCTTGTAGGAGTCCTCATAGGGCATGGTGTCGATGATCACCAGCTCCTCGCCTTTGTCCATCCGGGTTTTCAGCTCGGCCACGGTCAGCAGCTGATAGCCCCCCTGCTGCGTCTCCTGTGCCAGCTGCACAGCCGATTGCTCAAGCTTCACCTCCTGCTCGAACTGGTTGTCGCCACAGCCCGCGAGGGCAAAGCTGGCGGCGATCAGCGAGGCCACCAGAGTGCGGGATCGCAATGTCATCATGTCACTACTCCTTTCGAACGAAAAAAACGGGGCGGGAAGTTCGCAGCAGGGCGCCCGCAAGCGTCAGTAGCAGCAGATCCCGCACAATGGCCTCCGGCAACGAGCCGAGATCAGCCCTGCCCAGACAGCCGCAAGAGATGTCGAGCCCGATGGCAACGCCATAGCCCAACACCGGAATAAACAGGGTGAGCAGCCCGATCACCAGCCAGAGTCCCCAGCGCCGGTTGGCGATGACCGCAAGCCCTGCGCAGAGCTCCAGCGCGATCAGCCCCCAGGCCACCGGCGGGATCAGCAGCGGCCAGATCAGGCCAAAGGCGCCGATCTGCTCGATGAACAGGGCGGGGGAGGCCAGCTTGAACCAGGCGGAGGCGAGGAAGAATCCCCCCAACGCCAGATTGGCCAGCATGCGCAGATAAACGGCCATGGGATAGATCTTTATCATCCATGACTCCGACTGCCAGCCACAAGCGTTTGCTTCGCCATGTCCGGGCTATCGGCCGGGTAGCGTGCCAGCTCCTGATAGTCGCCGTCCGCTTCGCAGTGAAAGACAGCGGCGGTTTCACCGTGCTGACACCACTGTTGCCACTCGTCTGGCGGGCAGTGCAAGCGAATGGCGAGGCCACAGCCGGCGCTGAGCAGGCGCGGTACATCGCAGACCCGAAACGACTGACCGTGCTGCTCCAGCCGCTTGCGCATCCTGATCGTGCCGAGGGTGGAGTGGAACAGGTAGAGAAACTCCTGATTCATGATTTGCCTCCCGTGCTGGCGCGCGCGCCGAACAGGGCAGCCCCCAGCGCACCGGCAAACTGGGCGTCCGGGTGGGTGGCCACTTCGCAGCCCAACCCTTCGGCCAGATAGTGGCGGAAGGTGGCGCAGTGGCTGACGCCGCCGGTAAAGAGCACGGTCGGTCGGGCGCCGAGGCGGCCGATAAAATTGGCACTGCGCCGGGCCATGGAGCGGACGATACCGGCCAGGATCGACTCGGCGGGAATGCCCGCCGAGCGCAGGCTGATCGCCTCCGATTCGGCAAACACGGTACACATGCTGCTGATGTCGTGGGGCTCGGCCCCTTGCAGCAGTTCGTCAAGCTGCTCGACCCGGGCACCCAGAGTGCGGGTGATCACCTCGAGAAAGCGACCGGTACCGGCGGCACACTTGTCGTTCATCAGAAAGTCGGTGAGGTTGCCGTCGCTATCGAGCTGGATCACCTTGCTATCCTGCCCGCCGATATCGATGACGGTGTGTACCGACGGGCAGAGCAGGCGAGCCCCCAGCCCATGGCAGGAGATCTCGGTAACCCGGCGATCGGCGAACGACGCCAGATCGCGGCCATAGCCGGTCAGGGTCAGGTGGGGGCGCTCTGGCAAATCGGACGAGAGCTCCTCCCAGCCTTGCTCGATGGCGGCCAGCGGACGAAAGGGGGTCGGCACCAGAAAACGGCGGACGATACGCCCGCCATCCCTGTGGTCGAACAGGATCCCCTTGGTCGCGGTGGAGCCCGAGTCAATCCCGATGGAGAGTGACACGACGCCTCCTCACAGCATTTCGATAAAGGCAGCCAGCCGGGTCGCCAGTTGTCCCTTGTCGGCGCTGGAGTAGTCGGTCTCGACTGCCATGTAGGGGATGCCATGGCGTTCGCGCACATGGCGCTTGATGGCGAGCGACTCCACCGCATAGGTGTGGCAGGCCTGCAGGATCACATCGATCACCCCGTCTGCCTGATACTCCTCCACCATCTGGCTCAGCAGATTCATGCGCTGGTGGTTGGGGGAGATGCAGGAGCAGCCGATGGCCAGATACTTGTCGGTCAGCGCATCGAACAAGTCGCCCTCCTCGCTGACGCACTGCTCGGTCGCCTTGGCGCCGGTGCAGTTCTCGTAACCTACCACCCAGCCGCCGT
Source organism: Aeromonas sp. 600724 (assembly GCF_049175135.1). Classification (NCBI taxonomy): domain Bacteria; kingdom Pseudomonadati; phylum Pseudomonadota; class Gammaproteobacteria; order Aeromonadales; family Aeromonadaceae; genus Aeromonas; species Aeromonas sp. 600724. Next base: position 77,122 of record NZ_JAAKUM010000020.1, on the reverse strand, counting down.
GCTCCTCGATGAGGCGCACCACCTTGTCAGCTGCGCCGCCGATGGGGCAGCCGGTGATGAGGATGCGCGGACGGGCATTGAGCCGCTTGCCCTCGGCATACTCGGCCTTGATGCGGCGGGTCATCTCCTGCAGCTCGCTGATGAGCTGCTCCTTGTCGAAGCGGAAGGTGGCACCATAGACCACCTTGAGCAGGTCGGTACCGCTGAGTGCCGGTGGATTGAGCTGGCCCAGCCGGTAGAAATCGGCCAGCGCGCGGCGCTCGCGGTTTTTCAGCACGATGGCGTCTCGCAATGCCTGCTCGCTGATGGGCTTGCCGAACTGCTGCTCCAGCAACTCCTTGAAGCGGACGATTTCGCTGCGCCACAGGGTGCGGGAGGCTTCGTCATCGGCGCGGTTGGGCAACTGCATCACATGCACCGGTTTGAACTCGGTCATGTACTCGTACATCTTCTTCTTACCGTCGCAGGTGGTTTCCCCCACCACCAGATCGGAGAAGTAGAAGTAGGGGCACTTGTCGGTCTTGCCAAAACCGTAGCTGCTCTTGATTAGCGGGCAGAGGTTGCGAGGCAGCTCTTTCTCGGCCTCCTCGATGGTCTCGTCGCTGGTTGAGCAGAGCGATACCACCACGGCGCCAGCGGCCATCGCCACCTCTTGCGGCATGAAGGTGCAGTAGGTGCCGACCAGGGGGATCTGTCGCTCCTTGAGTGCCATCACAGCCAGAAAGCCCTGACGACGGGCATCTGAAAAACTATCGAAAATGGCTGGCAACTCGGTGATAAGTGACATAGGCGATCCTGCCCTGATGAGAGAAATGAAGAGACGGAGGTGCCATCCGTGACGGCACATCCAATCGCGAGAATTATACCTTTGGGGGTAATTCGAAAATTGCGGTGGATCACAAGGTGTCAGGTAAAGCCTTAATAACAGGCAGGTTATTGCGAAGGGGGCTGGCAGGTTGAAGGGGCTACAGGGGGAATAAAAAACGGGCACCGCGAGGTGCCCGTTTTGGTCATTAGTGGCGCAGCCCGGTGCCGCGGGAGATAAGCCACCAGGCGATACCGTAGAGGGCCACGATAAAGCCGATGATGATGAGGTAGGCGGTGCCGAGCGGCACGTCGGAGATGCCGAGGAAGCCGTAACGGAACGCGTTCACCATGTAGATGATGGGGTTCACCTGGGAGACCCCCTGCCAGAAGGGGGGCAGCAGGCTGATGGAGTAGAACACCCCGCCCAGATAGGTGAGCGGCGTCAGCACGAAGGTGGGGATGATGCTGATGTCGTCGAAGGTCTTGGCAAACACCGCGTTGATAAGGCCACCCAGCGAGAAGAGGATGGCGGTCAGCAGCACGGTCACGCAGACGCTGAACAGATGGTGGATCTGCAGCGGCACGAAGAACAGCGACACCAGGGTGACGATAAGGCCGACGCAGAGGCCGCGCGCCACGCCACCGCCCACGTAACCGGCGATGATGACGTAGTTGGGCACCGGTGCCACCAGCATCTCCTCGATATTGCGCTGGAACTTGGCGCTGAAGAAGGAGGAGGCAACGTTGGAGTAGGAGTTGGTGATCACCGACATCATGATGAGGCCGGGCACGATGAACTCCATGTAGGTGAAGCCACCCATGTCACCGATGCGCGAACCGATCAGGTTGCCGAAGATGACGAAGTAGAGGCTCATGGTGATGGCCGGTGGCACCAAGGTCTGGATCCAGATCCGGGTAAAGCGGCTCACCTCTTTGGCCAGAATGCTCTTGAAGGCGATGTAGTAGATGGCCAGATTCATGCTTTTCTCCCCTCTTCGACCAGATTGACGAACAGCTCTTCCAGCCGGTTGGCCTTGTTGCGCATGCTCACGACCTGCACCTGCTGGTTCGACAGCTGCTCGAACAGGCTGTTGAGTGACTGGCTCTTGTCGAGATCCACCTCAAGGGTGCGCTCATCCGGCATGCGGCCGTTGAACTCTGGCACCTCGGGTACGGCAGAACCTGGCGCAAGGTCGAGCAGGAAGGTCTCGCGACCCAGCTTGCCCAGCAGATTCTTCATGCTGGTGTTCTCGATCAGACGACCCTTGTCGATGATGCCGATGTTGCGGCAGAGCATCTCCGCCTCTTCCAGATAGTGGGTGGTGAGAATAATGGTGACACCCTGCTCGTTGAGATCCTTGAGGAAGGTCCACATGGAGCGGCGGATCTCGATATCGACCCCGGCGGTCGGTTCATCGAGGATCAGCAGCTTGGGCTCGTGCATCAGGGCGCGGGCGATCATCAGGCGACGCTTCATGCCGCCTGAGAGAGTGCGGGCTGGCATGTCGCGCTTCTCCCACAGATCGAGCTGGCGCAGGTACTTCTCGGCGCGGATCTTGGCTTCCGCCTTGGGCACGCCATAGAAACCGGCCTGATGGGTGACAATCTGGATCACCTTCTCGAACTGGCTGAAGTTGAACTCCTGCGGCACCAGTCCGAGCTGGGCCTTGGCCTGTTCGAGATCGCTGTCGATGTCGTAGCCAAACACCTTCACCTTGCCGGCGCTCTTGTTCACCAGCGAGCTGATGACGCCGATGGTGGTGGACTTGCCCGCGCCGTTCGGGCCGAGCAGGGCGAAGAAATCCCCCTGCCTGACGGTAAGATCGATGCCTTTAAGGGCTTCGACGCCCCCCTGATAGGTCTTTTTCAGGCCGCTGATTTCCAATGCGTTCATTGCAACCTCTGTGATGGTTGAATCCGGCTCGATACAGAAAAGGCGGCCAAGGCCGCCTGCACAGAGTAAAGGGCGCAAGACCGCTTCACCCGTGATATTCCTGAACCTGGCTTACTCCTGGGGTACCACTTTGCCGATAAACGGCAGGTTGCGGTACTTCTGGGCGTAGTCGATGCCACAGCCGACCACGAATTCGTCCGGAATGGCGAAGCCAATCCAGTCGACCGGCACCTGCACTTCGCGGCGGGAGGGTTTGTCCAGCAGGGTGCAGATGGCCAGGGATTTCGGCTCGCGCAGGGAGAGGATCTCGCGCACCTTGTTGAGGGTGTAACCGGTGTCGATGATGTCTTCCACGATCACCACATCCTTGCCCTTGATGTCATCGTCCAGGTCTTTGAGGATGCGGACGTCACGGGTGCTGTGCATGCCGGAGCCGTAGCTGGAGGCTGTCATGAAGTCCAGAGTGATGGGCAGCTGGCACTGGCGGCAGAGGTCGGCCAGGAAGATGCAGGAACCGCGCAGCAGCGCAATCATCACGACTTCGTCAGAACCCTGATAGCGGGCGGTGATCTCTTCACCCAATTTGGCGATCCGGGCGGCGATTTCAGCCTCGGAGATCATCACCTCGACGGTGTGTTTCATCACTTACTCCCATAAGGCCAAAGGGGATTTGGCCGTTCATGAATATCAAAACCGATGATTCTACCACTCATGTCGAAGGGTGCTAGAGATACGTGGTGCTTTTATCAGCTTATTTTAATTGATAGAGTTAGCAGGCACTCAGGCATGATTAGTTAAAATACTATAAACACCATAATCAATAACTATTAGATGATAAAAACTATGGAACCACGCGCAGAAATAAGACGTCGTACCCGGCTGTCGCCGGAAGCTCGTCGCTCCCAATTGATGGAATGTGCCATCGAGGTGTTCTCCCGTCGCGGTATTGGCCGTGCAGGTCACGCCGAGATAGCCGAACAGGCCAAGGTCTCTGTGGCTACTGTCTTCAACTATTTCAACACCCGCGAGGAGTTGGTAGATGAGGTGCTGGCCGAGATCGAACGCTTTGTGAACCAGATGCTGTCGCAGGCATACGGTGACCAGGGCTCCATTTTCGACAAGATTCAGCGTCATGTACGCCTCTCTGTCGATGCGGCCTACGATCAACCGGATTATGCCGGTATCTGGCTGGAGTGGAGTTCCTCGGTTCGGGAAGAGGTATGGCCCCGCTATACCCGCCTGCTCGATCAGTGCCTTGAGCTGATCGCCAGCGAGCTGCAAACCGCCATGGATGCAGGGGAGATCACTAGCGTGCTGTCGGCACAGGATCTGGCCCGCTCTTTGACCGGTTTTGGCTATGTGATGATGCAGATGATCAATCAACCTCAGCGCCCGGCGCGCCAAGAGGTGACTGATTTCCTGTTCAAGTACGTGACGGCACCTATTCAGGCTTGCTGATACGGCTTAACGAAAAAAGGCGCCCCTCATCGAGGGGCGCTTTTTTTATCCGGTTTGTCTGGTCAGCTCAGCCGTGGCCATAGCCCCAGCGGCTGGTCAGCTCATGCTCGACACCCAGATGATCGAGGATGCGGGCGACCATAAAATCTACCAGATCCGCGATGCTTTTCGGCTCATGATAGAAACCCGGCGCGGCAGGCATGATGGTCACTCCGAGCCGCGCCAGTTTCAGCATGTTCTCCAGATGGATCGCCGAGAAGGGGCTCTCGCGGGGCACCAGAATGAGCTGGCCGCGCTCCTTGATCACTACATCCGCCGCCCGCTCCAGCAGGTTGTCCGAGGTGCCGTTGGCAATGGCCGAGACGGTGCCCATGGAGCAGGGGCAGACCACCATCTGTTTGGGGGCTGCCGAACCGGAGGCGACTGGCGAGAACCACTCCTCCTTGCCGCAGGCGACAATCTGCCCCTCCTTGGCGCCATATTGGCGACAGAGATAAGCAGAGAGCTCTTTCGGTGAGCCCGGCCACTCCTGCTGCTGCTCGGTCTTGAGTACCACACGAGCCGCCGAGGAGGCGAGCAGGTAGACCCGATAGTCCGCCTGCACCAGACACTGGAGCAGGCGCAGGGCGTAGGGGGCGCCGGAGGCACCGGTCAGCGCCAGGGTGATCGTTTTGTTCATAGTTCGCCGTGGTAATCCTTGAGGCGGGCGATCAGCTTGTCATGAATGCCACCGAAGCCGCCGTTGCTCATGATCAGAATATGGTCGCCATCGCGGCTCTCGGCCACCAGCCGGTTGATCAGGGTCTCCAGATCGTTGAACACCTTGGCCGGTCGGGTCATATGGGCAGTCACTTCGCCGAGATCCCAGCCGATGTTGGGAGGCTGGAAGAAGAACACTTCATCGGCGCCATCAAAGCAGCCGGCCAGCTCCTCCTTGTGTACCCCCAGTTTCATGGTGTTGGAGCGCGGCTCCAGCACTGCCAGGATACGGGCTTTGCCTACCTTGGCGCGCAGACCGCCAAGGGTGGTCTCGATGGCGGTGGGGTGGTGGGCAAAGTCGTCATAGACACTGATGCCAGCTACCTCGCCCTTGAGCTCCATCCGTCGCTTGGGGGATTTGAACTGGCAGAGCGCCGCGATGCCGTGCTCCACCATCACGCCAGCATGACGTGCGGCCGCGATGGCCATCAGACCATTGTTGACGTTGTGCTCGCCGATACACTCCCAGTGCACCTCGCCCTGTTTTTCGCCATCCAGCCACACTTCGAAGGCGGAGCCGTCATCGGCCAGCTTGACCGCCTTCCACTTGGCGTCGTCCTGACCTACCAGCTCCACTTCGCTCCAGCAGCCCATCTTGCGCACGGCGGTGAGGTTGTCATCGGCTTGCGGGAACAGCACCCGGCCGTTGCTCGGCACGGTGCGCATCAGGTGGTGGAACTGGCGCTGGATCGCGGCGAGATCCGGGAAGATGTCCGCGTGGTCGAACTCCAGGTTGTTCATCACCAGGGTGCGCGGGTGGTAGTGAACGAACTTGGAGCGCTTGTCGAAGAAGGCGCAGTCATACTCGTCCGCTTCGATGACAAAGAAGGGGGCGGAGCCGAGACGGGCCGAGACCGGGAAGTTGCCCGGCACGCCGCCAATCAGGAAACCGGGCTCCAGCTTGGCGTACTCCAGCACCCAGGCCAGCATGCTGGCTGTGGTGGTCTTGCCATGGGTGCCGGCGACGGCCAGTACCCAGCGATCCTGCAGCACGTGCTCCAGCAGCCACTGGGGGCCGGAGATGTAGGGCAGATTGCGATCCAGCACATATTCAACACAGGGGTTGCCGCGGCTCATGGCGTTGCCGATCACCACCAGATCCGGCGCCGGATCGAGTTGGGAGGGGTCATAGCCTTCGGTCAGTTCGATGCCCTGTTGCTCGAGCTGGGTACTCATGGGGGGATAGACGTTGGCATCCGAACCGGTCACCCGGTAACCAAGCTGTTTTGCCAACACCGCCAGACCACCCATAAAGGTGCCGCAGATCCCGAGAATGTGAATATGCATACCGCTTCCTTTCGCAGTAAAGGGAAGTGCGCATTCTAGGGGGTGTTGCGGTGGTGGCACAAGCCGCACTCATGGTGAGAAGCCCACAGATGCAGCACCGGAGGCAGAAATCTTGGCGCTGTTGGGATATGCGAGATTGGAATAGGCTGACGGGCTTTGTTTGAGGCTTGATATTGTGTCGCACTTTCTTACAATTCTTCGGTTTTGTGACGCACGCTACAGTTTTACGATATCGCCCTTTTCCAAAGGAGAGTCCCCATGGGCAAGTTCCTGCTTTGCTATCTGGTCGGTGGTCTGGTGGCCATCAGTTGGGCTGCGCTGCCCGCTCATGGTCCCTGGGAACAGTGGGACCTCGCGATTTTTCATACCGTTAACGGCTGGCTCGGGCAGTCGGCTCTGTGGGCCGATCTGGTGGCCATCACCAATAACCGGCTGTTCGATCTGGCGGTGCTGGCCTGTATGGGGCTGATCCTGGCCCGCTGCTTCTTCGCCCGGGATTTGGTGGGTCGTCGCCAACTGGTGGCGATGGGCATAGTGATGCTGCTGAGTGCGTTAGTGATCAACCAGCTTGGTCACCGATTGCCGGTGGAGCGTCCCAGCCCGACTCTGATGGTGGCCGATGCGCTGCGGGTGACCCAGATCAGCGGTATTCCGACCAAGGACTCTTCCGGTGATAGCTTCCCGGGGGATCACGCCCTGTTCCTGATGATCTTTGCCGGTTTTGCCCTGCGCTATCTGCCGCGCTGGGCGGGAGTCACCGCATTGCTGATGGTGCCGATCTTTTCCGCGCCGCGCATTCTGGTTGGCGCTCACTGGTTTACCGATGTCTATGTCGGCGCGTTGGGGCTGGCGACCCTCTGTCTGCCCTGGGTGCTGCTGACCCCGCTGGCGGATCGGCTGATAGAGCGCCTCGCCCCCCGATTGGCCCGTGTGCCGCTGCTGCGCAGTCAGACCCACTGATTGAACGTCGCAAAATAAAACGCCCCGACATGAAAATGTCGGGGCGTTTTATTATCCACCCACGAGATATCAGCCTTGATAGCCGTTCGGGTTGTTGCTTTGCCAGCGCCAGGTATCGACCATCATCTGCTCCAGACCGCGCTCAGCCTGCCAGCCCAGCTCGGCACGGGCCAGTGTCGGCTCTGCCCAGCACTCGGCGATGTCGCCCGGGCGACGGGGTTTGATCTGGTAGGGAATGGGTCGGCCGCTGGCCGCTTCAAACGCCCTGATCATCTCCAGCACCGAATAGCCCTGACCTGTGCCCAGGTTGTAGGTGAAGACGCCGGTGTCGCTCTTGATGCGCGCCAGTGCTTTCAGGTGGCCGATGGCGAGATCCACCACATGGATGTAGTCACGTACGCCGGTGCCATCCGGGGTCGGGTAGTCGTTGCCAAATACCCCCAGCTCCTTGAGCTTGCCCACGCCGACCTGGCTGATATAGGGCAACAGGTTGTTGGGGATGCCGTTGGGATCTTCACCAATCAGGCCGCTCTCGTGGGCGCCGACCGGGTTGAAGTAACGCAGCAGTACGATAGCCCAGCGGGGATCGGATTTGGCGAGATCGCGCAGGATCTCCTCCACCATCAGCTTGGAGCGACCATAGGGGTTGGTGGCGCTGGTGGGGAAATCTTCCCGCAGCGGTACCGAGGCGGGATCGCCATAGACAGTGGCCGAGGAGCTGAATACCAGCCGGAAAACCCCGGCCTTGGCCATCTCTTCGCACAGCACCAGAGTGCCGCTGATGTTGTTCTGGTAGTAGGTGAGCGGGATCTGGCTCGACTCCCCGACCGCCTTGAGGCCGGCGAAGTGGATGACCGATTCGATCTGGTGGTTGGCGAACAGCTGCTGCAGGCAGGCTCTGTCCAGCACATCCCCTTCGACGAAGGTGACCGGTTTGCCGGTGATCTGCTCGACCCGCTTGAGTGACGCCGGTGAGGAGTTGGATAGGTTGTCGAGTACCACGACCTGCTGCCCCGCGCCCAGCAGCTCAACCAGGGTGTGGGAGCCGATATAGCCGGCGCCCCCAGTGACCAGTATTGTCATTTTTTATCCCGTGTTCTGGTGAAACTGGGGCAGAGTCTAGCGCCCCTGTCTACTTGGGAAAAGGTTGGGATACCGATGACGCTTTCACCGCACCTCACAAAAGGCTTCACCACGCCTCAATAATCGAGTCCGATATCCCCTTTTGCGGTGCAGGAGCAGGCCAGAGCAACGCCGCTCTCCAGATCCTGCGCACTCAAGGTCATCACGCTCTGGCGCTCGATGTCACCTGTGGTGGTGCAACGACAGCTGCCACATACCCCGGCGCGACAAGCAGCCATCATGGTTTCGCCCGCAGCTTCCAATGCCGCCAGCAGGGTCTGACCCGGCAGGATTTTCACTTTCTTGCCGCTCTTTTTCAGGGTTAGCCAGAAGTGGTCGCTGGTGGTCTTGATGGGCTCTGCTGGAGGAAGACCGAAGGACTCCTGATGCTGCTGCTCCTGCGGCAGTCCCAGTTCGGCCAGCATGGTTTTGACCGCCGCCATATAGGGGGCCGGGCCACAGAGATAGACATGGCGTTCGCGCAGATCCGGGGCCAGTTCGGCCAGCATGGCGGGGGTGAGTCGGCCAATCCAGGGGTGATCTGCAGGGGCCTCTTCCATAATCAGGGCATGGCGTACACCGGCATGGGCCTCAGCCAGTGCAGCCAAGTCATCTGCGAAGATCACATCTGCTGGCGAGCGGGCGCTATGGATAAAGCGGATATCGGCATCCGGTCGTTTGGCGAGCTCGTCTCGCAACATGGCCCACATGGGGGTAATGCCGGAACCAGCGCTCAAGAGCAGTGGCCGTTCGCAAGGCAAGGCGGTCAGGTTGAAATCGCCGAACGGGCCATCCACCCGGATTTTGTCTCCCACTTGCAAGGTCTGATGCAGATGGTGGGAGACCCGTCCCACATCCTTGATAGTCACTTGCCAGAATACATCCTGTGGGCTGGAGGAGAGGGTATAGGCGCGGCACTCCGGCTGGCCGTCGATCTCGGTATGCAGGGTGATGCACTGGCCAGCAAGTACGGGAGGGAGGCTGCCGGAAAGGGGCGCCAGCTGCCAGCTCACGACGTCGTGGGTGTTCTGTTGGCGGCCAATGCAGGTGAGCGTGAGAGAGGTCATCACAAGGCTCCTTGGGTTTGATAAGGTTTGAAACGGTTTGAAAAACGTCTGGTGAAAAAGCCGGATCCAGAAAAAAGGCGAGCCGGGCGGCTCGCCAAACGCTTACAACATGAGGTACCGATCAGGCCGCCAGGATCTCGGCCAGGTCAGCCTCGGCCGTGGTGGTCCCTTTCAGGCCAAATTGCTCCTCCAGTACCTTGAGCAGCGCCGGGGTGAGGAAGGCGGGGGCGGTTGGCCCGGTGCGGATGTTCTTCACCCCGAGGGAGAGCAGGGTGAGCAGAATGACGATGGCTTTTTGCTCGAACCAGGAGAGCACCAGCGTCAGCGGCAGATCGTTGACCCCGCACTCGAACGCCTCGGAGAGTGCCAGCGCCAACTGAATGGCGGAGTAGGCATCGTTGCACTGACCCACGTCCAGCAGACGCGGAATGCCGCCGATGTCGCCAAAGTCGAGCTTGTTGAACTTGTATTTGCCGCAGCCCAGCGTGAGCAGCAGGCTGTCGCGCGGCGCCGCCTTGGCAAACTCGGTGAAGTAGGCGCGCTCGGCCTTGTCGCCGTCACAGCCACCCACCAGGAAGAAGTGGCTGATCTCCCCGGCTTTGACCTTCTCAATCACTGCGGGCGCAGCCTGCATCAGGGCGTTGCGGGCAAAGCCGATGGTGATGAAGTGCTCGAGCTCGGTGTGCTTGAAGCCTTCCAGCGCTTGTGCCTTGGCGATCACGGCGGAGAAATCATCCCCCTCCAGATGGGTGACGCCCGGCCAGCCGACGATGGAGCGGGTAAAGATGCGATCCGAGTAGTTGCCCACATTCGGGTCGATGATGCAGTTGGAGGTCATCACCACGGCGCCCGGGAAGTTGGCAAACTCCTTCTGCTGGTTTTGCCAGGCGGAGCCGTAGTTGCCCACCAGATGGGGGTACTGCTTGAAGAAGGGGTAGGCCAGCGCGGGCAGCATCTCGCCGTGGGTGTAGACATGAATGCCGGTCCCCTTGGTCTGTTCCAGAATGAGTTTGAGATCCATCATGTCGTGGCCGGAGACCAGAATGCACTTGCCGGGGATCGGCGTGACCCTGACCCGGGTCGGCTCCGGATGGCCGAAGGCGCTGGTTTCACCGAGATCCAGCATCTCCATGATTTTGAAGTTGAGTTGACCGATCTCCATGGCGCAGTTGAACAGCCGACCCATTTCGCTCGGATCTGTGCTGAGCCAGCTCATGATGCGGTGGAATTCGGCGGCCACCTCGTCACTCTGCTGATCCAGCACCCGGGCGTGCTCCATATAGGCGGCTGCACCCTTGAGGCCGTAAAGGCAGAGCAGACGCAGCCCCATGATGTCCTCGTTTACCTCGTTCTTGCCCCGATTCGGGGCGGCTGGTGCGGCATGGGCAAGTTGTTCCAGCAGTTCGGCACCGGGTTCGAAGTAAGCGGAGTGTGGCAAGTCGTTCACCTGCACCGCCATGGTGCTCAGACGATCGGCCAGCTGCTGGCGATAGGCGAGGGCCTGATTGACGTAGGCCACGATGCGATTCGAGTCGAAGTTGACGTTGGTGAGGGTAGCGAAGAAGGCCTTGGGCACGAAGGCATCGATTTCGCGATCCATGATGCCCTGCTCACGGGCGGCCAGCGCCCAGGCGCTGAGCCCCTGCAGGGTATAGATCAGCACATCCTGCAGATCCGAGGTTTCAGCCGTCTTGCCGCACATACCTTGTGCGTAGGCACAGCCGTTGCCAGCCGGGGTACGAATAGTCTGTTCACATTGCACACAAAACATCATGCCTCTCCTAATTGGACATTTCAGTTGTCTGTTTTGTGGCGATTCTATTCCTCTCGCGAAAAACTTAATAGGCATTCAATTTGCCAATTAAGATTCCCTTGATGCAGATCAAAAACAAAAAAAGCCGCCCAAACAGGGCGGCAAGCGGGTGGATAAAAGGAGAGACAACTCAGGTTTGCAACAGAACATAACAATCAGATGGATTGGGCCGTGGTCTGGTCAGGAGCTTTCGGCCCGGTGCTTACTCAAGCCAGCATACGTACGCTGTAGTCGACTTGGTTCACTATCAGGCCAGATAAGCGCGCAGCATCCAGACCAGTTTTTCCTGCTGCTGCACATAGTCGGAGAGGATGGAGGCAGTGCCCTCATCACCAGCTTCGGCTGCTTGACCCAGAATACGGCGCTGGGCGACCAGCAGTTCGCGGAAGCTCTCCAGCAGGGATTCGACACAGGCGCGGCCATCGTGCAGCCCTTTTTGCTCCGGGATGGCAGAGACTTTCAGATAGTCGCTGAAGCTGTGCATCGGCACTCCATCCAAGGTCAGGATCCGCTCGGCCAGTGCATCGACTTTCAACAGCAGGTCGTTGTAAATCTCTTCAAATTTCAGGTGCAGTTCGAAGAACTGGTTGCCACGGATATTCCAGTGGAAGCCGCGCACGTTCATGTAGAGGATCTGGTAGCTGGCCAGCAATTTGTTCAACTCGGCTGCCAGGGCTTGTGATTGAGCAGTATCAAGACCAATCGGGCTTTTCATCATTCACCTCCAGATTTGGAAATCGGTTTGAAATTCTCTTTCGGAACGCAGTCAGAATAACGCCTTGCAAAATGCAGGGACAATTGCTTGTGCCTAACTGTTTGATAGCTAACGGCTATCAAACAGTACGCAGCAACGGTGACAATGGATGAGGATTAGGGGAAGTATTTTTCGAGCAGCGCCATCAGGATGGCCTGGCACTCGCGGTCCGGTTTGCTATCGACCCTGCTGGCTCGAAAGTGGAGCTGAAAGGCGCCCATGACGGCGCGGCTCTGCTCATCCCACTGGCCGCTCCGGGGCAGGCTATAGCCATAGCGGGCCAGCTGCTGCTGCCACATGGCCGCATCCCAATCGGGCAAGGGGCTGGCCAGTAACTCGGCCACCCGACCTTCATCTGGCCAGGCGCCGACTCCGTACGTCAGATAGAGCTGGCGCCAGGGGAAGTGGGGGCCGGGATCCTGCTTGCGCTCGGGGGCGACATCGCTGTGGCCCAGCACCTGGGTCGGTGGAATCTGGTAGCGGGCGACCAGCTCCCGGCTGAGTGCGCCGACGGCAGCTATCTGCTGCGGGGTATAGGGTTGCCAGCGGCGGGCATCGGGGGCCAGCGGCTCATCTTCCGCTGGATAGCCGAGGTTGACGATCTCGATGCCAAGGGAGCTGGCATTGAGCCCGGCATATTGGTGCCAGCGGCTGCGTCCTGCATGCCAGGCGCGCGCACTGTCCGGCACCAGCTGATAGACCGGCAGCGGGGTCTCGTGGCTGTCGCGGGGGATCAGGTAGTGGGCGCTCACCTTGTGCTCCGGCTCGGTCAGCAGGCGCAGGGAGTTGGCATCATCTTCATCGGTGTAGTGGAGGATCAGAAAGGCGATCCGCTCGTTCTGGTTGGCGCTCTGATAGCGGGTAGATAGCTGGTACTCGGACGGGGTGCAGGCACCCAGTAGCAGAACCAGTGGCAGAAAGAAGAGGGGAAGAAGAAAGCGCCAGCGCCATCCCCCTGCCGCAGCCAGTCTGCTGAGCGTGGGGGGAGTGAGTCGCTGGCACATGTCGAAGGCCCTGTCTGTTCAGTCGCGCGGCTGGTTAGCCGCGGTATTTGGCCGTGAGACCGATCAGGAAGTTACGCAAGATCTGATCCCCGCAATCCTGATAGTGCTTGTGATCCTTGGAGCGGAACAGGGCGCTGAGCTCGGACTTGGAAAGATTGAAGTCGGCGAGCTTGAGGGTGCCGAGCATATCCTCTTCCTTGAAGTTGAGACCGATGCGCAGCTTGCGCAGGATCATGTTGTTGTTGATCCGGTTCGGGATCACCTGGGGCGGTGCATCTTCGCGCACGCCGCGGCGGGCGATGATGAAACCGTCGAGGAACTGGCTCAGGGCCGAGTCGGGACAGGCGACATAGCCTGCCTCTTGCTCTTCACCTTCCGCTGCCTCTTTCATCAACCAGCTGTGCAGCTGGGCGTGAGTGACCGTCAGGTTGCCCTTGGCAAACATCTCGACCATCTGGTCGTTGCTGATGGTGAGGGCGTAGCGCAGACGGCGCAGAATATCGTTGTTGGTCATGCTGACTCCTGTGTAAACGGCGCAACTTTACCATCTGGCAGCCCTCGCGTCAGAAAAAGCGGGGGCCGATACAGTTCGGGTCAAGCTCATCAAGCCTTGCCGAGATAGCGGGGCGCCTCCTGGCGCACCAGTTCCAGCGCATCTTGCAGCTCCAGCAGCTCGGGTTCCAGTTCGCTCACCGGCACGCCGTCACGCAGCTGTTGCTCCAGCTGGGAGAGCAGCCGTTGCAGTCCCGGCACCCCGGAATAGGCACAGCCACCGTTGAGGCGATGGAGCTGGGCCAGTACCTCGCTATCTTCAATTTCGCCCGCCAGTGCGCTATCCAGCACAGGTTCCACCTCGTCGAAACTGGCCAGCAGCATGGTCAGCATCTCTTTGGCGAGATGCTCTTTCCCCGCCGCCTGTCGCACCGCCAGTGCCCAGTCGATCTGTTGGGCACCATTATTCTGGTGGCGGCGATGGGCAAAGTCGGTGATGAGCTGGGCCAGCATGCTCTCGTCGATGGGCTTGGCCAGATAGTCGTCCATCCCCTGCCGGATCAGCCGCTCCCGTTCTCCGGGGATGGCGTGGGCAGTCACCGCCACGATCGGGGTGGTGGTGTTGAGGGACTGGTTGCGGATCGCCTGGGTGGCGCTGATGCCATCCATGATCGGCATCTGGATATCCATGAAAATGATGTCGAACGGCTGGCTCTGTGCCTGTTTGACCGCCTCCTTGCCGTTTTTGCACACCACCACCTGACTCACCATCTCCTTGAGCATGGCGGCGATCAGCTTGAGGTTGGCGGCGTTGTCATCCACCGCCAGCACCTTGATGGGCTGCAACTGGCGCGGCGCAGGTTGCGCAGGCAGCTTCTGGCGGCTCGATTCCGGCGAGAGCAGGGCGTGCAGCAGCTTGCGGTGGTTGACCGGTTTGGAGAGACAGTGCTGGGCGCCATGGGCCAGCATAGCTTCATAGAGCGCCGGCTCGTGGCTGCTGAGCAGCACTATGGTGTTCTGCTGCTGGCCGTGCAGTCTGTCGAGACGGCCGAGCACCTGCTGCGGCGTATGCAGGGTGCTGCTGCCGATGATCACCATCTCCTGCTCGCTCATCTCGGGCCAGGGATCATCGCTGGTCAGTGGGTGCACATCGAGGTGCCACTCCGCCAGCAGGGCGAGCAGAGAGGCTTGCGCGAAGGGATCCGGTTCCAGCAGCCAGAGCCGTTTGCCACGGATCCGATCCAGTGGCAGTTGATCGGTCTGGGGCAGGGGGGAGACCTCTACATCCAGACTGAAGGAGAAGATGGAGCCCTTGCCGAGCTCCGATTCAAAGCGGATCTGGCCGCCCATCTGCTGCACCAGCTTCTGGGTGATGACGAGGCCCAGGCCCGTGCCGCCATAACGGCGGGAGATGGAGGAGTCGGCCTGATTGAAGGCCTGGAACAGCTGATGTTGCTGCTCTTGGGAGATACCGATGCCGGTATCGCGGATCTGGACGTTGAGCCTCACCTTGTGGTTGCCACTGCCGGTCTGCTCGATATGGACATCCACGTTGCCCTGTTCGGTGAATTTGATGGCGTTGCCGGTGAGGTTGGTCAGCACCTGTTGCAGACGCATGGGGTCGCCGGTGAGGTAGTCCGGCACATCGGCATCCACCCGCAGGGAGAGCTCCAGTTGTTTGTCGTGGGCGCTGGGGCCGAGCAGGTGCATGGTCTCGTTGAGGGTATCGCGCAGGCTGAACGGGATATGTTCCAGCTGCAGCTTGCCCGCTTCCAGCTTCGAGAAGTCGAGGATGTCGTTGATGATGCCAAGCAGGTTGCGCGCCGATTTCTCGATGGTCTGCATGTAGTCGGTCTGGCTCGGGGTCAGGCTGGTTTTCAGCAACTGGCGGGTAAAACCGATGACCCCGTTGAGTGGGGTACGCAATTCGTGGGACATGTTGGCCAGAAACTCCGACTTGACCCGCGCCGCCTCCTGCGCCCGCTTCTTGGCCATGTCGAGCTCGACGTTCTGGATCTCGATCTGCTCCAGGGTTTCGCGCAGGTCAGAGGTGGCCTGATCGATATTCTGCTGCATCTCTTCGTGATATTCGGAGAGCGCCTTGGCCATGGCGTTGATGCCGTTTTTCAGCATATCCAGCTCGCCGGTGAGCTGGCCGCTGACTCGGGTATCGAGCCGTCCCTCCCTGATCTTGTGCACCGCCTGCACCATGTTGGTGATGGGCTGGGTTACGCTCTTGACCAAGCGGAAACCAAACAGGGTACTGAAGGCGACCCCGATGAGCACCATGATTACCGCAAAGAAGGTGTCGCGGTACTGCAGCAGCATGGCCCGATCGGTCGCCATCTGCATCGAGATGTAGCCGATCATCGGCGGCTCTACATCGCTGGGCAGCGGGAAGCCATCCAGACTGGTTTCGGCCTGGATCGGGGTGCGTAAAATGATGTCGTCCCCCTGAAACGTCACGCTGGTCAGATCCGGAATTGGCTCGCCATCGGGCAGCCTGAGCCGGGTGAAATCCCGGTGGTAGTTCGAGGTGACGAACAGCTGGTTGTCCTGGGTGAAAACCGCGATGGACTTGATGAAGGGGGAGTTCTTGCGATGGGTCAGGCCAATGAGCCGCTTGAGGGATTCGCGACTGTGCTGGGTCATCCCGTATTCACTGGCGATCGCCAGCGGTTCGATAATGTTGATCCCCTGATCAATAAGGTTGTTTTCCAGCTGCTGGTAGCGGTGGAAGGTGAAGTAACCGGCCATCAGGCCACCAATGATCAGGGTCGGCAGGATGGTGAAGGCGAGAACGCGTGCTCTCAGGCCATATTTGGTCATACGAACAGGCCACCAGTGAACAGGGTTGGCGATAGGGTTGATGGCAATACACGGGCTCTGTGGCCGTATTTGGTCATACTATTATTCTTGTGGGACAATACCCGGCAGCAGATTCCACAATCATGACATAGCCACCTATAGGCACCAAGTTTTATGGCCCAGTTTTTCAAGCCCCAAAAGAAGTCCACCCAGCTCCAACGCATTGAATTTACGATAGACACCCTCGATCACCACTGCGTCGGTATCGGTCGCCATCAGGGCAAGGCGATCTTCGTCGAAGGGGCGCTGCCCGGCGAGACCGTCAAGGCACGCATCACCGAAGAGAAAAAACAGTATGGTCACGCCGCCTTGCAACAGGTGGTGACCCCGGCGGCCAATCGTATCGCTCCCTTTTGCGGCCACTATCGCGAGTGCGGCGGTTGCAGTGCCCAGCACATGTCGGTTGCCGATCAGCAAGCCGCCAAGGCGGCCGGACTGGTCAGCCTGTTCGAGCGGTTGGGCAACATCAAGGCACCGGCGCTGGAGCCGGTACTGACCGGTGAAGATCGCGCCTACCGCCGGGTCTGTCGTCTGGCCATCAAATTTGACAAGAATGGTCGCTGCACCCGGGTCGGTTTCCGTCGCCGCAACAGCAACGATCTGGTGGAGATTGACGGTTGCCCTGTGCTGGCCGAACCGATCTCTGCGCTGATTGCCCCGCTGCGTGAGTGCCTCAATCGCCTCAAGAGCCAGCGCGAGCTGGGCCATGCGGAGCTTATCCAGGCCGAGCAGGGGATCATGATGCTGCTGCGCCACACCGGCCGCCCCAATGAGGCGGATCGCGCCCTGCTGGTGGAGTTTGCCAAAGCGCAGGGGATAGACCTCTATCTGCAGGCGGCCGATGATCGCATCGAAGCGCTGCAGCAACAATTTTCCCCGTCCTACTCGCTGGATGGCCTGTCTCTTGCATTTGCTCCCGGCGATTTCATTCAGGTCAACGGCCCCATCAACCAGAGCATGGTTGAGCAGGCGCTGACATGGCTCGGGGCGAGCAAGGATGACAAGGTGCTCGATCTCTTCTGCGGTATCGGCAACTTCACCCTGCCGCTGGCCCGTCAGGCTCGCGAAGTGGTGGGTGTCGAAGGTGAACTGGCCATGGTGCAGCGGGCCGAAGAGAACGCCCGTCGCAACGGCATCAGCAATGCCCGTTTCTACAAGGCCGACCTGAGCGATGACATTGTCGGCATGTCCTGGGCGCGGGAAGGGTTTGATCTGGTGCTGCTGGATCCGGCTCGTCCCGGCGCGCTGGAAGTGATGGGACACGTCGTGAAACTTTCACCCAAGCGGGTGGTCTACGTCTCCTGTAACCCGGTCACCCTGGCGCGGGACAGTCAGGTGCTGGTGAAAGGGGGTTATCGTCTGGTGCGCCTCGGCATGCTCGACATGTTCCCTCACACCGGTCATCTGGAGTCCATGGCGCTGTTTGAACGGGAGTAAATGACTCATCAGTTCGGCGATACCGGATAGGTCATCCGGCATGTTTGTTACTCTTTGAGCAGGTGTGTATATGAAGTAATCCTGCTCATCGGTACGGCGATGCGGATATGTAATCTGGCATGTCTGCGGCTGTTTGAGCGGGTGTGTATATGAAGTAATCCTGCTCATCAGTACGGCGATGCAGATATGTAATCTGGCGTGTCTGCGGCTGTTTGAGCTGGTGTGATTGGGGTAATCTAGACCCTCGTCGTTCGGCAGGGCCTGTTGGCGCGCTCTATTGTCTTTCTGGACAATATGCCTTGAAAAGTGCGCTGGATATCCCCATTTGAGGCAATCTCATGAGGGGAGAAAGTGACAGCTTTCGGCCCGATAATTTAAAGGATTGATACCATGGTTGCGGTTCGCGATATTCATTTGAAAGACAACTTCACCCTGGAAGAGTGGGTCAGCTCGCTCTCTTTGAGTGACAGTGAAAAGGATCAGCTGCGAACCGTCTACCAGTATTGTCTGACGCTCGGTGACGAGGCGCTGACCAGCAAGCTGCTGGTGCGCGGCATCGAAATGGTGGGCATCCTGCAGATGCTCAGCATGGATATCGGCACTCTCAAAGCGGCCATCATCTACCCCTTCGTCGAAGCCGGTCTCATCAGCCAGGAGCGGATGGACGAGGACTTCGGCTCCAAGATCGCCAAGCTGGTGGAAGGGGTGCTGGAGATGGAGGCCATCCGCTCCCTGCAAACCCTCCATCGCAGCGAAACCTCACCGGAGCAGGTCGACAATGTGCGTCGCATGTTGCTTGCCATGGTCGAGGATGTGCGCGCCGTGGTGATCAAGCTGGCGGAGCGGATCGCCTGCCTGCGGGAAGCGAAGACGGCAGATGAAGAGACCCGGGTGCTGATGGCCCAGGAGATCACCAATATCTATGCGCCGCTCGCCAACCGTCTCGGCATTGGCCAGCTCAAGTGGGAGCTGGAAGATCTTGCCTTCCGTTACCTGCACCCTGATACCTACAAGCAGATCGCCAAGCAGCTCGACGAGAAGCGGCTCGACCGCGAGCGCTATATCCGCGAGTTTGTGCAATCCCTGCGTAATGGGTTGAAAGAGGCGGGAGTTGACGCCGAGGTGTACGGCCGCCCGAAACACATCTACAGCATCTGGCGCAAGATGCAGAAGAAGCACCTCGAATTCAACGAGTTATTCGACGTGCGCGCGGTGCGGGTAGTGACCAAGCGGTTGCAGGATTGCTATGCGGCGCTCGGTATCGTCCACACCCAGTTCCACCACATTCCTCGCGAGTTTGACGACTATGTCGCCAACCCCAAACCCAACGGCTATCAGTCGATTCACACCGTAGTTGTGGGGCCGGAGGGCAAGACCGTCGAGATCCAGATACGTACCGACCAGATGCATCAGGATGCCGAACTCGGTGTTGCGGCGCACTGGCGCTACAAGGAAGGGGCACAGGCAGGTGGCAAGGCCAACACCTTCGAAGACAAGATCGAGTGGCTGCGCAAGCTGCTCGCTTGGCAGGAAGATCTCTCCGAGAGCGGCTCCCTGCTGGAAGATCTGCGCAGTCAGGTGTTCGAGGACAGAGTCTACGTCTTCACCCCGAAAGGGGATGTGATCGACCTGCCCGCTGGCGCTACCCCGCTTGATTTTGCCTATCACGTCCACAGCATGATCGGTCACCGCTGCATCGGCGCCAAGATTGATGGCCGCATCGTGCCGTTTACCTACGCGCTGCAGACCGGCGATCAGGTGGAGGTGATCACCCAGAAAGAGCCGAACCCGAGCCGCGACTGGATGAACCCCAACGCCGGCTTCCTGCGCTCCAGCCGGGCGCGGGCCAAGGTGGCGACCTGGTTCAGAAAACTGGATCGGGACAAGAATATCGTGGCCGGTCGCGAGCTGTTCGAGAAGGAGCTGGATCGCCACAATCTCAGCATGTCCAAGATCGACAAGGGCAACATGCTGCGCCGCTTCAATCTGGAGAGCACCGACGATCTGCTGGCCGGTATCGGCAGCGGCGATATCCGCATCAACCAGGTGCTCAACTATCTCGACACCTGTTACAACAAGCCGACAGCGGAAGAGGAAGATCGCCGCTTGCTGGAGAAGCTGGAGCAGAAGGCCAATGCGCCGATGCGCCACAAGCCCAAAGACCATATCGTGGTGGAAGGGGTTGGCAATCTGATGACCCATATTGCCCGCTGCTGTCAGCCGATTCCTGGGGACTCCATTCAGGGCTTTATTACCATGGGGCGCGGCGTTTCGATCCACCGGGAAGATTGCGAGCAGTTGAAAGAGTTGTCACGGCGCAACCCTGAGCGGCTAATCGATGCGGTGTGGGGGGAGAACTACTCCGGCGGTTACGGCCTCACCATCCGGATCATCTCCAACGATCGCTCCGGCCTGCTGCGCGATATCACTACCGTGCTGGCCAACGAGAAGATCAATGTGATGGGGGTGCGCTCGCGCTCCAACGTGCGCGAGCAGACCGCGGAGATCGACATGGAGCTGGAGATTTACAACATCAATGCCTTCAACCGGGCGCTGGCCAAGCTCAGTCAGCTTAACGACGTGATCAGCGCCAAGCGGCTTTGATAGCGAACCGACCGGCCCCAGTGGCCGGTCTGCATTTACGACCCTTTTTGAACGAATCGAAAGTGAATATCCCATGTCCCAACGTTACGATCTGCCTCAACTGCTCGACATCATGGCTCGCCTGCGCGATCCGCAAAACGGCTGCCCCTGGGATCTGAAACAGAGCTTCCAGACCATAGTGCCGCATACCCTGGAAGAGGCCTACGAGGTGGCCGATGCCATCGAGACTGAAGATTGGCAGGGGCTGAAAGGGGAGTTGGGGGATCTGCTGTTTCAGGTGGTGTTTTACGCCCAGCTGGGTAAAGAGCGGGGCTTGTTCGACTTTGCCGATATCGTCGATACGGTGAGCGAAAAGCTCATTCGCCGTCACCCCCACGTTTTTTCCGATGCAGCTCTCTCCAACGAGCAGGCGGTAAAAGCGAACTGGGAGGCGGAAAAAGCCAAAGAGCGGGCGGCCCTCGACAAAGAGAGCGTGCTGGACGATATCCCGCAGGCGCTGCCGGCCCTGACCCGTGCCGCCAAGATCCAGAAACGCTGTGCCACCATCGGATTCGACTGGAAGACGTTGGGGCCTGTGGTGGACAAGATCCACGAAGAGATCGACGAGGTGATGGAAGAGGCATTGATGGCCGATGTGGACGAGGCGCGGGTGAGCGACGAGCTCGGCGACCTGTTGTTTGCCACCGTCAATCTGGTGCGTCATCTGGGCAAGGATCCGGAGCAGGTGCTGCGCGGTGCCAACGCCAAGTTCGAACGTCGTTTTCGTCAGGTTGAGCAGATAATCGCCGCAGAAGGCTTGAAAATGACCGATTGCACCCTCGAAAAGCTCGATGCCGCCTGGGATAAGGCGAAGGAAACCGAGCAAAGTTGATTTGGCGCAAGATGGGGGGGCGGTGAGCCTGATAGATTTTTGCTCATTGTTTGGGAGAGGGGTTTTTGGTATACTGTTTCCCCGTCCTGCTTCATCCCCGAAGCACCCCTTAAAATTCCCTAAACTTCTTTCAGGTTCAGCATGACGACCAAATATATTTTTGTTACTGGTGGCGTTGTTTCATCCCTCGGCAAAGGCATTGCCGCAGCTTCTCTGGCAGCCATTCTGGAAGCCCGTGGTCTGGATGTGACCATCATGAAACTGGACCCGTACATCAACGTGGATCCGGGCACCATGAGCCCGACCCAGCATGGTGAAGTGTTCGTAACCGAGGACGGGGCCGAAACCGATCTGGATTTGGGCCACTACGAGCGTTTCATCCGCACCAAGATGACCCGTCGCAACAACTTTACCACCGGCCGTATCTACGCCGACGTACTGCGTAAAGAGCGTCGTGGTGACTATCTGGGCGCCACCATTCAGGTTATCCCGCACATCACCAACGCCATCAAAGAGCGGGTGATTGCCGGTGCCGAAGGCCATCAGGTTGCCATCGTCGAAGTGGGCGGTACTGTGGGTGACATCGAGTCCCTGCCGTTCCTCGAAGCCATTCGTCAGCTGGCTGCCGAAGTGGGCCGCAACAATGCCATGTTCATGCACCTGACGCTGGTTCCTTACCTGGCTGCTGCCGGTGAAGTGAAGACCAAGCCGACCCAGCACTCCGTCAAAGAGCTGCTCTCCATCGGTATCCAGCCGGATGTGCTGATCTGCCGCTCCGACCGTGCCATTCCGGCCAACGAGCGCGCCAAAATTGCCCTGTTCTGCAACGTGCCCGAGCGCGCCGTCATCTCCATGAAAGACGTCGACTCCATCTACAAGATCCCGGCACTGCTCAAGTCCCAGAATCTGGACTCCTACTTCACCGAGCGTTTCGGTCTGGAGTGCAAAGAGGCTGATTTGTCCGAGTGGGAACAGGTTATCTACGAAGAGGCCAACCCGACTGGTGAAGTGACCATCGGTATGGTCGGCAAGTACGTCTCCCTGCCGGACGCTTACAAGTCCGTCAACGAGGCGCTCAAGCACGGTGGTCTCAAGACTCGCCTTTCCGTCAACATCAAGTACATCGACTCTCAGGATATCGAGACCCGTGGCGCCGAGCTGCTGGAAGGTCTGGACGCTATCCTGGTGCCGGGTGGCTTCGGTGAGCGCGGTGTGGAAGGCAAAATTCTGGCTGCCCAGTATGCCCGCGAGAACAAGATCCCCTACCTGGGTATCTGCCTCGGCATGCAGGTTGCCATGATCGAATTCGCTCGCAACGTAGCGGGTATGGAAGGGGCTCACTCCTCCGAGTTCAAGAAAGATTGCGCGTACCCGGTCGTCGGCCTCATCACCGAGTGGGTGGATGAAGAGGGCAACGTCGAGACCCGTACCGAGAAGTCCGATTTGGGCGGTACCATGCGTCTGGGTTCCCAGCTCTGCCACCTGGTCGAAGATTCCAAGGTGCGTCAGATGTACGGCAGCCCGACCATTTACGAGCGTCACCGTCACCGTTACGAAGTAAACAACAAGCTGCTGCCGCAGATTGAAGCGGCAGGTCTGAAAGTGACCGGTCTCTCCGCCGACAAGAAGTTGGTGGAAATCATCGAGATCCCGGATCACCCCTGGTTCGTGGCCGCGCAGTTCCACCCGGAGTTCACCTCTACTCCCCGTGATGGCCACGCTCTGTTCGCCGGTTTTGTGAAGGCGGCAGGCGAGTATCAGAAGCGTAATTTGAAGTAATTGAAAATAAATGCGGTTGGGGCACTGTGCCACAGCCGCTTTTTTTGGCATATTTTTGTTGTTTTTTTACGAAACCTGAGGAAATACACATGTCCAAGATCGTTAAAGTGATCGGTCGTGAAATCATCGACTCCCGTGGTAACCCGACCGTTGAGGCCGAAGTTCACCTGGAAGGTGGTTTTGTTGGTATGGCAGCCGCTCCGTCTGGCGCGTCCACCGGTTCCCGCGAAGCGCTGGAACTGCGTGACGGCGACAAGAGCCGTTTCCTGGGTAAAGGCGTGCTGAAAGCCATCGAAGCCGTAAACGGCCCGATCGCTCAAGCTCTGCTGGGTAAAGATGCCAAGGACCAGGCCACCGTTGACCAGATCATGATCGACCTCGACGGTACCGAGAACAAATCCAAGTTCGGCGCCAACGCCATCCTGGCTGTTTCCCTGGCTAACGCCAAAGCTGCCGCTGCTGCCAAAGGCATGCCGCTGTACGCCCACATCGCCGAGCTGAACGGCACCCCGGGTGTTTACTCCATGCCGCTGCCGATGATGAACATCATCAACGGTGGTGAGCACGCCGACAACAACGTCGACATCCAGGAGTTCATGATCCAGCCGGTTGGCGCCAAGACCCTGAAAGAAGCCGTTCGCATGGGCGCAGAAGTGTTCCACAACCTGGCCAAAGTGCTGAAGTCCAAGGGCTACAACACTGCAGTTGGTGACGAAGGTGGTTTCGCTCCGAACCTGAAATCCAACGCCGAAGCGCTGGAAGTTATCGCTGAAGCCGTTGCCGCTGCCGGTTACAAACTGGGCACCGACATCACCCTGGCTATGGACTGCGCTGCTTCCGAGTTCTACGACGCAGAGAAGAAAGAGTACAACCTGAAAGGCGAAGGCCGTGTCTTCACCTCCAACGGTTTCTCCGACTTCCTGGCTGACCTGACCACGAAGTTCCCGATCGTCTCCATCGAAGATGGCCTGGACGAATCTGACTGGGAAGGTTTCGCCTACCAGACTGCTGAACTGGGCAAGAAAATCCAGATCGTGGGTGACGACCTGTTCGTAACCAACACCAAGATCCTGAAGCGCGGTATCGACAACGGCATCGCCAACTCCATCCTGATCAAGTTCAACCAGATCGGTTCCCTGACCGAAACTCTGGCTGCCATCAAGATGGCCAAAGACGCTGGCTACACTGCCGTCATCTCCCACCGCTCCGGTGAGACCGAAGACGCGACCATCGCCGACCTGGCTGTTGGTACCGCTGCTGGCCAGATCAAGACCGGTTCCATGAGCCGTTCTGACCGTGTTGCCAAGTACAACCAGCTGATCCGTATCGAAGAAGCTCTGGGTGCCAAAGCTCCTTTCCGCGGTCTGAAAGAAGTTAAAAACCAGGCTTAATTTGCTGGTTTGCCAGCCTCGGCTGGAATGAAAAAAACCGGAACCCTTGGGTTCCGGTTTTTTTATGCCTGCTCTTTGCTGCAACGCCCTGAGAGGCGAGGGCGTTGTGCCTCTGGTCTCGGGTCAGACAGAGGGGAGCGTGCGCTGATAGCGCCCTGCATGCGCCTGGAAGCCCAGTTTTTCAAACAGGGCGATAGAGCGGACGTTATCTGCATCGATATCTGCGGTGAGGCGGGTGACTCCCAACGTGCTGGCGTGGGCGAACAGCAATCCCAGCGCCTCCGACATAAACCCTCTGCGCCAATAGGCCGCATTGAGCAGGCAACCTACCTCGCAGCTGTGGCCCGCCTCACTGAAGCTGTGCAGGCCACAGGTGCCGATCACCTTGTTGCCCTCCCGCTCGACAATCGCCCACTCCAGCGACTCCCCCGTTTGCTCCAGCCGCACCACGCTCGCCATCATCTGCGCCACCATGGCGGGAGAGGTAAAGCAGGGATCGGAGGCAAACTCCATGGTCAGTGGATTGCCATAAATCTCGAACAGATCGGCTGCATCCTGCGGGCCAATGGTGCGCAGTACAATCCGTGTGCCGGTTAAGTCAGGTTTCATTAATCTCCTTGGGTAGTATTACGCCAGCAAAGCTACAGGTGAATAAAGATGCCATCTGAAAGTCGGTGTCTAAAGGCAATTGGTGCTATCACGAAATATTTCTATCGTGAACGTCCGATTACGCTTCGCTAATCGAGCCTACGGGCTGCAGGGGAGCGCCTTCAGCAATTAACGCTCCAGCCCCAAACATGAAGAGAACAAACATCTCGTTTTTCGTCGTATTTTATGTAGGTTTCTCTTTGCGATATCAAAACTGCGCCTAAGGCCGCGCTCTGCGGCAAATTTGGAGCGCAGCGGAAAATTTGTCCGACATCAGCGCCTTGTTAGCTTTCTTAGCCTGATGTCAGTTAATAGCTTTTTGTAGAAACTCAGAACATTTGTTTTTACATCCGACATCAAAGATCACGAGATTTTCTGATGAGCGAGTTATAGAAGTGTATACAATTTCTGGATCATCCTTCTCGTCCATAACATAGAAAACAGTTTTTGACTCAAGCCCTTTATAACTATGGGTAGTCGAAAGCTTGACTAGACCGCTATTCGCATAGAAATGATTCTTCTTTGCCCGCCTAATTCTCTCGATATCGTCTTTTTTTTGATTTACAAGAGCATTTATCTCGCTTTCGTCTAATTCTTTTAATTCCTCAGTACTCATATTGGTGCATGCAGAAAGTTCTTCATATGTTTCAAACATGCAGTGCGTCTTTTCAACTTCCATCAATAATTCATTTAGCTGTCTAACCAGAGAGATTTTTGAAGACAAAATAACCACATCATTTGGGTGTAAATCGTAACCCCTGATATAGTTTTTTACTGATTCGAAAATGGATTCCCTCCAATCGGCCAAGGTGGATTTTTCGTATTTTAGAAGACTGAAACCCATGCTCATTTGAGTGGGGCTTACTTCTGTTATTTCTATATCTGAGTGCCTTTCAAGCAGAAAATTTATTTGGAAATCTTTAAATAACTGATTTAATGGTGAATCTAAATTAGTTCTATAAGATCGAGTAAGCTTAATCCATCGCCCAAAGCCTTGGGCTATAACGGGGGATCTAGAAAAATCTCTCTGGTAAATGTTCTGAGATTCATCCCCAAACAGGATCATTTCACCATCTTCCTTGAGGAAATTATCACGAATAATTTTGACCCACTCGGACTGATAATCCTGTATCTCATCAACAAGAATGGTTTGATACTTTGGTAAATCTAGCCCTTGAAAAACATCTATAGAATAAAGCTTGTCTATACCATATGTATCAACTAGCTCACCAAAATCTTGGCCACTGTTATTGACCTGAGAGTTAAAGAATTGGTGGTAATTTGAAATTTCAAAGGTTGAAAAATCTCTGCTCCCCTGCATATCGCTAATCTTATCCCTGATGTAATTTTTGAGCGTAATATTAAATGTCAATATAAGGACGGTTGAGTTGTGCCTTTGAGATGCCTTTATAGCCCGCTGAGATAAAATAGACGTTTTACCACATCCAGCGACGCCTTTTATTTTTCTTTTTACATTTTCGCTGTTGGTTAGGGGTAACTGTTTATTATCGAATTTGATTGACACTCCCTGATTTAAGGTGTGTTCCGGCGGACTTAGCCTCCGTTTAAAATCTCGATAAACATTTTCGTTAAATAAAACATGTTTCGAGTTTTGCTTGATCTTTTTTATTAGGTTATCTAACCGATCACTACCAAAAGACATATTTTTGTCTCTTTGCAGATTACGCTTTTTACGTTCTTGGTATTCCATAGACTTCTTGTATGAATCGAAGGCAATTTTCTTTTCCTGTAAGGACTGATTTAGCGTAGATTGCTCGTCTCTCAGCCTTTCCTCCGCAGGGTGGTACAGTAAATCAATTAAACTTCTATCAGAATTGTGAAAATACACAAAACAATGAACCAGATTATAAAAGTTTGGGTTAGTTAGTCTTGCTAGACCGACTACTGGCAAATGCAAGTCGTAAAGATTTTTTTTATATCGAAAAGCCTGAGATTGAGGGGATGCCTTTCTCGAATATCTTGCGCCATCAAAAACTTCCCAACTGTTATTTTCCGTGATTCTATAGTTTTTTAAATCCCAGTCTTTGACCTCAATTATGAACGCAGAGCAGTGCTCTTTTAAAATAATAATGTCGGGTCTATCGCCATCTAGATATGGGTTAAAAAACACCTCATAAGTATCATCAAGGTTGTCCTTGAGATGATTTATCAGGCTCATCTCTCCTGGGGTTGGCAGAACTTTAAGACGCTGAATGTTTTCGATGTCAGGGTAAATAACAGCCATTATCTAATCAATCCTCTATGTATCAACTTGGGCACAGAGCAATGGGCTCTCATAAAAGCTAACATTTGGTTAAGGGGCGGGCTTTAGCCCGTCCCAGTGAGCGAAGCGAACGATTTGAACCATTTGTTAGAGGCACGACACCAAAGAATAGGTGTTCAATTTTCAACGATGATTTGTTGACCTTTAAAAGGTAGGCTCTTGCTGTGGTCAAGTTTATGGTCGGGTCTTTATAGTTTGCCTTGAACATGAAAAGTAAATTGTTGTTGTCGCTATTTAGGAGGACCTCAATATCTACAAGTTTGTTCCAAACGTGTTCTGGCTCACTACTCGATGAGCAGGGTTGGTAAAATGCTGAGTTATTTGACCAGTATTTAGCATGGATTGATGCTTTCTTTCGATACATGGCGTTAATTCATCATGCTTGTAATTTTTATTTGCCATGACGGCTACTTCGTTAAGTTCTACTTCTAGTATTTCAGAGTTGTAGTTCTTCATAACCGCACATACTGCTCTTTCCATCTGGTCATATATTTCAGGAGGGTATTCAAGTCGCTGTATTAGCTTGAGCGCTTCATTGATTTCCATGTGTGCCTCTAACGCCGCATTCAGCTGCTTGTTCGCTGCAATACTTTGTTATGCAATAATTTCACGTTCAGCACGATGAACTCTCTCCATTAGTCGTCTGAAATGCATGTGCTCACTTTCGCTTCTACAGGTATGCATTAATTCCTCAACTTCACGCATTAACAGGTGATACCGGTCTATTCTTTCTTCAATAGGCAGTCTCTTGGAGCTAACTAGCTTGTCAAGATTTGCTGATAATCGTTGATATTCAATAGCAGCAATTGATTCACCTTTAAGGTTTTTACGGCTTTCAAAAATAGACATTTCCATCATTTGTCGCATATTTCGAAGTTCAGCTTGCATTACTTCTAGAGCGAGACCTTCTTTTCCATTCTCTAAGTCAGGAATTTTGGCAGGTGAATTAAGCGCTAAAAGCTTAACGATGGAATTAACATTTGAAGAGTCACCTTCAGTCAATGCTGTTGCCTCAATAGAGGATTTTAGTTTTTGCTGTATGGCAAGAACTTCGTGATATTTCATTTCCTGAGAGTATTCGAGATAACGAAGAGGAGCGATATCAAATATTTTCGGTGTATCTTTTTCCTGTATTAGAACAACTGGCTTATCGAAAGCTTGTCTTATTCCAAGTTCAAAAAGAACATTTGGGTTTCGGCTTGATAGATCACAAATGGCGATGGGAGTCTCTATTAATTTCTTTAAGATATCGAGGTGAATTAAATTTTTTTCCTTAACTTCATCCGCTCTAACTGGATTATAACCAGCCATTTCACAAGATGGCCGAATAATATTTTCATAAACATGGCCGAAATGTCCCTTTGGATAGCCTTCTTGATCTGCAATTGGCATGATCACAAAGCAATCTTTTTCTTCTTTTTTAGCCATGGGCTACTCCATTAGTCTGAGAGTTGCATAACAGTGATTAGATGGAAGGTGGCATTAATCCGTTAGCAGAGCATTCCATATAACTCCGTAACATTTTCACTGCCGCCAAGTAAAAACAACCATTAAATCATAATTTTACCCGTTTGCTTCTTATGCTGGGCGTATTCGCTTGACTTCCTCTTTTTGCGCCATCGTCACTACTGTGTGAAAAAACAGTGCTCAGCGCACTCTTGGCAAGCGCCGCCAAAGCACGCTTGCTTGGGCAGGTCAGAAATAAAAATGAGGTCGTCACCATTTTGAGTGGGTCGAAGGCAACTCTCGCTTATCCATTCCATCCGGCATGGCTACCGCCCCTGAATTTCAGCCTCCAGTCTGCTGCTTTTTACCTGCGAGATAGCTGGCATGGTTCATGGGAGGCTCCGACGAGGCAAGTGTTGCCAATTGGCAATATTAACCATGGCGCTGTGGAGAGAAAGCTCAATATTTAGAATTTCTGTGCAAGATCAATAAATTAATCAAATGTCACCCACGATTGATGACGCGTCGAGATAGCGTGAACAACCATTCTTGAACTATCACCATAGAATATTAATGGTCATATCTGGCTTGAACTAGCATAAAAATCTTTGTTATTGTCCGCCCCCCGCTGAAATAGCTTATTTATCTGTAAATCAACAAGATAGCATTATGCGGTGGCGTCGCGGGGGCATCTGCTATCGGGAAGGAGAGTTATGAAGTCGCAGTTCAAAGTGGCGCTGGCCATGTTGGCCCTGTTCGTCGTCCAAGGCTGCACAGCCCCGGATTCATCCACCAAGCGCAATGCACCCGGCCCGGTGCTGACCGTGCATTACGAAAGTGCCCCCCTGATCCCCGTCACCATCGCAGGTGAGCAGTACCAGTTTTTGCTGGATACCGGGGCCAGTATCACCTTTATCGATCGTCGTCTGGCCAGCCGCTTCAAGGCGCTGACCTTAAGCGAATTGCCCAGGGCCTATCAGGCTGATTTTGCCAGTGTGAACAGCGTGTCGAGCCAACTGGGCAGCGAGCAGCTTGGCTTTGTTGAGCCGCAGCCCTTCTCGGTGGGGTCGGTCACCATTGATGACAGCGATCTGTGGGCAACTATTGATTTCGATCTTTTCTCCCAGTCTCTTGGCAGCCGTATCGATGGCATCCTCGGGATCGACACCATCCGCCGTTTCAACTGGGTGTTTGATCGCGACAGACATCAACTCACGGCTTTGCTGACGGCACCGTCGGCAGCCAGGTTCGAGCGTTGCATCGGCTATGAAGACAGCTACAACCGCTCCCCGGCCGTGTATCTGACCCACGGCGAGAGCAGCGTGCGCATGTATCTGGATACCGGGGCCGATCAGAGCTATGCCGATCATGCCTTTATCGACTTTATGGCGAGCCAGAAGGCGATCTCTGGCGAAGATGCCACGCCACGCAAAGGGGTGGACGCCAGCGGTATGGTGGAGGGGCGTGACCATATCCTCACCGGCCTGCACTTTGATGAGCGCCAGCTCGGTGAACTGCGCGTGTCGGAAAACAGCAATGAGCAGTATGGTCTGGGGCTGGATTTTGTTAACCGCTTCAATCGCTTTGCGATCATACCCGGGCGGATGATGCTCTGCTACGACGCCGACAGCCTGGCGCGCAAAGTGCCGCCAATCCTGCGCAATATCGGGGTGCGTTTTGATGGCGAGCATCTGCAGGTCTACTACAGCGATGAACGGGATCTTGCCCCCTATGGTCTGGCCAACGGCGACATTCTGGAGCAGATCAACGGGGTGGCTTATCGTCCCCTCGAGATCGACAAGGTGCGTGAACTGCTCAGCACCGGCAAGCCTGGGTCGCTCAAGTTGCGGATTGTGCGGGAAGGAAAACCGCTGGATATCGCCATCTAGTCAAGGTGGGGGCGGCAAGACGAGCCGCCCCTATGAGCCTCAGCCCTTGGTCGGATTTTCCATGCAGGTGAGGGTTGGCTGGCCGTAACGCTCCAGCGTGGCTTCATCCCCTTTGGTGAAGAAGGTGAGGTTTTGCCCTTCATAACGGGCGCCGCTGGCGCTGGGGGCTTCATAGGCGAGCACTTGTTGCTGCTTGTCGCCCTCGCTCAGGTTGATCACCGCGGCGGGCAGCTTGGCATCGTTATAGAAGTAGGTAGAGAGAGTGACGCCCTTGCCGCACTGGTAGTTGACCGGTGCCGGCACCATCAGCTGGCCGCCGCTGATCTGCAGTTCGGTGATCCGCAGCAGGTAGTTGTCCTCCACACACTGGCGCAGATCCTGTCCCTTCCAGCAGTCGTTGCGCCCTTTGATCCAGCCGCGCTGCATGGCGCGCTCGGTCTTGAGCTGTTCGGGAGAGAGCGCAGCAATCGCCTTGGGGTAGAGGGCCGCCAGTTCGTTATCAAGGGCGGCCAGTCCGGCATCCTTGCAGATCAGGGTTTCGACCGACCCGGAGGCTTTGGTGCAGTCAAAGGAGGGGGTTGCGGCGCTGGCCAGCAGAGGGGTAAACAGCAGGGTGGCAAGCAAGGTCTTGTTCATCGATAGATTCCAGCAATGAAGAGGGCATATCTGCCTACTACAGCACACTCTACAGGGCAATGCAGCAGGGGAGCCGAGCTCAGTTTGCTCTGCTGAATGGCTGCCAAACGGAAAAACCCGACACTCCTGGCCGGAATGTCGGGTTTTTTGTGGCCGCGATAAAGGGGGGAGGCGGGTTGCCCGGTCGATCAGGCCAGCGCCAGTTGCTGACTGCGGGCGCGCCACAGCCGCTCGTGGAAGAAGAACACCACGGTATTGATGGCCGGTTCGATCATCGCCATCACGCCGCCGGTGAGCAGCTCGCCGCTCAGCAGGAAGGCCACTCCGAAGGCCACCGAGAAGTGGACCACCGCGAAGCTGCTGGTCTTGGCCTGCAGGCTGTGCTTTGGTTTGAGCTTGTGCCAGCCAAGGTCATGAAAGTAGAAAGCGACCGTGTTGACGGCGGGCTCGATCAGGGCGATCAGGCTGGCGGTCAGCAGCTCACCGGTCAGCAGGTAGGCCACGGTAAAGGCGACACCGAAGTGCAGGATGGCAAAGCTGATGGTCTTTTTCATAATGGCGGCTCCCTCTGTTGATGATGAGAGTATCCGCCGAAATGAGATTAAATGAAAACTATTCTCATCTATTGCCAGAATAGAGAGAACCTATCAACGGGCGAGTGGCCAGTGCGGTTCAGCGGTTGCCAATCGCAACCAAGGCGATAAAGTACAGGTTCTTCACACTTGCCCATGAAAAAGGATCTTTCATGAATATCAATGCCACTCTGCTTGGCCAGTTCATTGCGTTGCTGATGGTCATCGTCGGCGTCATCGCCTGGCGACTGGCGCGCCGCAAGAGCGAGCATCCGGCGCTGGTCACCCTTATCTGCTCCCTACTCTGTCTGTTTCCGCCCTTTGGCCTGCTGGCCCTGTTGCTGGTTGCGCTGAAACAGGATCTGCCCGCCCGCTCATAGGGTGGGCTGGTTCAGGCTGCCGCATACACCGGCTGCACCAATAGCAAAAGCCCCGTGATGGGGCTTTTGCGTTTCAACTTTGTGGTCGCTGTGGGGCGGGGGATTAACCTTCCAGAAGACCTTGGACACCCATCTTTTGGGTTCGGGCTATGCTACGCCTTGCTCCAAAAGGTGGGTGTCCCAGATTTGCATTAATCGACTTGGCACGAAAAGCTACATGTTATCGAACGAAATTTAGCATTCTCACTGTAATCTCTACCATCAAACCAATATGTTTTTTGATTTTCAGAAACGGCACAACTATTAACAGATGTACTTCCCAAAGCACAAAATGATAGTTGTTTTTTTAACGCCTCTGGCTCAATGAAGTACTGGCAAGTTAGAGATAACTCTTCTCGATTATCGTATCGTTGTAATACTCCGACCCTGCCCACTTTGACTTCATATAATTCATCCTGCCCTTGAGTAGAATCTTGGAAAATATCTTTACTTGCACGTAATACACAAAAACCATCACTCTCAGCATAAAGGTTAATTTTCACGGGCTCACTTGCATTAGCAACTCCTGTAAAAATGGCCAAAAATAATGAAATTCCAACTGCCAATTTCATAAAATCCTCCTAAGGTATAACGCTGCAAACAGCGGCGGAGCGAAGCGACGTCCGGGCCCGAAGGGCCGAACTGCTTTGCCTTGTTAGGAGCGTCATGCCGCGCCACGTCATAAGCTTTTTGAAAGGTTAACAAGCTTTTCAAACACATTGTTTTTTTCCTTATCAAAGCTCACTCGTAAGGCATGAAAATCATTTAGGGAAATTTTTGACGCGACATTTTCATCTGCTCTTTTTGATGCCTCATTAATATACGAAATAAGTGCCTGCTTATTTTGGAAGTACAACTCTATCTCTGTTGAGAGATTTTCGGCATAAAGAGCCACAAGCATTAGCACTTTTGCCTTCGTATCCATAGTCGTGGTAGAGGCTCTATTCTTCAACTGACTTAGCGGAAGTGCTCCTTCAAATACTGCCATATAGCCAAGATACCATTTTGCAAAATCAGTACTATCTTTGGCAATAAGGTCATAAATCTCTTCATATTTTTTCTTTGTGTAATTTTTTTGATCTCGCCTACTTGTCAGGATCGAGGTTACAAATGCAGACGCAACACCCCCACCCAATACGGTTAATAGCGCTATTAATATAGTTTGTTCGAATGTCATCTAGACTCCTAACGTGAAAGTCACCGGCGCTGCGCGGCTTTATCGCGCAGCGTCCGTGTGGACTGCCGGGTTATAAATTTACACAAAACCAATTTGGGTTTTCCTTCCAAAACCTGAGTGAGGATCATGATCAAAATAATCTGCATATTGTTTGATCAGTCGCTTGCAGAATTCTTCACTGTCTGTTGTCCATTCCTGTTCCGCACAATCATTTTCAGTATTGAACCGAGCATATTCAATATTGTTCTGATTGAATCTCATTGCAACGGGAATATACAAATTAACTTTCGGATAGCTATTGGGGCCATGATCGAATGTGACGCTGACACCAAAGACTAATTCTCCGTTTGGAGTAATGGAGTCTGCTTTTGGGGGCTTTCGCTCGGCTTTATTTTTTCCGTAAAAATCAACTAGCTCGACATAGCGATTCTTTTCATTTGTTTCATGATTAACCCACTCATTTACAGAGATATTGAGTGCGGTCTCCATTTTTTTGCGCAAATCCTCTGCGCTGAACGTGAGGCGAACTTCCCATAGCTGGTACTGCTCGCGCTGCTTCTTCCAGAGTTCAACAAGTTCGTTGTATTCCAAGAGAGACTCCTTATGCGGGGTATTTATAACAGTGATTAGATAGAAGGCGGCACTAATCCGTTAGCAGAGCATTCCATATAACTCCGTAACATTTCCACTGCCGCCAAGTAAAAACAACCATTAAATCATAACGTCATCAGCTTTCTTCGCATGCCGAGCGTATTCGCTTGACTTCCTCTTTTTACGCCACCGTTACTACTGTATGAAAAATCAGTTCTCAGCGCACTCTTGGCAAGCGCCGTAAGATCACGCCAGCATGAGCAGGTCAGAAATAAAAATGGGGCCGTCACCATGTTGAGTGGGTCGTAGGCAACTCTCGCTTATCCATTCCATCTGGCATGGCTACCGCCCCTGAATTTCAGCCTCCAGTCTGCTGCGTTTAACCAACGGGATGGGGTTGGCATGGCTCATGGGGTGACTCCTACGAGGCTTTGTTGCCAATCGGGTATATTAGCGGCGGGCAGGCGGAGGGAAAGGACCAGATGGCCGATTTCTGAGCTAGATCGACTAATTAGTCAATAACGACTGATCTGGTATGCAGATGGGGCGGGTGCTGCCATTGGTAAGGAAAACAGTTAGTGGGGAAAAGGGTTGGTGGGTAAAGCGGTAGCGGGTAAAAAACAAGAAGCCCCTGAACGGGGCTTCTCTTTGCTGGCCATGCCGCCACTGTGAACGGCTTGGGTGAGCGACTCGCTGACGCCTTGGCCGGGCGCCAGAGCGAGCTGGTGCGGGCCTACTCTGCGACCTTGTGGAGCCACTCGACCTTGTACTGGGCGCCTGCACCCTGCGCCAGCTTGGCACAGAGCGGTTTGAGGAAGGCTTCAATCTGCTCGTCCAGCATCCAGGGCGGGCTGATGATCAGCATGCCTGAGCCGTTCATGCCCCAGTCGGCAGTCTGACCAGCCACTTCCAGCTCGGCCACCAGCACGTTGCCGAAGTTCTCGCGCTTGATGGCGCGCAGCATGTCGCGGGATTTGTCCGCCTCCTGCCCGAGGATGGGATACCAGAGGGCGTAGATGCCGGTCGCCCAGCGTTTCTGCGCCTTTTTCAGGGTATCGACCACGGCGAAGTAATCTTCTTTGAGCTCATAAGGCGGGTCGATCAGCACCAGCCCGCGGCGCGGGGTGGGCGGCAGCAGGGCGATCAGCCCCTCGAAGCCGTCACGGTGGTGCACGGCAACGCGGGGGTCATAGCCCATGTTGGCGCGCAGGTCTTCGACCTCGTTGTTGTGCAGCTCCATCAGCGCCAGCTTGTCCTGCTCGCGGGTGAGGCGACGCGACAGCTCCGGCGAGCCGGGGTAGTAGTGCAGCTCGCCGTTCTGATTCATCTCCTCGATAACGCCCAGATAGGGGGCCATGGCAGACCACTGGGCCCGCTCGTCCCACAGGCGGCCGATGCCGTCGGCATACTCGGCCTTTTTCTGGGACCAGTCGCCGCGCAGGTCGTAGAGACCGCCACCGGCATGGGTGTCCAGCACGATGAAGGGTTTCTCCTTCTTCTTGAGGGACTCGATGATCAGGGCCTGAACGGCGTGTTTCAGCACGTCGGCATGGTTGCCGGCGTGAAAGGCGTGGCGGTAGCTCAGCATATTAGATCTCTGAGGGGGCCCTGCTGGGCACCCAGTAACGATAGATAGTTCAACAAATTGCGGCTGTTGCCGCGAAACAGGGAGAGGCTGCGCAGGGTCTGCAACAGGACGCCCTGTTGCAGCCGCTCCAGCTCCAGCTCGTGGGCCAGCATCGACTGATACTGCTGCTCGTCGAGTCGCGTCTTGGCGCTCTGGCGCAGGGCGCGCCACGGGGTCAGCACCGCTTCGGTCTGCACCAGCGCCGGTTGCAGGTCGGTCAGATCGACCACGATGCCGAGTTGATCGAGCCGGTGCAGCAGCAGCGCCAGATTGACGTTGCCCCCCTGCTCCTGCACGGTGAGCCAATCCTGGCTGCGCTCACCATAGACCTTGCCGCTCCAGTGCCAGAAGCCGATCGGCGTCGGCAATTCGTGGACCGCGACCCGCTCGCTGGCCATCAGCTGTTCGTCACGCAAAGAAGGCTTGCTCCATGGTTTCCAGCTCTTCGGAGAGGCTCATCCACTCCAGCTCAACTTCTTCCAGCTGCTCCTTGAGGGGGCCCTGGGATTTGAGCAGCTCGGAGAGCTTGGTTTTAGCGCTCTCTTCGTAGATGGCGGGGTCGGACAGTTGGCTCTCGATGTCGCCAAGCTTGCCTTGCAGCTTCTCCATGCTCGCTTCGAGCTTTTCCAGCTTCTGGCGAAGGGGGCGGGTTTGCTGGCGGAACTCCGCCTCGCGCCGCTTCTGATCCTTGCGAGCCACCGCCGAGTTGGCAGAGACGGGGCCATCGGCCGGTTTGGCGTTGGCCTCTTTCTCCTGCTCGCCGAGCCACTTGTGGTAATCGTCCAGATCGCCGTCGAACGGCTCGACCCGGCCACCGTGTACCAGATAGAAGTCGTCGGTGGTGGTGCGCAGCAGGTGACGGTCGTGGGAGACCACTACCATGGCCCCTTCGAAGCCTTGCAGCGCCATGGTGAGGGCGTGGCGCATCTCCAGATCCAGGTGGTTGGTCGGTTCATCGAGCAGCAAGAGGTTGGGCTTTTGCCAGGTGATCAGCGCCAGCACCAGCCGCGCTTTTTCGCCGCCGGAGAAGGGCGCCACCTTGTCGAGCGCCTTGTCACCGTGAAAACCGAAGCTGCCCAGATAGTTGCGCAGCTCCTGCTCGGTCTTGTCCGGCGCGAGGCGGGCCAGATGATCGAGCGGGGAATCATCGAGACGCAGGGTCTCCAGCTGATGCTGGGCGAAGTAGCCGATGCTCACCCCGGCGCTCACTTCGAGCTTGCCAGAGAGCGGCGGGTTGGAGCCCGACAGCATCTTGATAAAGGTCGACTTACCGGCGCCGTTGCGACCGAGCAGACCGATGCGCGAACCCGGTACCAGATTGAGTTTGATCTTCTCCAGGATCACCTTGTCGCCGTAACCGGCAGAGAGGTTCTCCATGGCGATGAGCGGGGTCGGCAGGGCCGACGGCTCGCGAAACTCGAAGCTGAATTCCGAGTCGGCGTGGGCGGGCAGGATCTTCTCCATCCGCTCCATCGCTTTCAGGCGGCTCTGGGCCTGACGGGCCTTGGAGGCCTTGTAGCGGAAGCGGTCCACATACGCCTGCATGTGGGACATCTCCCGCTGCTGCTTCTCGTACATGGACTGCTGCTGGGCCAGCTGTTCGGCGCGCTGCAGTTCGAAGTCGGAGTAGCCGCCGGTGTATTCGTTGAGCTTGCCGTTCTCGATATGGATGATGCGGCTGATGACCGAGTCGAGGAAATCGCGGTCGTGAGAGATAAGCACCAGCGTGCCCTGATAGCCCTTGAGCCACTTCTCCAGCCAGATGACGGCGTCGAGATCTAGGTGGTTGGTCGGTTCATCGAGCAGCAGCAGATCGGAGCGGCAGAGCAGCGCCTGAGCGAGGTTCAGACGCATGCGCCAGCCACCGGAGAAGCTGCGAACCGGCGAGCTCAGCTGCTCATCGCTGAAACCGAGGCCGTGCAGCAGTTCGGCGGCGCGGGCGCGAATGCTGTAGGCGCCAATGGTATCGAGGCGACCGTGCAGCTCGGCTACCAGCAGACCATTGTCATCCTGTTCGGCCTGTACCAGCTGGGCTTCCAGCGAGCGGAACTCCTTGTCGCCGTCGATCACATACTCGAGCGCGGAGCAGTCGAGCGCCGGGGTCTCCTGCGCCACGCCTGCGATCTGCCAGCCAGCGGGCAGGCTGAAGGTGCCGCTGTCGATGGCCAGCTCGCCCCGTACCAGTGCAAAAAAGGTGGACTTGCCACAGCCGTTTTTGCCCACCAGACCCACTTTGTGGCCGGGGTGAATGGTGGCGGAGGCGTTGTCCAGCAGCTTGCGGCCGCCGCGGATCAGTTCGATTTGACTGGCAACTATCATGGGTGGGATCTGCTTGCTCAAAATGGAGGAGAAAAACTGGCGCGGATCTTACGTGAAATGACGCTGATTTGCACTGTAGCGAAGGGCTGGCTACTGGCTGGCACTGCAAAAACATGCCATAACAGAGAAACCAGTTTGGTTACGGGAGGTTAGCATGCATATCAGGGATATTATGACGACCCGGGTCGCCACCGTTTCAATGGATGATCGACTCCGAGTCATCAGGGATATCTTCGAGCAGGCACACTTTCGCCATCTGCTGGTGCTGGAAGAGGAGGAGCTGGTAGGGGTCATCTCGGATCGGGATCTGTTCCGCGCTATCAGCCCCTATCTCGACTCCGAAGCCGAGATGAGCCGCGATACCGAAACCCTCAACAAGCGGGCCCACCAGATCATGAGTCGTCAGCTCGTCACCATCGCTCCCCATCTCACCGTGCGCGACGGCGTCAAGCTGATGCTGGAGAAGGGGGTATCCTGCCTGCCGGTGCTGGAGAATGGCGCCCTGGTCGGCATTATCAGCTGGAAGGATTTTCTCAAGGCGGCGCTGGAGAGTGATGCACTGGGCTGAGCCCGGGGACTTAACAGTCATCTGTCACCGTATCTGCTTGTGCCCGTTCTTGAGGGCCATAAGGTTACACGAAATGAATAGAGGGGAGCCAAGGCTCCCCTCTCTCTTATGTGGCTGGCGGCACAGGCCAGCCTCATCATGATTCCGGGGGCCCCTTGCCCAGGCTGGCGGGGGCGCTGCCGGAGAGGTGCGGCTGCAAGTGAGTGCGGATCTCGTGCAGAGTACGCTGATACTGCTGGGCATGTTGATCCAGAAACGCAGGGCTGTGCTTGAGGCGCCGCTCCAGGGTATCGACCAGCAGCGCAACCCTGGGGGCCGCCATGCCCGCCGGCCAGCTGTGCTGTAGCAGCTCCAGCAGTTGCCAGGCATCGCCGGGCAGGGCGGGAAATTCCTCCAGCAGTTGCAAGCCGGCCTGCAGTGCCAGTTGATAGTCACCTTTTTGTATCCCTTGATGACGGGTTTGGCGCAAGCTGGTCAGGCGCTGCTCCCGCGCCGTCAACTGTTGGCCCAGTTCCGTTAGCAGATGGTGAAACAGCTGACGGGTCAGGGGGTGGGGGGCGACACGGTCACGGTAGTGTGTCAGCTGCGCCAGATAGCGCTGGGCATGGTGGGGCAGGCCACAAAACTGACAGACGGCAAAGCCCAATAACAGGGTGAGATGGTTCTCGCTCGCCTGGCTGGGTTGATGGTGGGCGAGCAGGATCAGCGCCTCGTCGAAGCGGTAATCCAATCCCTGCATCAGTGCCTGCAGCAGCTCGAACTCCTGCGCGGGCAGGTTTACTGTTCGCTTCAGATGGGCCCACTCCTGTTGCAGGGAGCGGATCCGGTTGCTGGATGGTGTATGCCACAGCACCGCCAGCATGGCGTTGATCATGAAGTGGTCGATGGCCAGCCGGACGCGCTGTTCACTGAAATGGTGAAGATTCAGGGTGCTGGCTTGTTCCAGCACCTTCCTCTCGTCTTGCTGTAATAG
The DNA here is from genome assembly GCF_049175135.1 of Aeromonas sp. 600724. Classification (NCBI taxonomy): domain Bacteria; kingdom Pseudomonadati; phylum Pseudomonadota; class Gammaproteobacteria; order Aeromonadales; family Aeromonadaceae; genus Aeromonas; species Aeromonas sp. 600724. The sequence continues at coordinate 37,606 of NZ_JAAKUM010000020.1, read as the reverse complement.
TCCCAGCATCATGGCCAGCTGATGCCAGCGGGGTTGATGGGGGCGGACTTGTTGCAACTGCACCATGGTCTCCCAGGCTGCCTGCCACTGATGTTGGTGCAACTGACTGGCGAGTTGCAGCTCCAGTCGGGTGGCGGTCGGCAATATGGTTTGATGACGCTGCAAGTCGGTTTCGGCACTCTGCAGTTTGCCCAGTCCCAACATGGCGTAGAACAATCCGGCCCTCGGCCAGCTTGCCCGATACTCGTTGGCACACAGGGCATAATGCTGGGCGGCAGTGAGCTGTTCGCTGGACTGCAGCAGCAGGTAACCCTTGAACCGATCCAGCCAGGGGGCAAGGGGTCGGTTGTCCCGTTGATAGAGCAGGTCTTCACAGAGTGCGGTCGCCAGTTTCCACTCCCGCAGCAGGGTTGGAGGGGCGAGGGTGTGGGTCATCCTGCTCAGTTGTGTCAACTGCTTGAGCGCAGTTGTGAGCTCCCCGGTCATGAAGGGGAGTGGCAGATGGAGGGAGAAGTAGAGGTCCGAGGGGAGAAAATCCTGCTCGTTCTGGTCTGCATCCATCAACAGTAGTACGCAGGCGGGTTGTAGCAGGCCGAGGTAGTGTGCTTCATGCAGCAGGCGGGCGCCGTCATGCCCCAGTTGTCTATTTTGCTGGCAGATAATGGCATCAAATGGCTGTTGTTGCAGCAGGGTGAGTAGACCGCTGCGTTCCTGACCCGGGTGGCTGTGGTGGTGGATCCGTTCAGCAGGGATACCCTGTTCGGTCAGTTCCCGGGTGATGGCGCTACGGAGCAGTGGATCCTCTTCGAGCAGCAGTATCGTCATGCACGCGTCCTTTCAATACTCCACGAGTAGATCAGATTAGACCCAAGAGGAACATGGCGACAACTCTGCGGGGGAGGAAAAGTGACAGTAGTCGGCGCGAGACGAGGAAGGGCATTATAGGCGGTTACCGGGATTTATGTGCTTCGGTGAGAAAGACACACTCTGTTTGACGGATCTGGTGTGAGCCACTCCCCTGTTCCCCCTGCCAGCTTAATTCCAGCTTGCCGAGGCGGCCCAGATGGCGCAGTTCAAATTCGTAGCGCTGGCAGAGGTTGTTTTGGGGCAGACTCGTCATACCCGCTGGCAGGCGGTATTGATAGCGCAGGATCGGCCCATCTTCCAGCTTGCTGGCCACCGGCACCAGCCCCTCTGGCGTGGGCTGCGGCGCCCCGAGCGCACGGCGCAAACTGAGCGGTGCATCGATCGCCTTTTGATAGTGCAGGCCGTTCATGGCCGCCAGCTCCTCTTCCAGCCGTTGCAACTCCCCTTCCAGTCCATTGAGCGCGGCCCCCAGCTGCTGGTGGGTCGTTGACGAGGCGCAGCCACCCAGCAACAGGGTGGCAAGCAGTAGGGCGGCTCTGATGGGGGGCACGGCATCTCCTTGGCAATGACGATGAAGCGTGAAGGTCAGGTCGGCTGGCCCTGACTATAGCAGGGGATTGCTCGGGGGCGTCCCCTGCAGCAGCTGCGCCAGACGGGCCAGCCCTTCGCCGACCCGGGCATCGGTGGCGGGTTGGCTCAGGCTCAGGCGCACCCCTTGCGGAGCGGCAAACTGACCGGCGGCGAAGTGTTCCCCGCTCGCCACGCCAACGTCAAGAGCATCGGCGGCGGCAGCAAACTGTTGGCTGCGCCAGGGCTCCGGCAGCGGTAGCCAGGCGTGCATGCTGCCCGGCTGCCAGCGGGCGGCAGGCAGCAGGTGGCGCAGCAGTTCGCCACGGCGTTTGAGGATCTCCCGCTGCTGCTCGACCAGCGGCATGATCTGGCGCTGACTGACCATTTTGCAGGCGAGCTCGATCAACAGCGGGCTCACCATCCAGCTCGACAGCCGCATGGTCTGGGCGAAGGCGCTGCGCAGGGCAGGGGGCGTCAGCACGAAGCCCACCCGCAGGCCGCCGCAGGCGATCTTGGCCAGACTGCCCAGATAGATGACCCGCTCCGGCGCCAGATTGACCAGAGGGATCACAGGTTGCTGGGGCAGCAGGCCGTTGACGTCATCCTCGATGATCAGCAGATCGTGGCGACGGGCGATGGTGACGATGGCCTCCCGCCGCGCCAGACTCATGATGGCGGTGGTGGGGTTTTGCAGGGTTGGGGTGAGGTAGAGCAGCTTGGCCCGGCGGGTGCGGCAGGCGGCGTCCAGCGCCTCGGGCAGCAGCCCCTCCTCGTCCATCGCCAGTCCCACCACCTGATTCTTCAGCTGGCGGGCATTGCCCAGCATACCGGGGTAGCTCAGCCCCTCGCACAGGATGGTCTCCCCCACGCAGCCGGTCGCCAGCAGCGCCAGCATGATGCCGTGCTGGGCGCCGTGGCTGAACAGCAGGCGATCCTCACTACAGGCCACCCCTTGCTCCGCCAGCCAGTTGACGAACTGCTGGCGCTGATCCGGTCGTCCCGCCTCCTTGTCGTAGCCGAGCAGGGCGTTGAGATCCCCGTCCGCCACTTCCCCCAGCATGGGGCGAATGATGGCCGCCCGATCCAGCTGCACCGGCAGGTTCTGCCACAGCTCGATGCGGTGCCCCTCCTCCTGACGGATCACCCACTCATTGGCGGGATCCGTGTTCGCTCCCTTGACCCAGGTGCCGTGGCCCACCCGGGCGGCCAGCAGGCCGCGCCGCTCCGCCTCGCTGTAGGCGCGGGTGACGGTGCCGACGGTGACACCCAGACGATCCGCCAGGGATCTGTGGGTAGGCAATCGGGTCTGCGGTGGCAGCTCGCCATTCGCGATCCCCTGTTCGATCGCTTTGACCAGCTTGAGGTAGAGGGGTCCATCGAAGGCCGCAAGGTCGGGTGTCCAGATTGTCATGGTGACAATAAATCCATTGATCCAAATTTGTTGTCAATATAGCGTGAATTTCAGCCTGATAACAATCAAATAGCTTGCATTGTATCGATACAATGTGGCGAGTAAGGAGTCACAATATGACGATGGAGTGGTATGTTACCCTGTTCGGTTTTGCCGTACTCACCTGCGGTACGCCGGGGCCCAACAACCTGATGCTGACGGCTTCCGGCGCCAACTTCGGGGTGCGTCGCACTCTGCCACATCTGCTCGGGGTGGGGCTGGGGCAGCCGGTGTTGCAACTGGTGCTGGCGCTGGGGCTTTATCCGCTGTTCGAGCGCTGGCCCCTGCTACGGCTCGGTTTGCAGATCTTCGGCAGCCTCTATCTGCTGTGGTTGGCGTGGCGTATCGCGGTGGCCGGGGCGCCGGGGGATCCGGCCCGGAGGGCCCGTCCGCTGACCATGCTGGAGGGGCTGGGCTTTCAGTTCCTCAATCCCAAGGCGTGGATGATGGGGATCTCCGCCATCAGTCTGTTCAGCCTGCCCGGCGCCAGTTACTGGTCGAGTCAGCTGGCGGTGATGGTCATGTTTGCGCTGGTGGCCCTGCCGGTCTGCTTTGTCTGGGTACTGTTCGGCCATCAGCTGAGCAACTGGATCAGCTCGGATCGGGGCTGGCGGCGACTCAACGGTTCTCTCGGTCTGCTGACGGCGCTCTGCGTGGTGATGCTCTGGTATTGAGTCGTGCTGCGTTGATGGGGGGGGCCTGGAAAGAGGCATTTCTGACTTGTCGCCACGGGGTTGGCTCTGCATATTAGAAGGCTTTCCCCATAACGGGGGCGTTGCATCGACAAGAGGTTGAGATGGATCTGAACTGGTTACTGCCCCTGGCGGGGTTTGCTCTGGTTACCTGCGGCACGCCAGGGCCCAACAATATGTTGCTCACCAGCGCCGGGGCGGCGCAGGGGTTTCGCCGCACGATTCCCCTGTTGGTAGGGGTGGTCGGGGGGATCAATCTGATGATCCTCGCTACCGCGCTGGGGCTTGGCGTGGTGTTCGAGAAGGTGCCGCTGCTGCACGACGGCCTCAAGCTGATCGGCTCGGCCTACCTGCTCTGGCTGGCGTGGAAGGTGGCGACCGCCAGTGGCCCGGCCGAGGGTAACCGGCCACTTATTCCCGCCCATCAGGGGGCCATGCTGCAACTGCTCAACCCCAAGGCGTGGATGATGGCGCTCTCCGCCATCAGCGGTTTCACTCTGGCGGGGGAGGCTTACTGGCCCTCCGCGCTCTGGGTGCTGGTGATCTTCTTTATTACCGGCCTCTACACCGGGGCGTTCTGGGTGTTGTTTGGTGCCCAGGTGCGGCAAATCATTCGCACAGCCCGTGGTTGGCGGCGTTTCAATCTTGGCATGGGGCTGGCGACGGCCGCCTGTGTCGGGATGATCTGGATTTAGCCCGGGGTTGGCCCGGGCCTTTACCGGCTGTCTTGTTGGCCCTGCGGGGCCTTTTTTATCTCGTCCGCGTGGCCTTGCCTACAAGGTGGCGTGGTTCTGCCCTCCCTTGGGATGAAAGGAGTTCATATGAAATGTATCGGTCTGCTGGGTGGCATGAGCTGGGAGTCCACCGTCAGTTACTATCAGGCGCTCAACCGCGGGATACGGGCGCAGCTCGGCGGTTTGCACTCGGCGCGGGTGCTGCTCAATAGCGTCGACTTTGCCGGTATCGAGCGGTTGCAGCATGCCGGTGACTGGCCCGCTACCGCCCGCCTGCTGGCGGCGGAGGCGCGCAAGTTGCAGGATGGCGGCGCCGATTTCTTGCTGATCGGCACCAACACCATGCACAAGGTGGCGCCCGAGATTGAGGCAGCCATCGATATCCCGCTGCTCCATATCGCCGATGCTACCGCGGCCAAATTGCAGGCGGACGGGATAACCCGGGTCGGCCTGCTCGGCACTCGCTTCACCATGGAGCAGGATTTTTACAAAGGGCGCTTGCAGGATCGCTTCGGGTTGGCGGTGCTGGTGCCTGCCGAAGCTGAGCGGGAGCGGGTACACAGGATCATCTATGACGAGCTCTGTCTGGGGGAGATCCGTGAATCGTCGCGGGCCGAGTATCTGGCCATTATCGAGGGGCTGGCGGCTGCGGGTGCCGAGGCGGTGATCCTTGGCTGCACCGAGATTGCCCTGCTGGTGGGGGATGCCCGGGCGGCGGTGCCGCTCTACGACACCACCGCCATTCATGCCGAGGCGGCGGTCGCGCTGGCACTGGCATCCGATTAATAAACTGGTCAGATCTCACTATTCATGCTTGTCTCATACCCCTTGCCATAAAAGCGTGTAAAATTGCGCCCTGAATTTTCCCCGGCCAACGCGGGTTGGCTGCGGTTTCCTAGCATGCAAGGCTGACATTGTGACTGAAGTAGATAGATTCGCGGATATTCGCCCCTACCGCGATGAAGAAGTGCCGGCAGCCATCGAACGGCTGATCCAGGATGATGAATTTATCGGCGCCATCGCCAAGTATCGTTTCGGTTCCCTGATGAGCTGGCTGGGTTGGGCCATCCGCCCGATGATCCGCCTGTTCCTGCGCCGCAAATGGTCAAAAGTGACCACAGTGCATCAGGTCCAGATGGGGGTTACCCGGTATATGTCCCGCATGATCGCCACCTCCACCAAGGGGGTGACCTTCTCCGGGATCGAGCATCTTAAGAAAGAGCAGGGCTATCTGTTTGTCTCCAACCACAGAGACATCGCCATGGACCCGGCGTTCGTCAACTGGGGGCTACACACCCACGGTTTCGATACCGTGCGCATCGCCATCGGTGACAACCTGCTGCGCAAACCCTGCGCTACCGAGCTGATGAAGCTCAACAAGAGCTTTATCGTCAAACGCTCCGCCAAGGGGCCGCGGGAGATGATGAAGGCGCTCGGCGAGCTGTCTGCCTATATTGGCAACTCGGTTCACGAAGGTCACTCCATCTGGATTGCCCAGAAGGAAGGGCGCGCCAAGAATGGCGATGACAAGACAGATCCCGCCATCCTCAAGATGTTCTACGTCGACGGCAAGAAGCAGAAGATCGACTTCGTCGACTACATGCGCAGCCTCAATATCGTGCCGGTCAGCATCAGCTACGAGCTGGACCCTACCGACAAGGCGAAGGCGCGCGAGCTCTACGAGAAGTCGGTCAACGGCAGCTACGAGAAGGGCGAGTTCGAGGATATCGAGAGTATCGTCGCCGGTATCGTCGGCATGAAGGGGCGGGTACACGTCTCCTTCGGCGCGCCGATTACCGAGGGCTTCAGCGATCCGGACGAGCTGGCGGCCCTGATCGACAAGGCGATCTGGAGCAGCTATCGCCTCTTCCCGAGCAACTATCTGGCGGCCGATGTTTCCGGCAAGGCCAATACCATCGAGCAGGCGGCCTTCCTGACCCGTCAGTCAGAGGTGCCGGAAGAGCACAAGGCGATCTGGCGGGCCATGTACGCCAAACCGGTGGAAAATGCCCAAAAGGCTTGAATGAAACCGGTTCTTAAACGGTTTTGCGAAAAAAACGGGCGCTGATGCGCCCGTTTTTGCGTCTGGTCAAAGTCGAGGGGGAAAGGGTGGTGAATAATATGGTTTCAGCTGGTACGATCACTATGAAAATGGGATTATGTCTCTTGGCAAGGTGCTGACGAGTGTGTAACAGTGCCCATATAGCTGAACATGAGCAAAAGCTCTAAACCGGTTTGCACGGATTGCAGACGGCATTATTGAAGGACCTGTCACAGGTCCTTTTTCATTGGCTGGCAAAGATGCCGCTCAGATATACCTAACAGGAAACAGACGCCATGATCACCGGTAGCCTGAACACCCTGCAGCGGACGCCGCTGCCCGCCCCGCTGGCCCGCATTATGGCCGAGGTGGTGAAGAGCGTGGCGCACTGGGGTGACGCTCCGCTCGGCAAGACCGAGATTGATGGCCTGAACCTGTTCTGTCTGGTGAGCGAAGATCTGACCGAGCCAGCCGCGGATCGCCGTGGCGAATTCCATCAGCAGTATCTCGATATCCAGTTGCTGCTGCGCGGTGAAGAGTGGATAGGTGTGGGCCCCCACGACTACGTGAGCGACGGCGCCGACCATCCCCATCCCGACCTCTGGTTTGTCGATGACGAGCAGACCAGCTACCTGGCGCTGCAACCGGGCGATTTCACCATCTTCTGGCCGGGCGAGCTGCACCGCCCGCTCTGTACCTTCAACCAGCCCGCCAAGGTGAAGAAGCTGGTGGTCAAGGTACACAAGGATCTGCTGGCTATCGCCTGAGCACTCCCATTAAAGCGAGCCCTGCGCAGCTGATGCGTTGAGACTCGCAAGCATTGAAACCAGTGATACGCACCACAAGTTGCGCTCACTCTTTCAAGAGCAAGAATTGAAACCAGTGATACGCACCACAGGTTGCGATGACTCTTTCAAGAGCAAGAATTGAAAAATTGGACGCACCCTCCTGCGACCATAAGCCCCCGGCAGGGGAATCCCATCCTCTTTTGGATGACACGACACTGTCGGCATAAAGCCGAAGCACAGGAAGATGTAGAAAATGAGCAAGTTGGTATTGATCCTTAACTGCGGTAGCTCTTCCCTGAAATTTGCCGTAATGGACGCCGAAACAGGTGAGGACATGCTGTCCGGCCTGGCCGAATGCTTCAATCTGGATGATGCACGTATCAAATGGAAACTCCACGGGGTCAAGGGCGAAGCCATGCTGGGAGCGGGTGCCGCTCACCAGGAGGCCCTAGACCATATCGTGGGTCACATCCTGCCGCAGGATCCGACTCTTGCCGAGCAACTGGTGGCCATCGGTCACCGAATCGTACACGGTGGCGAGCAGTTCTCCCGTTCCGTGCGCATTGATGACGGCGTGATCGCCGGTATCGAAGCCGCCATTCCGTTCGCCCCGCTGCACAACCCGGCGCACCTCATCGGTATTCGCGCCGCGCTGAAAGTGTTCCCGCAGCTGTCCGAGAAGAACGTGGCCGTGTTCGACACCGCCTTCCACCAGACCCTGCCGCAAGAGGCCTACCTCTATGCGCTGCCGCACAAGCTCTACCGCGAACACGGCATCCGTCGTTACGGTGCCCACGGTACTTCTCACCGCTACATCGCGGAAGAAGCGGCAAAAGAGCTGGGCAAGCCGTTGAATGAACTGAACATCATCAACTGCCACCTGGGTAACGGTGCCTCTGTCTGCGCCATCAAGAACGGCGAATCCGTAGACACCTCCATGGGGCTGACTCCGCTGGAAGGTCTGGCGATGGGTACCCGCTCCGGTGATATCGATCCGGCCGTGGTCTTCTTCATGCACGACCAGCTCGGTTACAGCGTGGAGCAGATCAACCACACCCTGACCCGTGAGTCCGGTCTGTTGGGGATGACCGAAGCGAGCAGCGACTGCCGCTACGTCACCACCAACTACGCCACCGACGCCGGTGCCAAGCGTGCCCTGGATGTCTTCACCTACCGTGTGGCCAAGTATGTCGGTGCCTATGCCGCTGCGATGGACGGTCGTCTGGACGCCGTGGTCTTTACCGGTGGTATCGGTGAGAACGCCGCCATGGTGCGCGAGATGGTGCTGAACCGTCTGGCTCTGTTCGGCTTCAAGGTGGACAAAGAGGCCAACAACGCTGCAGTACTGGGTGGCGAAGGTCGCATCACCACCGCCGACAGCCGTTGCGCCATGGTGATCCCGACCAACGAAGAGTTGGTCATCGCCCGCGATGCCCTGAGCCTGGTCTGCTAAGTCAGCCTCGCTTTGAAACAACGCCCGGCCTGTGCCGGGCGTTGTCATTTCTGGCGTACGCCGATTTGACATGGGGGAGGGGAGCGGTACCCTGACCACCACTGTTTTTGCAGCCAGCAGGCTGCCCGGTTCGGGAGAGAGCAATGAAAGAGGCGTTTTTTAACTGGTTGTCGGGCCTTGGGGTGGAAGTGACCAGCCTGATGGCGCTGGTGATCGCGCTGGGCTTTATCGTCATCACCTCGTTGCTGCTGCACATGGCGCTGCACCGGGTGCTGCTGGTCCGGCTGGTGGGGATCCTCGGCAAGGCCAAGCAGGTATGGCTGCCGCCCCAGCTGCAACAGCGCCTCTTCAACCGGCTCGCCTTCGTTTTGCAGGGGGCCGTGCTGCTCGGTCAGGCGGAGATCTGGCTGCCCCGTCAATCGGATAGCCTCAAGCTTATCGAAATGGTGGCCCAGCTCTGGATTTTGCTGTTCCTGCTGCTGGCCTTTTTCGCCCTGCTCGACTGCCTGTTGTCGGTGAGCCGTTACACCCGCCTTGGTCGGGATTTGCCCCTGCGTGGCATCTTCCAGGGGGCCAAGCTGGTAGGCAGCATTCTGGTGGGCATCTTGATGATCGCCCTGCTGCTCGGCAAGTCGCCGCTGTTCCTGTTCAGCGGTCTGGGTGCCATGACCGCAGTGCTGATGCTGGTGTTCAAGGACCCCATCCTCGGGCTGGTGGCGGGGATCCAGCTCTCCGCCAACCGGATGCTGAGCGTCGGTGACTGGCTGCAGATGGACAAGTACGGCGCCGATGGTGAGGTGACCGACATCGGCCTCACCACGGTCAAGGTGTCGAACTGGGACAAGACCATCACCACCATTCCCACCTATGCCCTGATCTCCGACTCTTTCAAGAACTGGCAGGGTATGACCGAGTCGGGCGGCCGCCGCATCAAGCGCAGCGTCAATATCGACATGACCAGCGTGCGCTTTCTGACGGCCGAGGAGCAGTTGCAGCTCAAGCAGGCCCAACTGCTGGCTCCCTATCTCAGTCGCAAGGAGCAGGAGCTGAGCGCCTACAATCAGCAGCTGAGCGATGCATTGAGCTGCCCTATCAACGGTCGTCACCTCACCAACCTCGGCACCCTGCGCGCCTATCTGGATGCCTACCTGCGCGCCCACCCCGGCATTCGCAAGGACATGACCCTGATGGTGCGCCAGCTGGCACCTACGTCAGACGGTTTGCCGCTGGAAATTTACTGCTTTACCGCGACCACCGCATGGGCCGATTACGAAGGGATCCAGGCCGATATTTTCGACCATATCTTCGCCATAATTGAGCAATTTCATCTGCGGTTGCATCAATCTCCCACAGGTTACGACATGCGTGCCTGGCAACGGGGATAAACAGGGAAACCGGGCGGGTCGGGGACGCGGAAAAAACCGCATATTAATCATCGACCCGTCGCCACTTGTCAGTTGAAATTTGCCGTGCAGAGGAGAAAAATGGCGGCCTTCTCTTCGCGCCCCTGATCCCCTCTTGATCAGCTGCCAGCCCAGAGACGTCACTTCAAGTCATCATCATGGGAAAGTTATGAAGCTCCTTCGCAATAGTGTGGCAACACTCTGCTACAGCCTGCTGCTGACCGCTGCGCCGGTTTTCGCTGTTGAATATGCTCTGCCTGCGGCCAACAGCCGTCTGGTAGGGGAGAATCTGGAATACGTGGTTCCGGCCGAAGAGAACGGCCAGCCGCTGGAGGCCATTGCGGCCAAATTCCAGCTGGGGCTCACCAACATGACCGAAGCCAACCCCGATGCGGATCCCCTGCTGGTACAGACCGGCGAGAAGCTGGTGATCCCCCAGCAACTGATCCTGCCGGATGCCCCCCGTGAAGGGATCGTGCTGAACGTGGCCGAGATGCGCCTCTACTACTACCCCAAGGGTAAAAAAGTGGTGGAAGTGCTGCCCATCGGCATCGGCCAGCTCGGCACCGACACCCCGGAAAACTGGGTGACCAGTGTGCAGCGCAAGAAAGCGGGCCCGACCTGGACCCCGACCGCCAAGATGCATGCCGAATATGCCGCCCGTGGCGAGAGCCTGCCTGCGGTATGGCCGGCCGGCCCGGACAACCCCATGGGTCTGTTTGCCCTCTACATCGGCAAGATGTACGCCATCCACGGTACCAACGCCAACTTCGGCATCGGCCTGCGGGTGAGCCACGGTTGCGTGCGTCTGCGCAACGACGACATCGCCTACCTGTTCAAGCAGGTACCGGTCGGTACTCGCGTCCAGTTCGTCAACCAGCCGATCAAGGCCTCTCTCGAGCCCAACGGTGTCCGCTATCTGGAAGTGCATCAGCCGCTGTCGCGCAGCGAAGAGGAGTTCAACTCCAAGCTGCCGGCACCGCTGCCGATGACTCCGGCGGTGACCCGCTTCATTGCCCACGCCGACAGCGACTCCCAGCTGGTGAAGCAGGCGCTGGAGCAGCGCAACGGCATGCCGATGGCGATCAACCGCTAAGGGCCGATCCCCGTCATGACAAAGGGCGAACAGCATGCTGTTCGCCCTTTTTGTTTCTGCTGCGTTGACTCAGCTTCGCAGCAGATTTGCCTGCAGCTCGCTGCCGATCTGGTCGAGCAGCTGGTAGCGAGCCTTGTAGCTGGCCCGCTTGCGGGAGGGGATCTCCTCCAGCGTCTTGCGGGGCACCTCCAGCGGCAGGCTCATCCAAAGTTCATCCTGCACGCAGCCCTGATGCTCCTGCCACAAGCCGTCGAGATCGAACTTGACCCGATCGGTGGTGCGCTTGCTGCTCTGATAGACGTGGCTTTGGGTGCGGATCCCGAGCAGGCTCTTGCACGCCAGCCCCCGGGCCAGCTCGGCGGCCATATAGACCAGCAGGGACATGGGGCGTAGCCCGCCGCACGCCTTGGTGACCAGCTTGATCTCCTCGCTCTGCCCCTTGCCGCCCTGCAGCGAGCAGATCTCGAGGGTCGGGTTCGGCGCGGGGCGCAGATTGAGGGCCATGTAATAGAGGGCCGCGTCACCCAGCTTGAGGGTCAGGCTCATCTCTCCCTCTTTGCCCATGTGGGTTTGGTAATCCAGTTGCAGGGTGAGGGGGGTCGTCAGCTTGTCGCTCTGCCACTGGGCCAGCAGCAGGCCGCGCCCGCTGTAGATTGCCAGTTGTTGCGTCTTGGGCAGCTGACGTGCCAGCTGCTGGTAGTGGCCGCTGATAAGCCCGGCTCGCAGGCGCTTGCGGAGCCCCTTGTGGCGATAGGGGTGGATCGGCTTTTCCAGAATATCGGGGAAGCGGCTGATCGCCTGCGCCAGCAGCGGTTGCTCCTGCTGCTGGCGATAGAGGGCGCGGGCGCCGGGATTGAGCCAGAGACGCCCCACATACTTGGCCCGTCGGATGAGATGACCCGACTCCTCCACCGGATGAAGGCGGCGGGCGAGGGTTCGCAGGTGTGACAGATGAGATGACATGGTGCCGACCTCTGACTGGTGTGATGAGACAGGGCGGGGAGTGTAGGAGCGGGGCGCTGGCTTGTAAAAAAATGGATAGTAACAAAATGTGAAAACATAACGCTCAGTAGCGGCTGGCGCTGCGAGATGACCGTCACGGTCACGGCAGGAAATCTGGCGCCATCCTCTTGATGCGGCAGATGATTTGATGCGCAAAGGTTTTTATTGTGTTTTGTGTTTGTTAAAAGTGGTTGAGCTGGCGCGAACGGCTGATTAAGCTAGGCCGGTTTTTTAGGGATGAGCCCGTCACCAGAGCGGGCAGAAAATGACACAAAACGGAGTTTTGCATGACAGCTAGCACACCCATGTTAATCACCTTCCTGGTGTATATCCTCGGAATGGTGTTGATCGGCTTCGTCGCCTATCGCGCCACCCGCAACTTTGATGACTACATTCTGGGCGGTCGCCGGATGGGGAGCTGGGTTACCGCTCTCTCTGCCGGCGCCTCCGACATGAGCGGCTGGCTGCTGATGGGCCTGCCCGGCGCCGTCTTCGTCAGCGGCATCTCCGAGAGCTGGATCGCCATCGGTCTGGTCATCGGCGCCTACCTCAATTGGCGCTGGGTAGCGGGCCGCCTGCGGGTACATACCGAGAAGAACCGCAACGCCCTGACCTTGCCGGACTATTTCACCTACCGCTTTGAAGATCACAGCAAGGTGCTGCGCATTCTCTCTGCGCTGGTGATCCTGCTCTTCTTCACCATCTATTGCGCCTCCGGCGTGGTGGCCGGTGCCCGTCTGTTCGAGAGCACCTTCGGCATGGATTACAACACCGCCCTCTGGGTCGGTGCCGCTGCCACCATCACCTACACCTTCTTCGGCGGCTTCCTCGCGGTGAGCTGGACCGATACGGTGCAGGCAACCCTGATGATCTTCGCCCTGATCCTGACCCCGGTCTTCGTCATCATCGCCGTTGGCGGGGTGGACAGCGCCATGATCGAGGTGGCCGCCAAGAGCGCCACCAACCTCGACATGTTCAAGAATCTGGATGTGATCGCCATTGTCTCGCTGATGGCCTGGGGCCTTGGTTACTTCGGTCAGCCCCACATTCTGGCCCGTTTCATGGCGGCGGATTCCCACCACTCCATGGCCAATGCCCGCCGTATCAGCATGACCTGGATGGTGTTCTGCCTCGCAGGCGCGGTGGCGATCGGCTTCTTCGGGCTGGCCTACTTCGCCCGCTTCCCGGAAGTGGCGGCTGGAGTGACCGGCAACCCGGAGCGGGTCTTTATCGAGCTCTCCAAGATCCTGTTCAACCCCTGGATCGCCGGTGTGCTGCTCTCCGCTATTCTGGCGGCGGTGATGAGCACTCTAAGTTGTCAATTACTGGTCTGCTCCAGCGCTATCACAGAGGATCTTTACAAGCCTTTCCTGCGCAAGAACGCCTCCCAGCGTGAGCTGGTATGGGTGGGGCGCCTGATGGTGCTGCTGATCGCGGTGATTGCCATCGCCGTTGCCATGAATCCGGAAAACCGGGTGCTGGGGCTGGTGAGCTACGCCTGGGCCGGTTTCGGTGCCGCCTTTGGCCCCGTGGTGCTGCTCTCGGTGCTGTGGCCGCGAATGACCCGCAACGGCGCGCTGGCCGGCATGCTGGTCGGTGCCATCACCGTCATCGTCTGGAAGCAGTTCGGCTGGCTGGGGCTGTATGAGATCATCCCGGGCTTCCTGTTCGCACTGCTGGCCATTGTGGTGGGCAGTCTGCTGGGCGAAGCGCCCTCAAAAGCGATGCTGGAGCGTTTCCGCGATGCCGAGGAGGAGTACAACACCCCGGCCGAGAGCGCGGGAGAGCCGGTCGCGGTGAACTGATCCCCCTTACCGCTTTCTGATTAAGAGCCCCGCCCCCGGACAAGGTGCGCCCTGGTTGGCCATCCTTGCACCGGTTTGGCGGGGCTTTGTGCTATCTGATTCACTCTTGGGCACTTTTTTATGTTCGGCCAGTGGCTCCCGGGTGCTCGCTTTCTTTTGTCTTGGCACCGAATATGGGACACTAGGCCGCCTGAAGGAGACCTAGTGCATGCGGCTATTCACCCTGATCCTGATCCTCCTGCTGGGGGGACTGCAATATGACCTCTGGCTGGGGAAGAACGGGCTATCCGATTATCAGAACCTGTCGGAGGCCATCTCGCAGCAACAGCGGGACAACCAGACTCTCAAGGATCGTAACGACCTCATTTACCGCGAGATAGATGATCTCACCTCTGGCCTCGAGGCCATCGAGGAGTTGTCGCGCAACGATCTGGGTTACATCAAGCAGGGGGAGACCTTCTACCGGATCATCCCCAAAGAGAAAGACAAAGAGACAGCGCCGGACGATGAGCCCTACGATGACTGATGCCAGCCGGGTATCCGGCCTGACGGCGATCGTCCCTGCCGCCGGTATCGGCAGCCGAATGGGGGCCGATTGTCCCAAGCAGTACCTGCAACTGGCGGGTAAAACCATTCTCGAACATACCCTGGAGAGGCTGCTCTCCCACCCGGCCATCGCCCAGGTGATCGTGGCGCTGGCGCCCCATGACCACTGGTTCGAGGCTCTGCCCGTGGCGGCCGACCCGCGAATTGTGCGGGTCGAGGGAGGCGCCGAGCGCGCCTTCTCCGTCCTCAATGGTCTCCATGTGGCGCAAGGGGAGTGGGTGCTGGTGCACGATGCGGCCCGCCCCTGCCTGACTCACGGCGATCTCGATGCGCTGATTGCCGCGGCCATGAACTGCGGAGGTGCCATTCTCGGCAGTCGGGTGCGCGATACCATGAAACGCTCCGATGGGGAGGGCAATATCATCGCCACCGTCGAGCGCGAGCAGCTCTGGCATGCCCTGACGCCGCAGATGTTCCCGACCCGAGCCCTGAAACGGGCGCTGGAAGAGGGGCTGCTGCTGGGCGCCACCATCACCGACGAGGCCTCCGCCATGGAGCGGACCGGATTCACGGTGCGGATGGTGGAGGGGCGCGCCGACAATATCAAAGTGACCCGGCCGGAAGACTTGTCGCTGGCGGGGCTGTTTTTAAGCCAGCAGGCATAAGCCCCTCAGTCAGAACAGACCGTTCAGAGCAGAGTGTCTCGAACAAACAGGCCCGAACAAGGAGTTAGCATGATCCGGATTGGACATGGTGTGGACGTACACAAAATTGATGGGGTTGGTTTCAGCATGTTGGGAGGTTGCCGCTGATGATGCGCATTGGTCATGGTTTTGATGTTCATAAATTTGGTGGTGTTGGTCCCTGCATGCTGGGTGGCGTGCCGGTTCCCTACGAGCAGGGGCTGGTTGCCCACTCTGACGGCGATGTGGTGCTGCACGCGGTGAGCGATGCCCTGCTGGGGGCCATCGGTGCCGGTGACATCGGTCGCCACTTCCCCGATACCGCTGCCGAGTTCAAGGGGATCGACAGTCGCATCCTGCTGCGGGATGTCTTTGCCCGGGTACAGAAGGCGGGTTATGCCATCGGCAACCTGGATGTGACCATCATCGCCCAGGCCCCCAAAATGGCCCCCCATATCGACGCCATGTGCGCCGTGCTGGCCGCCGATCTGCAATGTGATTTGAACCGGGTGAACGTCAAGGCGACCACCACCGAACAGCTTGGGTTTACGGGGCGCAAGGAAGGGATCGCCACCGAAGCCGTCGTCCTACTGGTGAAACAATAATGCTGGAACAACTTGCCTATCTGCACGGGGCGCCTACTGCCCGCGGTATCCTCAAGGCCGAGGCCGCCGACTTCGTGGTCAATGAAGATCTCGGGTTTGAGCCTTGCGGTGAAGGGGAGCACATCTTCGTCCGGGTGCGCAAAACCGGCGAGAACACCGCCTGGGTGGCGGGTCTGCTGGCCGATGCGGCCGGGGTCAACCGCAATGCGGTGACCTGGGCGGGCCTGAAAGATCGCCACGCGGTGACCGAGCAGTGGTTCGGCATTCACCTGCCGGGCAAGGCCGAACCGGACTTGTCGGTCATCGAGAGCGACAGCATCCAGATCCTGCAAGCCAGGCGTCATAACCGCAAATTGCGGGTCGGCTACCTCAAGGGCAATCATTTCACCCTGCGTCTCACCGGTCTGGAACAGGCCGACGGGCTGGAGGCGCGCCTGCAGGCCATCGCCACTCAGGGCGTACCCAATTACTATGGTGAGCAGCGTTTTGGCCGCGATGGCAACAACCTGGAAGCGGCCAAGGCGATGTTTGCCGGCAAGCGGATCAAGGATCGCAACAAGCGCTCTCTCTACCTCTCTGCCGCCCGCAGCATGCTGTTCAACGCCATCGTCAGCGCTCGTATCGAGCAGGGGCTGGCCCATCAGCTGCTGGCCGGTGATTGCGTGATGCTCAAGGGCAGCCACTCCATCTTCAGTGAAGAGGTGCTGACCCCCGAGCTGGAAGCGCGTCTCGCCTCCGGCGATGTGCAGCTCACCGCGCCCCAGTGGGGCCGTGGCCGTCTGGCCAGTCAGGGTGCCGCTGCCGAGTTCGAACAGGGCGTGCTGGCCCCTTACAGCGATTGGTGTGACGGGCTGGAGAAAGCCGGGCTGGATCAGGACAGGCGTCCCCTGCTGCTCAAGCCGGAGCAGATGAGCTGGCAGCTGGACGGCGAGGCGCTGACCCTCTCCTTCTTCCTGCCGGCGGGCGCGTTTGCCACCAGCGTGGTGCGCGAATTAATGCAGGCCGAAGAGGCCGATCACGGTTTCAGGAATCAGACCGATGCGAATTCTGGTCAGTAATGATGATGGTGTGCATGCCGAGGGCATTCGTGCCCTCAGCGAGGCGCTGCGTGCCTGCGGCGAGGTCATTGTGGTGGCGCCGGATCGCAACCGCAGCGGCGCGAGTCACTCCCTGACGCTGGAAGTACCGCTGCGGGTTACCCGCATTGCAGAAAACGGCTTTAATGGGTGCGAGAGCTATGCGGTGAAGGGGACGCCGACCGACTGCGTGCATCTGGCGGTCAACGAGCTGGTGCGTCCTGAACCCGACATGGTGGTGGCCGGCATCAACCACGGCGCCAACCTGGGGGATGATGTCATCTACTCGGGGACGGTCGCCGCGGCCACCGAGGGGCGCCATCTTGGCTACCCCTCCATCGCCATCTCGCTGGTAGGCAAGACCCACTTCGCCACGGCGGCCCACTATGCGGCCCTGCTGGTGAAGGGGCTGATGAAACACCCCCTGCCTGCCGATCAGATCCTCAACGTCAACGTGCCGGACTTGCCCCTCGAGCAGATCAAGGGGAGCAAGACCACCCGCCTTGGCAATCGCCACCGGGCGGAGTCGGTGATCTGCACCGAGGATCCCCGTGGCCAGCCCATCTACTGGATCGGCCCCCCCGGTAGCCAGCAGGATGCCGGTGACGGTACCGATTTTGCTGCCATCGAGCAGGGCTATGTCTCGATTACCCCCCTGACCATCGATATGACTGCCTATGACAGTCTCGCCGGTCTGGGGGCCTGGTTAGATCTGCAGGGATGAGGGTGGTGTGATAGTACAGCGCCTGTTAAATCAGCTCATTGCGCAGGATATTCGCGATTTTCGCGTGCTGGCGACCATCGCGAAAGTGCCGCGCCAGCTGTTTGTGGACGAGGCCATGGCGCACAAGGCGTGGGATAACACCGCCCTGCCCATTGGCCACGGCCAGACCATTTCGCAGCCCTATATGGTGGCGCGAATGACCGAGTTGCTGATGCAAAACAATCCGGCCCACGTGCTGGAGATTGGCACTGGCTCGGGCTACCAGACGGCGATCCTCGCCCATCTGGTGGAGCATGTGTATACCGTGGAGCGGATCAAGTCGCTGCAGTTCCAGGCCAGACGCCGACTGCGCCAGCTCGATCTGCACAATGTCTCGGCCAAGCACGGCAACGGCTGGCTGGGGTGGCCCAACAAGGGGCCTTATGACGCCATTCTGGTGACGGCCGCGGCGAGCGAGATCCCGACGGCGCTCACCGATCAGCTGGCCGAAGGGGGCCGACTGGTGTTGCCCGTGGGTGACAGCCAGCAGACCCTGCAACTGATCGAACGATCCGGATCCCAGCTGACCAGCCGTATTCTGGAGCCGGTACGTTTTGTTCCCCTGATTGACGGAGATGTTGAGTGAAGTTGTTTTCCCGTTTGTACGTACTGGTGATGCAGTGGGCTCGCCACAAGCATGCCCCCTGGTATCTCTCCATCACCGCTTTCATCGAGTCGGTATTCTGGCCGATCCCGGTGGACGTGATGCTGGCACCGATGGCGCTCGCCAAGCCCCACAAGGCGTGGCACTACGCCACGCTGGCTACTGTCTTCTCTGTGCTGGGTGCCCTGTTTGGCTATGCCCTTGGCTATGCCCTGTGGGATCCGGTCGTGCTGCCACTGGTGGAGTCTGTGGGCTATCAGGACAAGATCGAGATTGCTCGCAACTGGTTTGAGCAGTGGGGGATCTGGGTCATTTTCATTGCCAGCTTCACCCCTATCCCCTACAAGGTGTTTACCGTGACGGCAGGGTTGTTGCAAATGGCTCTGCTCCCCTTCATCATCACCTCCCTCATCGGTCGTGGCATGCGCTTTTTCCTGGTTGCGGGCCTGATGCGTTGGGGTGGCGAGAAGATGGAACGTAAACTGATGCACTACGTAGATGTGCTCGGTTGGCTCTGTATTGGTCTGGCCGTGGTGGCCTATTTCTGGTTTAGTCGTTAAGGATCCATTATGCGTTCGCGTATTTGGCAAGGAAGCAGTGTCGTGGTGTTGTCATGGCTGCTGCTTGCCTGCTCCTCCAGTAAAAATGCAGCTCCGGTAGATGGTGTTGATGAGGGGCAGTTTGTCTCGACCATTCCGGCTCGCCAAAGCGGTGCCCAGGTCAGCGCCCCCATTCAGGGCGGCAGCTATGTGGTGAAGCGGGGCGATACCCTCTACTCCATCGCCTTCAACTCCGGCAACGATGTGCCGTCGCTGGCCAGCCTCAACAATATCAGCCCGCCCTACAACATCTATCCGGGGCAGCGACTGCGACTCGATGGTTCCAGCGCCAGTGTTGGCAGCAGCCGCAGTGCCGGTACCTATGAGGTGCGCCGCGGCGATACCTTGAGCAGCATCGGCCGCCAGTTCGGCATGACACCGCAGGCGCTGGCCCAGAGCAACAACCTGAGCGCCCCCTATGCGCTGCAACCGGGTCAGGTGCTCAATGTCCAGACCGCAGGCGGCGGTTCGACCCAGATGGTGGCTGCGACTCGTCCGGCAACCGTGACGCCAGTGGCCGTGAGCCGTCCGAGCAGCGGTCCGCGTCCGTTGGTCGAGCCGAGTGGATCTGGTCAGACCACGCCGTTCATCTCTCAGAAATCCGTTGCTCCGGCAGCACCGAAGGAATACGCTCAGTCCAAAGAACAAAAAATAAACAACTCCCAGTCGAGACTTGCTTGGCACTGGCCCGCAAAAGGCCGGATTGTCGAGGGGTTCTCTGTTGCAGAACAGGGTAACAAGGGGATCGACATAGCCGGCCAGAAGGGGCAACCCGTCTACGCCGCCAGCAGCGGTAAAGTGGTATACGCTGGCAGTGCTTTAAGGGGGTACGGCAAGCTGATTATCCTCAAGCATGATGATGACTATCTCTCCGCTTACGCACACAACGACGAGTTGCGGGTGAAGGAAGGGGACAGCGTCAAGGGGGGCTCGGTCATTGCCAACATGGGTAGCACGGACGCGCCGGATGTGCGATTGCATTTCGAGATCCGGTACAGAGGCAAGTCGATCAATCCGATGAGCTATTTGCCAAAGCGTTAACCCCAGAGAGACCGTCTTACTCTGGTAACGTCAGGGAGACACACCATGAGCCAAGAACAACTGGTAATGCAGGATGCAGAGTTAGAGTTTGACGCTGAACCCGAATCTCACGAGGTAGAAGAGCTGCAGGAGGTAGCCGCCGAGGCGGAAGATATTATCTCCGATGAGTTGCTGGCACCTGAGCTGAACAAGGTGATGGATGCCACGCAACTCTATCTGGGGGAGATAGGTTTCTCCCCGCTGCTCACTGCCGAAGAGGAAGTCTACTACGCCCGTCGTGCCTTGCGAGGTGACAAAGCCGCCCGCAAGCGCATGATCGAGTCCAACCTGCGACTGGTGGTGAAAATCGCCCGTCGTTACAACAACCGCGGCCTGGTGCTGCTGGATCTCATCGAAGAGGGCAACCTCGGTCTTATCCGCGCGGTCGAGAAGTTTGACCCCGAGCGCGGCTTCCGTTTCTCTACCTATGCTACTTGGTGGATCCGCCAGACCATAGAGCGGGCCATCATGAACCAGACCCGTACCATTCGTCTGCCCATTCATGTGGTCAAAGAGTTAAACGTTTACCTGCGCACCGCGCGCGAACTCTCTCACCGTCTCGATCATGAACCGACCGCCGAGGATATTGCCTTCGCGCTGGATCGTTCGGTGGACGATGTGAATCGCATGCTCAAGCTCAACGAGAAGATCACCTCGGTGGATACCCCCATCGGCGGCGATCGCGACAAGGCGCTGCTGGATGTGCTCTCCGACGAGCGTGGCATGGGGCCTGAGCTGGAGTCTCAGGAAGATGATATGCGCAGCAGCATTGTCCACTGGCTGGAGGAGCTTAATCCCAAGCAGCGGGAAGTGCTGGCCCGTCGTTTTGGTCTGCTGGGTTATGAGCCGGCTACCCTCGAGGATGTGGGGGCCGAGATTGGCCTGACCCGCGAGCGGGTACGCCAGATCCAGGTGGAGGGGCTGCGCCGTCTGCGGGAGATCCTGCTGAGCCAGGGGCTCTCCATCGAGGCGCTATTTCGTACCAATTAAGTCCTCACCAACGCAATACGGCATTAGCCAGATAGCACGAGGGGAGCAACAGCTCCCCTCGTTTTTTATTGCCTGTCGTCTGGCGATAGCTGGCTGTTATACCAGCTCAGCCAGCATGGTGTCGGCGTAGGGCACCAGCGCTTCGCCCTTCTTCACCTTGGTGAGGTAGTCCGGGTTGGCGATAAGCGGACGGCCGATGGCCACCAGATCGAAGCGGTTAGCCTCGATGGCCGCAGCGGCGCGCTCGGCGTCGTAGTTGCCCACACCGACCAGATTGCCCTTGTAGTGGGCGCGCAGATAGTCGGAGGCGCGGCCACCCAGATAATCGAAGGTGAGGTTGTCATCGAAGATGCCGAGGTGGATATAGGCCAGCGGGCGGTCGTTGAGCTTGCCCAGCAGATAGTCGAACACGGCGCGATCTTCCGGGCTGCCCGCCAGATGGACATAGGCACCCGGGGAGAGGCGAATACCTACCCGATCACCACCGATACGGGCGCTGATGGCATCGACCACTTCCAGCGCGAAGCGGCTCATCTTTTCCGGGCTGCCGCCGTAGTTGTCGGTGCGCAGATTGGTGGAGTGGTGCAGGAACTGGTCGATCAGGTAGCCGTTGGCGCCGTGGATCTCCACCCCGTCAAAGCCCGCCTCGATGGCGTTGGCTGCGGCTTGGGCGTAATCCAGCACCAGCTGGGCGATTTCCGCCTCGGTCAGGGCACGCGGCACCTGATAGGTCAGCTCTCGCATGCGGGGCACAGTGCCCTCGTGCGCCACGGCAGAGGGGGCCAACACTTCAGCCTGATGGAAGAAGGGGTGGGAGAGGCGGCCGACGTGCCACAGTTGGGCGAAGATCTTGCCGCCCTTGGCGTGTACGGCGTTGGTGACTTTCTTCCAGCCATCGATCTGCGCCTGGGTGAAGAGGCCCGGGGTATTGGGGTAGCCCTGCGCGTCGGGGCGGATGATGACGGCTTCGGAAACAATCAGGCCGATGTCGGCGCGGCGGCCGTAATAGGCAGCCATCTGCTCGGTCGGCACCAGACCGGGGCCTGCCATGCAGCGGGTGAGCGGGGCCATCATGAAACGGTTGGCCAGGGTCAGAGTGTCATTGAGTCGATACGGCTGAAACAGGGTATTCATGATAGGTTGTCCTGAACGGGTTATTCTTGAACGTGCATTCAAGACGTTTTTTACGTCGGGCGCAAGCTTTTTTTGAATGAGCGTTCAAGAAGGTTGGCCCGAGCAGGCGGCTGGGGTAAACTTGCCGCCCTTTCCAGCCACTCTTTATCGGCGGGCCCTGTTGCCCCTTGCCGGTGAACCATTTCCCACGGGAGGAACCATGCGCATAGCCGAGTTTGATCGGGACGAGGTACTGCGAAATGCCATGGAAGCGTTTCGCGCCAAGGGATATGCCAAGACCACCATGCAGGAGCTGGTGGCCGCCACAGGCCTCCATCCGGGCAGCATTTACGGCGCCTTTGGCAACAAGCGAGGCCTGCTGCTGGCGGCGGTGGATCATTATGTCGAGGGCAAACGCACCCTGCGCCGCTCCCTGCTCGACAACCCGAGCCCGCTGGCGGGCCTTGCGGCCTATCTCGACCGGATTGTGGGGGAGGCGCTCTGCGGCTCCTGTCTGGTGACTCGCACCATGATGGAGCTGAGCGAGCAGGATGAGGAGCTGACCCAGCGGGTCAAGGGGATCTATGGCGAGCTGGAGCAGGATCTGGCCGAGTTGCTGACGCAGGCGCAGGCCAAGGGCGAGCTGGCCCCGGATAGCAATATCCACACCCTCACCGCCCTGCTGCTGATCAACCTGCAGGGTCTTATTACCTTCGCCCAGTGCCGCCCCGATCGCCCCCTGCTCGACGATGTAGTCGCCCAGCTGATGCGGGCCCTGCGGGCGTAACGCGATACCGCAGAAACAACAGTGGCTCCCTCGGGAGCCACTGTTGTTTTCGGGAAGTGCATTCCGCTTTACCTCGGCCCCACCAGCTCTTTCATCAAATCTTTCAGCCACACCAGCGCCGGTTGCTGGGCGTGCACGGGGTGCCA
Source organism: Aeromonas sp. 600724 (assembly GCF_049175135.1). Classification (NCBI taxonomy): domain Bacteria; kingdom Pseudomonadati; phylum Pseudomonadota; class Gammaproteobacteria; order Aeromonadales; family Aeromonadaceae; genus Aeromonas; species Aeromonas sp. 600724. The sequence goes on along the minus strand of NZ_JAAKUM010000020.1, from coordinate 14,713 downwards.
GACGCAGTTGAGGTGGTAGTCGGGCACGTCTTCGGGCAGCGGCAGGCTTTTCAGCGGCCAGTGGGTGGCGAGCAGCTCGGCCACCATGCTGGGCAGCACCAAAAGGTGATCGCTCTGGCTGACGATGGCGGCGGCGGACATGTAACTCTGGCTGTTGACCGAGATGGTGCGGCTAAAGCCCTGACTCTTCAGATAGCGGTCGAGGCTTGCCTCCGAGGTACCTAGCGGCGAGTGGAACACATGGGGCATGGCGATGAGCTGTTGCAGGGTGATGCGCTCCTGCCACTGGGAGGGGTCATCCTCGGCACCGGCGGGGGCCGATTTGGCAATCGGCAGATCGGCGCGCACCAGTCCGGCCAGCGGCTCGGTGAGCCAGGTCTCCTTGCCAAGATACCCCGGCACCTGCATGTACTCGTCAAAGCCCAGCACCAGATCGATCTCGCCGCTTGCCAGCTCGGCTTCGGGCAGGGTGTCGCGCAGGATGCGGATCTCGATGGTGACCCCCGGCGCCAGCCGTCTGAGGCGCTGGATCAGCGGCGGGATCAGCACGCACTCCACGTAATCTGTGGTGCAGAGCACGAAGCGCCGCTTTGACTGGCTCGGCTCGAACTCTTCTTCCTCGGTGAGCTGCTGCTCCAGCAGCCGCAGCGCCTGCTGCACCCCGAGATGCAGCCGCTGGGCGCGCGGGGTCGGCAGCATCCCCTGCGGGGTGCGAACCAAAAGCGGGTCGCCGAGAAAGGTGCGCAGCCGGTTAAGGGAGTGGCTCATGGCGGGCTGGCTGATAAAGAGCGCCTCGGCGGCGCGGGTGACGCTGCCCTGCGTCATCAGGGCGTCAAACGCGAGCAGCAGATTGAGGTCGAGCTGGTGCAGTTTCATGGGGGGATTATTCGCCGTGTTTATGGGACAATCCATCCTATTCATTTGATGGATGGGGGCGCAACGTCTTAATCTGCGACCCACTCTTATTTTTCCGGGTTCCCGCGCCGCATCTGGCGTAAACGGGGGCCTCAATCCATGCAAGGAGCCTTGCGATGAGCATCAAGACCATTAACTCCACGCCGGCCGCCGACGGCTTCACCATGCCCGCCGAGTGGGCGCACCAGCAGGCCGTCTGGATGATCTGGCCGTTTCGCCCGGACAACTGGCGCGTAGCCGGTCGCTTCGCGCAAGAGACCTTCGCCAAGGTGGCCGATGCCATCGGTGGTGCCACCCCGGTCTTTATGGGGGTACCGGCCCAGTTTATGGAGCAGGCCCGCGCCATCATGCCCGCCCACGTCACCCTGGTTGAAATGGACAGCGATGACTGCTGGGCCCGCGATACCGGCCCGACCATCGTTACCAACGCTGCCGGCGAGTGCCGTGGCGTGGATTGGGGCTTCAACGCCTGGGGTGGTCACAAGGGCGGTCTCTACTACCCGTGGAATCAGGATGAGGAAGTGGCAGCCCAGATGCTGACCCAACACGAGATGGCTCGCTACGATGCGCCGCTGATTCTGGAAGGGGGCTCCATCCACGTCGATGGCGAAGGCACCTGCCTGACCACCGCCGAGTGCCTGCTCAACGAAAACCGCAACCCGCACCTGACCAAAGAGCAGATCGAAGCTTACCTGCGCGACTATCTGGGCGTCACCAGCTTTATCTGGCTGGACGAAGGCGTCTACATGGACGAGACCGACGGCCACATCGACAACATGTGCTGCTTCGTGCGTCCGGGTGAAGTGGCGCTGCACTGGACTGATGACCAGAACGATCCCCAGTACGCCCGCTCCGTGGCCGCTCTCAAGGTGCTGGAAGCGGCGGTCGATGCCAAGGGTCGCAAGCTGAAAGTGTGGAAGCTGCCCCAGCCGGGCCCGCTGTTCTGCACTGAAGAGGAGTCTGCCGGCGTCGAGAGCGGTACCGGTGTGCCGCGCGAGGCAGAAGGCCGTCTGGCCGGTTCCTACGTGAACTTCCTCATCACCAACGATCGCATCGTCTACCCGCTGCTGGATGCCGCCACCGATGGCGAAGCCCAGCGCATTCTGGAAGAGATCTTCCCGGAGCACACCGTGATCGGCGTGCCGGCCCGCGAGATCCTGCTGGGCGGTGGCAATATCCACTGCATTACCCAGCAGATCCCTTCAGGTCAATAAGCTGGTCGCAGAGTGTAGAAATTCAAAACCCCACGCCGTGGGGTTTTCTCTCTTGATGGTGTGATGGTCGCAGGCGCTGATGCGGCGATCATCATGACAAACAGTCACCCTTTTACAGGAGATCCCCATGATCGAAGTGACCGAGGTTTCCATTGCCGAGCTGCGTGCCGCGCTCGAATCAGGCCGCACCACAGCGGTCGAACTGGTCAAGGCCTATCTGGCCCGGATCGAGGCCTACAACGGCCCCGAGACTGCCACCAAACTCAACGCCGTGGTGGTTGCCAATCCCGATGCGCTGAAAGAAGCCGAAGCTTCCGATGCCCGCCGCGCCCGTGGCGAGACCCTGAGCCCGCTCGACGGCATCCCCTACACCGCCAAAGACAGCTATCTGGTCAAGGGGCTGACCGCCGCCTCCGGCAGCCCGGCCTTCAAGGATCTGGTGGCCCAGCGCGATGCCTTTACCGTTGAGCGCCTGCGCGCCGCCGGTGCCATCTGCCTTGGCAAAACCAATATGCCGCCGATGGCCAATGGCGGCATGCAGCGCGGCGTCTATGGCCGTGCCGAGAGCCCCTACAACGCCGACTACCTGACCGCGCCGTTTGCCTCCGGCTCCTCCAACGGTGCCGGTACCGCCACCGCCGCCAGCTTCTCCGCCTTTGGTCTGGCGGAAGAGACCTGGTCGAGCGGCCGTGGCCCGGCCTCCAACAACGGCCTGTGCGCCTACACCCCGTCCCGTGGCGTCATCTCGGTGCGCGGCAACTGGCCGCTGACCCCGACCATGGATGTGGTGGTGCCCTATGCCCGCACCATGGCCGATCTCTTGGAAGTACTGGATGTGGTAGTGGCCGACGATGCTGATACCCGTGGCGATCTGTGGCGCATGCAGCCCTGGGTACAACTGCCCAAGGCCTCTGAAGTGCGTCCGGCTTCCTATCTGGATCTGGCTGCCAAGGCCGATGCCCTCAAGGGCAAGCGCCTCGGCGTGCCGCGCATGTTTATCAACAAGGATGAACTGGCCGGCACCAGCGAAAACCCCGGTATCGGTGGCCCGACCGGTCAGCGCATCCATACCCGCGAGACCGTTATCGCCCTCTGGGAAGATGCGCGCAAGGCGCTGGAAGCCGCTGGCGCCGAAGTCATCGAAGTGGACTTCCCGCTGGTCTCCAACTGCGAAGGGGACCGACCCGGCGCGCCGACCGTGTTCAATCGCGGCATCGTGAGCCCGGAGTTTCTCAACGACGAGCTGTGGGAGCTCTCCGGCTGGGCGTTCGACGACTTCCTGCGCGCCAACGGCGATCCCAAGCTCAACAAGCTGGCCGATGTCGATGGGCCGAAGATCTTCCCCCACGATCCGGGCACATTGCCGAACCGCGAGGGCGATCTGGCGGCGGGAATGGACGAGTACGTCAATATGGCCAAGCGCGGCATCAAACGCTTTGACGAGATCCCCACAGTGCCGGACGGCCTGCGCGGTCTGGAGAAGACCCGCAAGCTGGATCTCGAGGACTGGATGGACGGGCTCAAGCTCGACGCCGTGCTGTTCCCCACCGTCGCCGACGTTGCCCCGGCTGATGCGGACGTGAATCCGGCCTCCGCCGATATCGCCTGGAGCAATGGCATCTGGGTTGCCAACGGCAACCTCGCCATTCGCCACCTCGGTGTGCCGACTGTCACCGTCCCCATGGGCGTGATGGCCGATATCGGTATGCCGGTGGGGCTGACCTTCGCCGGTCGCGCCTATGACGACAACAACCTGCTGCGCTTCGCCTCGGCCTTCGAGTCCACCGGCAGCAAGCGTATGGTGCCGCCACGGACGCCGCCGTTGAGTTGAGTGCTGTTATCTCGGGTTTGTCCGAAGATAATGAAAAACCCACCCGTTATGCGGGTGGGTTTTTCGTGTCTTCTTTATAACATGGATATTTTTATTAATATCACAAGTTATTTTGATTAAGATGAGAAAGTAAGATCTTTAATTTTTCAAGTAGCTCATCATAAGTGATGATGTCGACATCTTTACATGAGTTTCTGAATAAATTGAAACTATTTAACTTATCTTCATTTGCAGGTTTTTTACCTGCAAGAACAATGCACTTGATTACATCTGAACTGTAGTTGCTCAGTGATTTATCATAGTGTGCATGTCTAAACCATTCATTTTGTAATGAGCTTTTTTGTGTTAAAACCTGAGTTATTGCACCACTAATTTCATAGTGTGGCGCATATACGTTATTCCTGTACGGGGCACCACTTTTAACTAATTCTGTTGTCGGTTTTTTGATTTCAATAATAGCTAAAGCTCTACTCGTTTCACCAAAAAGAAAATCCCCTATTTGATCGCCTAGACCATTTATATTCGATGGTCTTGCATGAAATTGTTTGTGTAAAAGATGAACAGGGCGAGCAAAAAGCATAGTTAGAACGAAAGTATTATCCTCAAAGAATAGTTGCCACTTTGGTTCTGATAAATCATTTTGTAACATTATTTCAAACTTATCGATCATCCCTGATAAGGTTATTCGTTCTATCTCTGAGTGTAGAGAAAATAACTCTCTTGGTGCATGGATTGAAATTCTTTCTATATCCTGTTTTACAGCCTCTATTTTTTCTTTTATATGTCTAGTTTTATCGCCCTTGCGTCTACCCTTTTCAACCTTAAGTTCAACTAATTTACTTTCATCTGAGAAAGTGAGTCTTGGAAAAGAATCGGGATCGATTTCATTGAGGATTTCATTTCTGACATGCCATTTTTTAGCTGCTCTAAGCCGAGAGCGTCTTAGTCTGTCAGCTCTGTTAAAATCTAACCTGATTTCATTTAGCTGAGATAGACTAATTTTAACTACGTTATCTTGGACATTGCTTTTACCATTTTTAACTATTTCAATAGTATCAACGCCTTTAATTAGTAATAGCTCACGCCATACCTGAAGTAACTCTTTTGATAGGCCGCAACCAAAAAATAAATCATCACAGATACCTCGAGGAGTATTTAATAATACATCCGTATATGCACTATCAGCGTCATTGGGGAGTTTTATTTCATTGTTTCTTTGGTAAATTATTTTAGCAATTCGCCCATGCTTTGGTGTCAGATATCTTTGTGTGTAAGGAGCTAAATAGGCAGGATAAGTATCAATTTTCTCACTGCAAATTGTTGCAATGTGGTACCAATTCTCTTGTGGAAAGGATCTCCATTGCCCTACCTCACTTGGTGATTTTTCAAAGGTCTGGATATATAATTCTCTACATTCTACCCCACTTACATATGATGCCTCTAAATGTATGTTTGGGGATAATATGTCATTTGAATCTAGGTTGAACTCTGGTTCTGTCATAGAATCCTCTTGTAAGATTAATTAATAATTGATGAACAATATCATACTGAGCCGCGGTTCGAATAGCGCAGCGTATTCAGACGATCGCGAAAGTAAGGGGGTTGAGGTGACGCTGATGTTCAGGGTTTCCTGCTTCTCTTGCTATCAGGATATTCGCGGTAAACGGACGATTACGCTGCGCTAATCGACCCTACATGATGGGGCTTACTGTTTTACCTCCCCCTCATCCCCAGCCCTTCTCCCCTTATTTGTGATCAAGAGTGGGAGAAGGGGGCAAATAGGCTCCGCTGATTGTGCGTTGGCTCTGTGGTGCGGGTGAATATGAGTAGCATGGAACTGGCACGGGCCATCCCCTCTCCCTCGGGAGAGGGCTAGGGTGAGGGGCCGCCATCTGTGCTGCTGGTTCGAATAACGCAGCGTATTCGGTCGTTCGCGAACAGGAGGCCGCTGCTGATTGCTCCGGACTTTCCCCTGACTTCCCCCAGACTTCACCTTCTCTTCACACAACCTCATTTTCCCCTCACAAATCCCCCGTATCTTCTGCCCACTGCTTAAAAGGCCCGGCTTGCCACAGGGGTGGCGAGGGGGCGGTTGGTTCGAGGGAGCAAGATGATGAAAGGTTGGATGAAATGCGGGTTGGCCGGGGCCGTGGTGCTGATGGCGAGTTTCTGGGGGGGCAGCGTGCGGGCGGCGGGGATCTCCCTCAAGCAGGTGAGCGGCCCTGTCTATGTGGTGGAGGACAACTACTACGTCAAAGAGAACTCCATGGTCTATTTCGGGGCCAAGGGGGTGACGGTGGTGGGGGCGACCTGGACGCCGGATACCGCCCGCGAGCTGCACAAACTGATCAAACGGGTCAGCAGCAAGCCGGTGCTGGAGGTGATAAACACCAACTACCACACCGACCGGGCGGGCGGTAACGCCTACTGGAAGTCCATCGGGGCCAAGGTGGTGGCGACTCGCCAGACCAGGGATCTGATGAAGAGCGACTGGGCCGAGATTGTCGCCTTTACCCGCAAGGGGCTGCCGGAGTACCCGGATCTGCCGCTGGTGCTGCCCAACGTGGTGCACGATGGCGACTTCACCCTGCAAGAGGGCAAGGTGCGCGCCTTCTACGCGGGCCCGGCCCATACGCCGGACGGCATCTTTGTCTACTTCCCCGACGAGCAGGTGCTCTATGGCAACTGCATCCTCAAGGAGAAGCTGGGCAACCTGAGCTTTGCCAATGTGAAGGAGTATCCGCAGACCATCGAGCGGCTCAAGGCGATGAAGCTGCCGATCAAGACGGTGATCGGCGGTCACGACTCACCGCTGCACGGGCCTGAGCTGATTGATCACTATGAAGAGCTGATCAAGGCGGTTCCGCAGTCATAGCTGCTGTGTGGCAGACAGCCTGCAAGCCGTGCCATCGCAGCAATCAGCAGCCATAACGGCACACCACAAAACGCCCGCTTTCAGGAAATAAGCGGGGGTTTTGCTGTTGCGGCTTTTTTGGTGGCTGTGAGTGCGTGGTATTAACGCTGTTCAAGGGGAGTGGGCTTTCATAAGATGGCCCTCTCTCTTTTCCCTGAAAGTTATCCATTTTCGTTATGCAATACGCCTCTCTCGCGCGCCTCAAGCAGGCCTTTATCAACGGGATGTGGGCCTCGCTGGTCAGCATCGTTATCGGCTTCGCCTTCAAGGTGTGGCTGGCGCAGTGGGTCGCCAAGGGGGAGCTGGCGCTGTTCAACAGCGTGGTCGATTTGATCTCCCTCTCCTTTATCCTGATGACAGGTTTTCGCTCCTCCATGGTTGTGAGCTACTCCCAGACCAAAAACGATCGGGACATCATCAATATCTTTCGCTACTTCCTCATCGGCATCGTGCTGCTCACCTGGGGGGCGGTGATCCCCTATATCAAGCACGGGCTCCATATCCGGGTGGAGTATCTGCAACTGGTGGGGGTCATCTTCGGGCTGGGGCTCAAGGTCTACTTCACCAATCTGGTGGCCATGTACCGGATGTATACGCTCTCCAACCGGGTCACCTGGCTGGAGCCGCTGGCCAACGGCCTGCTGTTTATGGCCTGCTACTTTGGGCTCGGGATGGATGCGCTCCCTTCGCTCTTCTACGGGCTGACCTTCTCGTCGCTCGCCATCGCCGGTTATATGTATGTTTCGCGGCGCCGGGCCATCGCCACCAGGCCGCTGGCCAAGGTGGCGCTCGGCCCCGAGATGGTGAGCTATGTGAAGAAGAGCTTTACCGCCTCGCTGGAGGCGGGGGCCAGCATCCTGATGATTTACATCACAGTGCTGCTTACCATCCGCCACTTCAGCCTCGACGAGCTGGGGGATTTTCAGGTGGTGGTGCGCCCCATCTTTACCTATATGACCACCCTGTTTGTCTTCCCCATCTACCGCTTTGTGCTGCCGGAGCTGGCGGTCAATCTGCGCAATGGCGATCACCGCCAGATAAGGCTTATTCGCCGCTGGATCTTCCGCCTCTCCGCCATCGTCAGTCTGGCCTTCTTTGGCTTGATGTTGCTGGCGGGCAAGCCGCTGGTGCTGTTGTTCTTCCCTGCCGACTACGTGGGGGCGGTGCCTGTGCTGTTCCACTTCTCTATCTTCTTCATTTTTATGATGCTCAACGGCTATCAGCTCGCCTATATCAAGGCTCACGGTCACTTTACCCAGAGTTTGCTGATCCGGCTGGCTGGCATAGTGGCGCTGGTCGCCGCCTACTATCTGGTGGCAGAGTTCACCGCCAACGTGGTGGCGATTATCGTGGCGCTGGGCCTCGGCTATATGGTGATGTTTATTCTCTCGACCCTGGCGGAGCGGCAGATCTTGCGATCCCTGCCACTGGTGCTGGCAACCCGCTAGGGTGCTACTCGCCAAGAGCAGGCCCCTGTCAGATAACAAAAAACGCCCGTGCGGGCGTTTTTTTATTGGCGGTGCTGGGCGGCTTAGCGTTTGCCCTTCCCACCCTTGCTGCCAGCGAGGGCCTGCTTTCTGGCGCGCTGCTTCTGGGCCGCCTTGCGGTTGCGGCGCGGCTCGGGCTCGAAGCGGGTGAGATCCGGCTCAAAACCGGGAAACCACTGCTGGGGCAAGCGGGTGTCGAGCACAGCTTCCACCTTCTCCAGCAGGGGCGCATCTTCCGGGCTGAACAGGGTAATGGCGAGCCCCTTGTTGCCGGCGCGGCCGGTGCGACCGATACGGTGGACGTAATCCTCGGCCACAAACGGGAACTCGAGGTTAATCACGTAGTTGAGATCCGTGATATCGAGGCCGCGGGCTGCCACATCGGTGGCGACCAGTGCCTGCAGGGTGCCGGCGCGAAACTCCAGCAGCACTTTTTCACGTGCGCTTTGCGACAGATCGCCGTGGAAGGCGAGGGCATTGATGCCCGATTTGCCGAGCTGCTGTGCCAGCTTGTCAGCACCTTGGCGGGTGCGGCTGAAGATGAGTGCCGGTGCCCACCCTTTCACTTTGAGCATGTGCTCGACCAGCGCCAGCTTGCGATCGCTGTCCACCGTATAAACCCGCTGCTCCACCTCGGCTGCCGTGGTGTTGCGCGGTGCCACCTCGATAAGCGCCGGGTCGCGCAGCAGCACCTTGCTCAAGGCAAACAGGTTGTCATCGCAGGTGGCAGAGAAGAGCAGGGTCTGGCGATCCGCCGGGATCTGTTTGAGCAGCGCCTTGATCTCGTCCATAAAGCCCATGTCGAGCATGCGGTCAGCCTCGTCAAACACCAGATGGCGCAGCGCCGCCAGACTCAACGCCCCCTGTCGCAGATGGTCGAGCAGGCGGCCCGGGGTGGCGATCAGGATATCCACCCCGGCTTGAAGCGCCTCTACCTGCGCCGCGATACTCACCCCGCCGTAGACCTGGGTGCTGGTGAGGCCGGTGCCTTGACCGTAGCGCGCCACGCTCTCGGCGACCTGCACCGCCAGCTCGCGGGTTGGCACCAGCACCAGCGCGCGGATCGGGCGGGGCTCTGCTTGCGGCTGTTGTAGCAACTGCTCCAGCAGCGGCAGCACAAAGGCGGCGGTTTTGCCGGTGCCGGTCTGGGCGCCTGCCATCAGATCCCGCCCCGCCAGAATGACCGGGATGGCGCGGGCCTGAATGGGGGTGGGGGCGGCATAGCAGAGTTCGGTCAGGGTCTGCTGCAGACGGGGGGAGAGGGCCAGTTCGGCAAAGGAGGCTGTGGACATAGGGGCACCAGTCGGAGTTATCGCGGCCTGCGGCCACGATGCAATGAGTGATCGTGGCCGCGATGGTAACAGAAGCAGGGGGCGCGGCAGAAGGCGATGATGAGCAAGGGCGCATAGCTCCCGGTTTTGCATGCCGTGCATGGCGGTGGCGCAGGACCTCGTCGCCGCGCTCCTGTTTTACCGCGAGTCGGCAGTGCAAGGGGCATCCGCCATGACTCTACTCCACGATCAGCACACTCTCGCTGGCCAGATGGTGCAGCCACTCCCTGACGATCAGCAGCACGGCGGCAAAGTGCTCGTCGCGGGACAGCAAGCTGGCGGCGAGGGGATCCCCTTCCGCCATGGCGGCCAGCTGGCCAAAGGCCTGCTCTATCTGCTCCCGCTCCAGCGGATTGTCGCCCAGCACGTCGGTGAGCGAGGGCTCCGCACGGAGTGTGAGAGGCAAGCCCGCAGGAATGGCCGGAGCAAGGCGCATCAGTTCGTCTTCCACCACCATGATGGCCCGCTCCAGTTCGAGCGGGGTGGGTGGTGAGTGGCGAAATGGCCCGGGCTGAATAGCATCGCAGCCGAAGGCGAGAAGATATTCGAGGGTCGTGCCATCGGGCTGGCCGAGCCAGACCCGGCTGCTGGTTTTGCCTATTTCAAGCAGTAGTATGCTCTGCTGCGGGATTCGCTGGATCATCGCGAAGGCTCCTTTGCACCTGTGGGTCTGCCTCCCTATCTTGCGCTCGGCACGGAGGATTTGACGAGCCATTTGTGGGGCAGGGTGGATTACCCCTTGCAATTATTGTTATTGATGGCAGTCTAGATGGCTAAATGCTGTGGCATTTGTCATTTCCGTTCCGCTTCAGGAGTTTAGATATGGATATTCGCACCGCACCCCGCGCCATCGCGCTCGCCCTCATGCTGGCAAGCGGCATCGCCGCCGCCAACGAAGCGCTGGTGATCCAGACCGATTTCGGCCTCAAAGATGGCGCCGTGTCGGCCATGAAGGGGGTCGCCTTCGGGGTGGATCGCACCCTGCCGCTCTATGACCTGACCCACGAGATCCCGGCTTACAACATCTGGGAAGCCTCCTACCGCCTCTACCAGACCCTGCAGTATTGGCCCAAGGGCACCGTATTTGTCAGCGTGGTGGATCCCGGTGTCGGCACCGAGCGCAAGTCTGTGGTGCTCAAGACCAAGAGCGGTCACTACATCGTGACTCCGGACAACGGCACCCTGACCCTGGTGGCCGAGCACTTCGGCATCGAGGCGGTGCGCCAGATCGACGAGAAACTCAACCGCCTCAAGGGTTCCGAGAAGTCCTACACCTTCCACGGCCGCGATGTGTACGCCTATACCGGCGCACGGCTCGCCTCCGGCGCCATCAGCTACGAGCAGGTTGGTCCGCTGCTGCCCGTCGAGGTAGTGAAGATCCCCTATCAGCCTGCGGTAGCAGAGAAAGATGGCACCCTCAAGGGCACCATCCCGATCCTCGATGTGCAGTACGGCAACGTCTGGACCAATATCGACGATGCCTTGCTGACCAAGGCGGGGATCAACAAGGGGGATAACGCCTGCATCAAGATCCGTGAAGGGGATGTGGTCAAATATGACGGCAAGGCCCCTTACGTCAGCAGCTTCGGTGATGTGCCGGAAGGTCAGCCGCTGATCTACCTCAACAGTCTGCTGCAGGTGTCGGTGGCGCTGAACATGGACAGCTTCGCTGCCAAGCATCAGGTGCAATCCGGTGCCAACTGGCATATCAGCCTGAAGAAGTGCTCCTGACCCGCACATATATAAGTAGAGATAGAAACAGCAACGGGCGCCTCGGCGCCCGTTTTGTTCTCTGGTCATAAAGAAAGGGATCAGAACTCGTTGGAGAGCGCCTTATACCCTTTGACCAGATCGATATTGGTATGGGCCACGTCCTCGGAGAACTCGGCGGCATCTACCGAAACCCGCGGGATATGGGTCAGATCGCTCTGCTGGTTGATGCGGGTGGTGGAGGGGACGTAGAACTCCGGTGGTAGATCGCAGCCATCGATCACCGAGTTGTGACGCACCACGGCACCATCACCGATATGGCAGTTGAACAGCACGCTGTTGAAGCCGATAAAGACCCGGTTTCCTACTTCGCACGGCCCGTGGACTATGCTGCGGTGGGCGATGGAGGTGTACTCGCCGATGGTGACGGCGGCGCCGGATTTGGAGTGGATCACCACGCCATCCTGAATATTGGAGTTGGCGCCGATGACGATGGGTTCCATATCTCCACTCTCATCCACCTCGTCGGCACGGATCACCGCATAGGGGCCGACAAAGACATTCTCTTTGATGATCACCTTGCCGCAGATGATGGCGGTCTTGTCGATATAGGCGGATTCGTCGATGACAGGCAGATGGCCGGAGGGATTCTTGCGGATCATGTTACATCCTGTGGTTGCTTGAAATGATGCGGTGGCGCACCCGGCGCCAGGATGCCAGCTTACGCCTCGTTATTATCCGGTGAAACCCCGAAGTGGTCTGACCCTTGTCGCAAGCCTTGGCGGGAGCACTGTTTCCGCGCGCTGGAATATGGGAGCATTGCAGCCATTCCCGAGTTGGTTGAAATGGACATATATAGATGAAGAAGATGATTGCCCTGTTGGCGGGTGGTTTGTTGCTCTCCTCGGCTGTGCAGGCCAAAGGGGAGGCGGGGGAGTTTGACTATTACGCCATGGCGCTCTCCTGGTCGCCTGAGCATTGTGCCGTCAAACCGGCGGATCGGGACCAGTGTTCCCGCAAGCTGGGGTTTGTGCTGCACGGTCTTTGGCCCCAGTACGATCGCGGTTATCCCAGCAACTGCACCCGCGAACGGCTCAATCCCGATATGGAGAGCGAGTTTGCCGACCTCTACCCCAGCCGTTTTCTCTATCGCCATGAGTGGGAGAAGCACGGCACCTGCTCCGGCCTGAGCCAGCAGGCCTTCCATCAGCTGGCAAGCGATCTGCGCCAGAAGGTGAAGATCCCGGCGGCTTATCAATCCCCGGAGGAGCCGCTGCGCAAAACCAGCTTCCAGCTCAAGGCCGATCTGGCGAGCGCCAACCAGTGGCTGGCCCCCGACAACATCACGGTGGCCTGCGCCGATGGTGGCCGCTTCCTGCGGGAGATCTACATCTGCGTCAATAAAGAGGGGACAGATGCGGTCACCTGCTCCGCCGAGATGCAAAAGCGCGAGCGCCGCTCCTGCGGTCAGCCGGACTTCCTGCTGCGCAGCGTGCGTTAAGCCTTCGCTCTCTTCATCAGGCCCCTTGCGGGCCTGATGTTTAACCACAGCTATCGGAAAGGAGTCTGACAGATGGATGGCAACAACCGGTTTAGCCCACAAGAGCGGGCCCTGCTGCTCGGGGTGAAAGGGGTGGGGCCGAGCGTTATCGGGCGGCTTGAACAGCTGGGCTACCATACCTTGGCCGGATTGGCCGAGGCCGACACCACCCATATCGTCCAGATGGTGGCCAGCATGCTGGGCTCGACCTGTTGGCAGAACAGCCCGCAGGCCCGCAGTGCCATCGACGGCGCCATTGCGCTGGCCCGCGCGCATCTGGTGGCAGACGCTGCAAAAGGGGTGAATGGATGAGCCTCTTTAGCGAACTTGGGATGCGTTATCCCATTATTCAGGCACCGATGGCCGGTGTGCAGGGTAGCGAGCTGGCGCTTGCCGTGACCCGTGCGGGCGGCTTGGGCTCCTTGCCTGCCGCCATGCTCACATCAGCGGAGCTGCGCGGCGAACTGGAGCGACTTGCCCAAAGCGGGTTTGGGCCATTTAACATCAACTTCTTCTGCCACCTGCAACGGGAACCGGATCCCGTTGCACTGGCCCGCTGGCAGCAGCGCCTTGCTCCCTACTACGCCGAGTTCAGCCTACTTCCCCCAGCGGTCACGACGGCGCCAAGCCGAGCCCCCTTTAATGAGGAGCATGCTGCCATGGTGGCCGAGTTCAGACCGGCGGTGGTCAGCTTTCACTTCGGCTTGCCCGCGCCTGAGCTGCTTGTCCAAGTGAAGGCTGCGGGGGCCAAGGTATTTGCCAGTGCCACAACGGTTGCGGAAGCCGTATGGCTCGCTCAACACGGCGCCGATGCCATCATCGCTCAGGGATTGGAGGCGGGCGGTCATCGCGGTCATTTCCTCTCCGATGATCTCGCCTTGCAGCAGAGCACCTTGACCCTGCTGGCGCAGATCCTCGCGGTGACCGATCTGCCGGTGATTGCCGCTGGCGGTATCGTTGATGGCAAGGGGATCGCCAACGCGCTGGCAATGGGGGCGAGCGCCGTGCAGATGGGCACCGCCTTTCTCTGCTGCCATGAAGCGACCACCTCGGCGCTGCATCGCGCTGTCCTCCACTCGCCCCAAGGCCAGCAGACGGCACTGACCAATCTGTTCAGTGGCCGTCCGGCGCGGGGCATCGTCAACCGTCTGATGCGTGAGCTGGGCCCGCTCTCGGATCTTGCCCCTCACTTCCCCTATGCCAGTGGCGCACTGGCACCGCTGCGTGCCGCCGCCGAGAAGGCGGGGGACAGTGGCTTCTCTCCGCTCTGGGCTGGCCAGAATGTATCGGGTTGCAGGGATCTTCCTGCCAGCGAGCTGATGGCGTGCTGGGTCAAAGAGGCTGGATTGGGATAAGCACTGCTATATACGCCTCTTTATATAGAAGCGGCCGTTGGTGCAGTGCGTCGGACGCGACGGTGTTGCGATGATGGATGAGTGCCTGTTCCCTTGTGAGGCGCTTATCCGGAGACAAAACCCCGCACCTTACCCACCCATGTGGATAAGTCTGTATAAAGGCTGTGTATTGATATGAATAACCAAGAAATTGCACTTTTTTGCAATTTTATTGCGGCAAAGCCTTGCCAATGTGAGCTGGATCTCTATAATGCGCCTCCATCGACAGGGCAAGCGGCAACGCAAACAACCTCGTCGGTAACCTCGAAAAGCCCTTGAAAATAAGGCTTGACTTGAGAAGGCGGTTGAGTAGAATTCCACTCCCGCAGCAACACACTGTTGCGTCGCTCTTTAACAATTTGAATCAAGCAATCTGT
>NZ_JAAKUM010000019.1:0-103341 GCF_049175135.1 Aeromonas sp. 600724 | reverse complement strand
AAAGGCGTAAATATCAAAGTGTGTTTGTATGAGGCCCTGGGGCGCCCCATGCAACACGTAATTGGGACATAGCCTTTATTATGTGTATAACTTGCAAGGCAAAAGATCCTGTGGTCAGAAAGGCTGCACAGAGACCGAGGTTGGCGGTGTCGAGCCAGAAAACCAGAACGCAGAGAGCGATTGGCACAATAACGATATTGTGCCAGAAATAAACCGACAAATTTGAACTCCTCAAAGACCAATGGAGGCAATGGATATTTATTATCGTGTAATATACTTCAGCAAAAGTTTACCCAGTGGCTTTCGATGATTCATGTAACTTATGTTGATTGCTTTTCCTATGCGCAATGCAACGAAAAAATAATTTATCAATCATTGTAGTTTTCATGTTCTTGAATGGAATTTGCCAGTCAAGTTGAATGGATAGAGGCGCTCAATTCGACTGGCGTATATTTTATGGTAAAGCATTCATTTTTTATGTTAAAGAGACGAAATGGATCGCCATTTATTTAGAGCATGACGTACTTTGGCGTGCTTATCTTCGGTGAAATTGTAGCGGGTCATGATCATCACCCGTAATATGCTACCCAATATCGGCACAAGTGATATACAGATAAATAGTCCGTCCATCGTAGCCTGAGTCTGTGCCGCATTCGGTTGATAGCCAAGCCAGATCAGCAGGGTACCGGAAATACCACCTGCGATGGCCCAAGCCAGTTTGCCGGTAAAGGTCTGCCCCGAGAACGCGATGGCAGCGCAACGGCGGCCAGACTTTAGTTCTGCATATTCGATGGTCTCACTCAACATGGCCGAGATAAGCGGATTGGTGATGACGTTGGCCGCATGGATCAAGGCGAGGAAGCCGAACACCATTATCAGACTGTCGTAGCCTGTCGTATAGAAACCGATGCGTAATGCAATCTCCAGCAGAGTGAGTAGCAGGAAGAGATCACGTTTCCTGAGCTTGCTGGTCAATATCGGCATCAGCATACAGGCCATAGAGGTTGCCACACCGATAGAGCCCATCACCGAGAGCAGCCCGGCATCACCCATGTTGTAGGTGAAGAAGAAAATGTAGAGCCCGGTGGCCAGATTAAAGAACACGTTACAGAAGAAGGCGCCAAGTACATACGCCAACGGTTTGTTGGAACGCAGGACGCGGAAAGAGTCCCTAATGGTGATCTTGTCATTCGGATTGGGCTTGATGCGCTCTTTCATCTGGCTTGCTCCGAGCACCATCAGTGGCAGGGCGATCAGCATCAGGCAGATGGCACCTTCCATGTAGCCCTTGGTGCTGCTGGTTGCAGCAAACAGTTCGGTGAGCTTCGGGAATATGATGGAAGCACTGCCAATGCCGATATTGACGCCCAACATGGCGACGGTTACGGCCTTGGCTCGCTCCTGTGGCTCTTGGCTCATGACCGATGACATGGTCCAGAAAGGTACATCAGACAAGGTGTATATCATCCCCCACGCGATATAGGTGACTGCTGCATAAGCTACCTTGGTGGTCATGGGTAAATCCATGCCAATGAAGCTGAGAGAGGTGATCCCGGCAATCAAGAAGGGAACGAAAAGCATATATGGCGTGAATTTGCCACGTTTGAAATTAAGAGTGTCCATATAACCAGCGATAATAGGATCGTTGATGGCATCCCATACTCTGGCAATGAGGAAAATAGCCCCAGCTGCAGCGGGCGATATTCCAAGGATATCGGTGTAAAAATAGAGGATAAATGATCCCACCAGGCCGAAACTGAGGCATTGCCCGACGGCATAGCTGAAATATCCCACCAGCTCTCTATTGTGTATCTTTTGATCTGTCATCTGCCAACCTTTCCCAACATGAATGTGTTGTGAGGGGCGCCACTAGGGTGGCGTCCTCTTTTGCGTTATGAACGGGTCAATGTGCGGAGCAGTTCTATTTCACTGGCAGAGTAGGGGGTACCATCCTCCTCCAGCAGGTCGTGAAACCAGACCCTGCGGAAATCGGGGTCGATATTGCGAACGAAAGGCCATGGCAAGTGAGTTTGCGTCTTCCCTTTTACCAGACCCCATTGATAGGCACCTATTTTTAACTCTTTGAAGAGTGGCAGTTGTTGTTCCATCATGCTGCCGACATGCCTGGCCAGCCACTCTGTGCAGAGGAGCGGGCGGCGATATTTGCTGACCACATCCAGAGAGATTTTCAGCCCCTCCATACGCTGATAGGAGTGGAAAGTGATGACATCCGATAGCTCCATAGCGCGCAGGTCGGTCGGATGAGTAAAGGTGTTTTCCGGAGTAAATTCCGAATCCCCCTGACCGATGCTGTAGGGTGCATGCCACGCGCCGACGGTGAGTGGCTGGGAGGGGTTCTCTTCTCGGGCCCAGACAAAAGCCAACTCCATCAGATAGTGGGCATATGTCTCCAGCGACTCATCGAAACGCACCTCGACATCGCCTTCCGAAAAGATGCCCCGGTTGGTCGGCTCATTGTACAGATCCCAGATAAAGATCTGCTCATCCTGTGCAAATGTACGTATCAGGTCGCGAATATAGTGTTCCACTTCGCGCCATTGGGTCGGGTCAATGACGACATTCCGACCGGGACTGGCCGCCGCCTGGCTATTGTGTACATCTTCCCGAGGTGGTTGCTGGCGGCCCAGATAGGGGTGATCGCCGGAGAAGCCACAGTCATCCATCAAGGTCATCATCACGCGGATATTGTGCTTGCTACACAGGCCAAGGAACTGCTCAATGCGCGCGAGCAGGCCATCCCGATCATGCTGCCAGACGATAAAGGGCAGATTGGTTCGCAGGGTGTTGTAGCCCAGTTTGTTGGCCCAACCCAGTTCCTGGTCAATGGTGACTGGGTCGAAGGTTTCTCCCTGCCACATTTCGGTCCAGTTGACCGCTGTGCGGGGGAGATAGTTGAAGCCCAATAGCCAAGGTTGTTTGTTCCACCATTGCCAAGCTCGTTCTGTTGACCACTGTTGTATCGCCATCGGATATCCTTGCAACTAATTATTTAAGCTTACAGCAATTAATATTAGCTAATATCTTTAGTTGCAAATCATGAAGGATAGAATTCAGGGATTAGTCACAAAATGAACAAATTTAGGGGGTTAACAGGCATAGCTGGCGAGCCATCTGTACTCGGGACGATAACCGAAAACCCTCTATCGTCCTTGTGGGCTGTTGTGCTGCTTGCTCATGTCCGTAATAATGAGTCATGATAAAAGATAAATAATTAATATTATTATCTGGGCGGTACTGCTCAAACTATGGCCATATCAATGAATAGTAAACGCATCACCATGAGCGCCATCGCTGCAGCTGCAGGTGTCTCCCAATCAACGGTTTCACTGGTGCTCAATGGTTCAACCACCATCAAACTGGCGGAGGAAACGCGGCGTAGAGTGCTTGAAAAAGCGGCCGAACTGGGTTACCAGCATAAGCGAGCTGAACATCTACCCAAGGGACCATCTGCTAGAAAAATAGCTTTTGTTTTCAATGGTCTGACTCCATATGACCCTTTTCTGGATGCGATCAATGCCTGCAATGAACGCGCTTGGGAGGCAGATCGCATGCTGGTTACATTCGATTCTCGCAACAGCGCGGAGCTCACCAAGTTGATCGAGCAGGAGATCAATCAGGGGGATTATCTGGGGATGATTTTTGCCTCTTCCATGACACGACAACTTGCCGAGATGGAGCTCTCCCCGCAGGTGCCTACCGTTTTGCTCAACTGCTACCTGGAGGGCAGTGGCTCGTCCGAGAGTTATTCCATCCTGCCTGCTGATAAGCTGGCGGGTTACAAGGTGACGGCGCACCTGTTGGAGCAAGGCTGCAAACGAGTGGCTCTTATTCAGGGGGAGCCATGGATGGAGGCAAATAGTCTGCGGCTGGAGGGGTATCGTCAGGCGTTGATCAATCACGATTTGATACCGGATCCACAATGGGTGCGTGTGGGCAACTGGTCGCTACATGAGGCTTATGAACAGACTCGGCAACTGCTGGCGCTGCCTCAGCCGCCTGATGGTATCTTTTGTTGCAGTGATTACATGGCTCAGGGTTGTTACCAGGCGATAGCCGAGGCGGGATTGCGCATCCCGGAAGACATTCTGGTGGCGGGCCATGATAACCAGATGCTGGCCTGCGAAATGGAGCCCCCTTTGAGTTCTATCGAACTACCTTACGACGAGATGGGTAAACTGGCGGTGGACACCTTGTTGCAACTGGCCCAAGGAGAGAAGCCCATCGCTTTACTGATGAAGCTGGAAGGGGAGTTGCTGATCCGTGCCTCGACCAGGGGTCAGCCAGTTAACAAAATTTGATCCTCTCTCGAAAACCTGTTGCGTAGTGGTTCCTTATGCCACAGGGCGTGCCCATATGTTCCCGTCATGCCTGCCAAGTTGTGTGGTTGGCGGTAAGAATGTAAATGGGTACTCAATGACTTTACCCGACACGAGCAGGTCAACGTCACTCTGAAAGCCATACACCCATCAGCACTGCACGCGGTGGCTGATATCGTAATGATGCCAAGCCGTAGCATGCTTCTTTCTTGGTTGTGTTGAATAAGCCGGGCGGGAGAGATGCGACAAAGGGGCGCCTTGACGCGCCCCTTCAGTGGGTCAAGCCATAACCGGAATGAGCCGATAACGGGTTATGTGCTGATAGCGTTCTCCTGGCTCCAACCATGGGTTACCTAATTCTGGACGGTTCGGACTATCTGGCACTTGCTGTGCTTCCAGGCAGAGCCCCTGATAGTTGCCCCAATGTCCCCCCCCGCGTTTTGGGGTGCCAGCCAACCAGTTGCCGGTGTAGAGCTGGACGCCTGGCTGATTGGTGTACATCTCCATACACAGGCTGCCATCCCCTGCCATCAGGGTGGCTTGTGGTGAGGGCGAGGCATCAACAAACAAGAAACAGTGGTCGAATCCCAGACATTTTTTTTGCTGCGCATGGGCCATCCACTGTTCTCCGACCCGCTTGCCATGGCGTAGATCGAATACTCCTTCGACCGGCGCAATGCCAAGCGGCAGCGAGTGTTCATCGGTTGGCAGATA
Organism: Aeromonas sp. 600724; assembly: GCF_049175135.1. Lineage (NCBI taxonomy): Bacteria > Pseudomonadati > Pseudomonadota > Gammaproteobacteria > Aeromonadales > Aeromonadaceae > Aeromonas > Aeromonas sp. 600724. Next base: position 98,290 of record NZ_JAAKUM010000019.1, on the reverse strand, counting down.
GCGGTCTGCATTAATGATGATGTGGTGATCACGCACATCACCACCATCCAGGTTGAAATAGGCATGGCTGGTGAGATTGACCGGGGTCGGAGCATCTGTGGTGGCGCTCAGCTCAATCACCAGATCGGTCTGTTCCAGCCGGTATTCTACGGTGACGTCCAGATTACCAGGGAAACCCTGTTCGCCATCGGCCAGCCGAGTTTGCAGACGGATGCGATCTTCCGCCAGCCCGTCCAGTTGCCACTCCCGGTTGTGCAGAGAGTCACAGCCCCCGTGCAGGCAGGTGGTGCCCTCGTTGGCGTCTAGTTGCCACTCTTGCCCTGCTCGCTCTAGGCGGCCGTTGCCGATACGATTGGCAAAACGTCCTACTATCGCCCCCAAATAAGAGCGTTGATTGGGGTAATCCAGCGGATCACAAGCCAGCAGCACATTGCGATAGATGCCATTGACCGGGATCTCGAGGGCGGTGAGCGTTGCCCCGAAATCGAGTACGCTCAACCGCAGGCCGGCTGCATTTTGCAGATGGAACTCTTTCATGCGATGCCCCCTGCACCGGCGCTGGCAGAGCAGACGTAGCAGTCGGCCTTGAGGCCCGAGATGGCCGGATACTCCGCCTCGACGGCGGCAATCACCTCGGCCACTTTCTCCGGGCGCAGCAGGGCGACTACACAGCCACCGAAGCCGCCGCCGGTCATCCGCACGCCGCCATCTGTGCCGATTTTAGCCTTGATGATCTCCACCAGACCATCGATGGCGGGTACTGTGATCTCGAAGTCGTCGCGCATGGCGGCGTGTGATTCGGCCATCAGCTCGCCGAGTCGGGTCAGATCGTGGCTCGCCAGTGCATCGGCCGCCGCTAGAGTGCGGGCATTTTCCCCAACGATGTGGCGAGCACGACGATAGCAGGCCTCATCCAGCCCGGCCTTGCCCGCTTCGAGAGCTGCCAGATCGAGATCGCGCAGCGCCTTGACTCCGTAGTGACGGGCTGCGGCCTCGCACTGCTGACGGCGGGTGTTGTATTCGCTGTCCACCAGACCGCGGCGCACATTGGAGTTGACGATCAGCACCGCCAGATCCGCCGGCATGGGGATGAGGCGGGTCTCCAGCGAGCGACAGTCGAGCAGCAGGGCATGATCCGTTTTGCCGCTGGCGGAGATCATCTGATCCATGATGCCGCAGTTGCAGCCGACGAACTTGTTCTCCGCCTGCTGGCCATTGAGGGCGATCTCGGCCTGAGTGATGTCGAGCCCCAGCGCCTCTTTGAAGGCCTGACCAATGGCCACTTCCAGCGAGGCGGAGGAGGAGAGCCCCGCCCCCTGCGGCACATTGCCGGAGACTACAAGATCGAGGCCGCGCAGGGCATAGCCACGCTCCTGCAGATACTTCACCACGCCGCGGATGTAGTCGCTCCAGCGCTGGCTGGGGTGGTGTTCAATGGGCTGGTCGAGGTCGAACTGGTCGCGCTGGTTGTCGTAGTCGGCGGCGATCACCTGCACTTGCCGGTCATCGCGCAGGCCGATGGCGACGCAGGTCTCGTAGTCGATGGCGCAGGGCAGCACGAAGCCGTCGTTGTAGTCGGTATGTTCACCGATGAGGTTGACGCGGCCAGGGGCGCGCACCAGCAGATCGGGCGCTTTGGCAAATTGCTCGGCAAAAACGGTGCTGACGCGTTGGCTGGGGGTCATAGGGCCTCCTCATTGGTGTGGCTGGTCTGGTTGTAGTGAACGGGGCTCAGAGCGCGCAGCCGCTCGGCGGCCTGCTCGGGGGTAAGGTCGCGCTGGGTTTCGGCCAGCATCTCGAAGCCGACCATGAATTTGCGCACGGTAGCGGAGCGCAGTAGTGGCGGATAGAAGTGGGCGTGCAGTTGCCACGCCTCGGGGCAATCCGATTTGGGCGGTGCAAAGTGCCAGCCCATGGAGTAGGGGAAGCTGCACTCGAACAGGTTGTCGTAACGGCTGGTGAGCTCCTTGAGCGCTACCGCCAGATCCTGTTGCTGGGCCTGGGTCAGGTTGAGCATGGAGGGGACGTGCGCCTTGGGCAGTAGCAGGGTTTCGAACGGCCAGGCGGCCCAGAAAGGAACCACGGCAAGCCAGTGCTCGGTCTCCACCACGATGCGCGAGCGATCCGCCAACTCCCGCTCCACATACTCCAGCAGCATGGGGCGGCCATGCTCGGCCAGCCAGTCACGCTGGTGCTGCTCTTCGCGGGCGATCTCGTTGGGCAGGAAGTCGCTGCCCCAGATCTGGCCGTGGGGGTGAGGGTTGGAGCAGCCCATGACGGCCCCTTTGTTTTCAAAGACCTGCACCCACCCCCACTGGGCCGACAGCTCGGCGACCTGATCCATCCAGGTGGTGATCACCCCCTCGATGGCGAGCAGCGGCAGCTCGGGCAGGGTCTTGCCGTGATCCGGCGAGAAGCAGATGACCCTGCTGGTGCCGCGGGCGGCTTCCAGTTTCAGCAGGGGATCGCTGGCGCTATCGGCGGCCGGAGTATCCTGCATCAGGGCGGCGAAGTCGTTGGTAAAGACGAAGGTGCCCTTGTAGTCGGGGTTGATGTCACCAGTGACCCGGGTGTTGCCCGCGCAGAGGAAGCAGTCGGGATCATGGGCCTGTTTGGGGGCCTGACTCACCTTCTCCACCTGTCCCTGCCAGGGGCGTTTGGCCCGGTGGGGGGAGACCAGCACATACTGGCCGGTCAGCGGGTTGAAGCGGCGATGGGGATGATCGACGGGGTTGAACATCATCTCTCCTGAATAAGGTATTGAAAAATAAAGTCGTTTATTACCGGGGAGCAGGCAGGCCTACTCCTCGTAACCGTTCGGATTGGCGGATTGCCAGCGCCAGCTGTCGGCGCACATAGCGTCTATGTCCCGGGTCGCCTGCCAGCCCAGCTCACGCTGCGCCTTGGCCGGATCGGCCCAGCAGGCGGCGATGTCGCCCGGGCGGCGCGGTTCGATGCGAAATGGCAGCGGCTTGCCGCAGGCATTGGAGAAGGCGGCGACCAGCTGCAATACGCTCTGGCCCTGGCCTGTGCCCAGGTTGTAGGTGTGCACGCCACCCTTGCCTACGCAGTGTTGCAGCGCCTTGACGTGTCCTTCGGCAAGATCCATTACATGGATGTAGTCGCGCACGCCGGTGCCATCAACAGTTGGGTAATCGTTTCCAAAGACCGACAGGCAGTCGCGACGGCCGATGGCGACCTGAGTGATATAGGGCATCAAATTGTTGGGAATGCCTTGGGGATCTTCCCCCATGGTGCCCGACTCGTGGGCGCCGACCGGATTGAAGTAGCGCAGCAGGGTCATGCTCCAGTGGGGCTCCGCCAGCTGCAGATCTTCGACGATCTCCTCGATGATCAGCTTGGATCGTCCGTAGGGGTTGGTGGCGCTGCGGGGGAAATCTTCGCGGATTGGCAGGCTGGCCGGATCACCGTAGACGGTGGCCGAGGAGCTGAACACCAGATTGTGCACGCCAGCCCGCTTCATCGCCTGCAGCAGGGTGAGGGTGCCGTCGAGGTTGTTCTCGTAGTAATCCAGTGGAATGCGGGTCGATTCACCGACCGCCTTGAGGGCGGCAAAGTGGATCACCGCATCGATCTGCTGTTCGGCGAAGATCCGGTCCAGCAAGGCTGCATCGCGAATATCCCCTTGATAGAACAGGGGTTGCTGGCCGCTGATAGCCGCGACTCGGGCTAGCACGCTGCGTTTGCTGTTGCCGAGGTTGTCGACCACCACGGGATTCATGCCTGCCGCTTGCAAGGCCAGACAGGTGTGGCTGCCGATATATCCGCAACCGCCGGTGACCAGAACGTTCATCTTGCTCTCCACTGAAAAAGTGTCTGGAAGCAGTCTAGCCGAGGGTGTGGCGACCAAACTGTGAGCTTGCTTGCAAAACAATGTAAACGATTACACTGTTTTTGTGATCATCCTGATGGCAGATATGCGTTTCACCCCTGTTTTCAAAGGGTTTGCTGGGTATAATGGCGCTCTATTGCACAGTGAAAGAAGTGAAAACAGCATGAGCACCATCAAGGATGTCGCCCGTTTGGCCAATGTGTCAGTGGCAACGGTTTCACGGGTGATGAACAACTCCCCCAAGGCCAGCGCCGCGTCTCGCGAAGTGGTGCAGAAGGCCATGGCTGAACTGGGCTACACCCCCAACGCCAACGCGCGGGCACTGGTTAGCCAGACTTGCGACACCATGGGGGTGGTGGTCGGTGATGTAGCCGATCCCTTCTTCGGCGCACTGGTGAAGGGGGTCTCCGGCGTGGCCGTCGAGCAGAACCTTCACCTGCTGATGGGTAACGGTTTTCACAAGGCGCGTCAGGAGCGTGAAGCGATCGAGCTGCTGATCGGCAAGCGCTGCGAGGCGCTGGTGGTGCACAGCAAGGCGCTGAGCGACGAGGAACTTTACGATTACGCCATGCGGGTGCCCGGTATGGTGCTGATCAACCGCGATATTCCTGCCCTCAAGGGGCGCTGCATCGCTCTCAACAACCGGCTGGGGGCGGCTACGGCGACTCGCCACCTGATCGAACTGGGCCACCGCCATATCGCCTTTATCAGCTCGGATCACGCCATCGAGGATGCCACCTTGCGTTTGCAGGGTTATCAGGATGGGCTGATGGAAGCCGGTCTGGCAGCCGATCCCGAGCTTATCGAGAGTGGCACGCCGAATGAGGAGGGGGGCGAGCGCGCCATGCTCAACCTGCTGGCCAAGGGGCTCAAGGTGACTGCCGTGGTGGCTTATAACGATGCCATGGCGGCGGGCGCCATCTCTGTGCTGGCCGACAACGGCCTGCGAGTGCCGGAGGAGGTATCGGTAGTGGGCTTCGATGACATCATCTATGCCAGATATTTGCGCCCCAAGCTCTCCACCATGCGCTATCCCATCGAGCTGATGGCGGCCCAGGCGGCCAAGCTGGCCATTCAGCTGGCGGCGGGGGAGAGTGACGCGACCCAGAGCCGGATCTATACACCCACCCTGATAAATCGCCACTCGGTGGCACCGGTTCGGGCCGGATAGCTCCCTTTTGCGGCCCTGTTCGGGGCCGTTTCTTGCACGGTTATTGTTTTACCTATTTTTAATCATTTTTACTCCGCTTTACTTAACAAAACAAGTGTAATCGTTTACATCTGTGTGAGCGAGATCGCCGTTCCCTGCGTCATACTTCTCTAGACTGAATAGGTTTTCTAATCAGCAGGGAGAGAGTGAATGCTCAGGGAGATAGTGGCGCGTCAGGATTGGCAGACTCAGGCCATTACGTCGGTAAACCGGCTGGCTGCCCATACCCCCATGTTCAGCTGGCGCAGCGAAGCGGATGCCAAGGGGGATCTGGCCTCTTCCTCCCATCTCTTGCTCGATGGCGAGTGGAGCTTCTCCTTCTTTGCCGCTCCCGAATTGGTGCCCGAGAGCTGGCTGGCGCAGGATCTGGCTGATGCCACTCCCATTACCGTGCCGGGCAACTGGCAGCTGGATGCCGCCTATCCGGCTGCGCGGCCGCCCACCGATGGCCCCATCTACACCAATATCAAGTACCCCTTTCCTTGCGATCCGCCCCGGGTGCCAGCAGAGAACCCTACCGGTTGCTACTCCCGCGAGTTCGATCTGCCCGCCGGCTGGCTGGCAAGCGGTCAGAGCCGGATCATCTTCGACGGGGTGAGCAGCGCCTTCCACCTCTTCTGCAACGGCCGCTGGGTCGGTTACTCCCAGGACAGCCGGCTGCCCGCCGAATTCGATCTGACCCCATATCTGCAGAGCGGTCGCAACCGGCTGGCGGTGCTGGTGCTGCGCTGGTCCGACGGCTCCTATCTGGAAGATCAGGATATGTGGTGGCTGTCGGGGATCTTCCGCTCCGTCAGCCTGTTGCACAAACCGTCCCGCCATCTGATGGATATGCGGGTGACCCCCGAGCTGGATGCCTGCTATCGGGATGGCCGTCTCAAGATTGCCCTGCAAGTCGCCAATGGGGCTGGGCTGTCGGTAGAGGCCAATCTCTATGACGGTGGCGAGCGGGTCGCGACCCTGCGCCAGCCGATCGGCACCCAAGCCATTGATGAAAAAGGGGCGTATGACGATCGCGCCGAGTGCTGGCTCGACGTGGCTGCGCCGCGCAAGTGGAGCGCCGAGACGCCCCATCTCTATCGCCTGACCCTGACCCTGCTGGACGAACAGGGTCAGGCCATCGAGAGCGAGGCGTGCGATGTGGGCTTTAGGGTGGTGGAGATCCGTGGCGGCCTGCTGCGGGTCAACGGTCAGCCGCTGCTGATCCGTGGTGCCAACCGCCATGAACACCACCCCGCCAGGGGTTATGCCATCGATCGTGCCACCATGGAGCGGGATCTGCTGCTGATGAAGCGGCACAACTTCAATGCGGTGCGCTGCTCCCACTATCCCAACCACCCCGACTTCTATCGCCTCTGCGATCGGCTCGGTCTCTATGTGGTGGACGAGGCGAATCTGGAGACTCACGGCATGACCCCCATGGGGCGGCTGGCGCGGGATCCTGCCTGGAGCAACGCCTTTCTGGAGCGGGCGACCCGCATGGTGGCACGGGATTTCAACCACCCCTCCATCATCATCTGGTCGCTGGGCAATGAGTCGGGGTACGGCCCGGCCCACGATGCCATGTATGGCTGGATCAAGCGCAGCGACCCGAGCCGTCCGGTGCAGTACGAGGGGGGCGGGGCCGATACCCCGGCCACCGACATCATCTGCCCCATGTATGCCAGAACCCATCAGGATCAACCCTTCCCGGAGGTGCCAAAGTGGGCGCTGGCCAAGTGGATCGGCCTGCCCGGCGAGCACCGGCCGTTGATCCTCTGCGAATATGCCCACGCCATGGGCAACAGTCTGGGGGGTTATGCCCACTATTGGCAGGCGTTTCGCGATCATCCACGTCTGCAAGGCGGGTTTGTCTGGGATTGGGTCGATCAGGGGCTCGACAAATACACCGCCGATGGTCGCCACTACTGGGGCTATGGCGGCGATTTTGGTGATGTGCAAAACGATCGCCAGTTCTGCTGCAACGGTCTGCTGTTCCCGGATCGCACCCCCCATCCCGCCCTGTGCGAGGCTAAGCGCGCCCAACAGCCGTTCCGCTTTGCCCTGCTCGAGCACACCCCGCTGCGGGTGCGGATCGAGAGCGAATACCTGTTTCGGGAAACCGACAACGAGCGGCTTTGCTGGCTGTTGTGTGAGAACGGCCATGTGCAGCAGCAGGGGGAGTTCTCCCTTGATCTGGCGCCACAGGGGGTGGTCGAGTTGACCCTGAGCGAGACACTGCCCGCCTTTGCGGCAGGCTCACTGGCCTGGCTCGATCTGGCCATCGTTCAGCCGCAGGCTACCCCCTGGTCGCAGGCGGATCACAAGGTCGCCCGTCAGCAGTTCACCCTGCCGACCCCCCTTGCTCTGCCTGCTCCCGCCGCTGCCGCCACCCTGAGCGAGCAGCCGGATGGCTGGTTGGTCACCACCGCAAACAGTCAGTGGCGGCTCGACAAGCAGAGCGGTCGCATCACCAGTTGGCAAAAATCGGGGCAGGAGCAGCTGCTGGCGCCGATCATGGATCACTTTTACCGCGCGCCGCTCGACAACGACATCGGCACCAGCGAAGCGGATCACGCCGACCCCAACTCCTGGATTGCTCGCTGGCAGGGCTGTGGCCTCGGTCAGTGGCAGCACCGCTGTCTGGGGATCGCGGTCGCCGGAGCGGATATCCGGGTCAGTCATGGCTACTTTCACCACGATGAGCTGCTGCTGGTGAGTCACTGGCATCACCGCTTTACCGACGATGGCGCCATGAGCCTGGAGATAGAAACCGAGCTGGCGCAAGCGCTGCCTTCGCTGCCGCGGATCGGTCTGTTGCTCCATCTGGCCGAGGTCCCGGCGCGAGCTGAATGGCTGGGGCGTGGGCCGCACGAGAACTATCCGGATCGCCTGCTGGGCGCCGATCTGGGGCGCTGGAGCCTGCCGCTGGAGGCGATGCACACCCCTTACATCTTCCCGAGCGACAACGGCTTGCGCTGCGATACCCGCCAGTTGCAGTTGGGTAGCACGACAGTAAACGGCTGCTTCCATTTCAGTGCCAGCCGCTTCAGTCAGCAACAGCTGGCCGCTGCTCGTCACCAGAGCGATCTGGTGGTCGAAGAGGGGCTGTGGGTCTGCCTCGATGGCGCCCACATGGGTGTGGGTGGGGATGATTCCTGGAGCCAGAGCGTGCGTCCCGAGTATCAACTGCTTGAGCGTCGTTACCGTTGGGGCTGTACTCTCTGTTAATCCAGCTATTGAGGCGACTGTCGAGCCAGTGCGCCATTTTGACAACAGACCAGTAACGACTAGCCTCAATGCTGTGGGAAAGATTGAGTCTCAAATCTGATTTTAATCAGTATGTATTTGAAAAATAAAAACAAAGTTTCAATGTAACAGAGTGTAATCGTTTTCATTTTGTCGTCATGATCACAGAAGAAATGACAACAAACTGATTACATTGATTGGCGCTTGCTCAATTGCTCGCCACCCTACAACACAGATAGACACATCGGAGCACACATAATGAAAAAACTGACCACAGTTGCCGCCCTGCTGATGGGCATGATGGCTGGAGCCAATGCCCAGGCTGACACCCGTATCGGGGTAACCGTCTACAAGTACGATGACAACTTCATGGCGGTCGTGCGCAAGGCCATCGAGAAGGAGGCGGCAGCCACTCCGGGGGTGGAACTGCTGATGAACGACTCCCAAAACGACCAGTCCAAGCAGAACGACCAGATCGACGTGCTGCTGGCCAAAGGGGTGAAGGCGCTGGCCATTAACCTGGTTGACCCGGCTGCGGCACCGGTGGTGATTGAGAAAGCCCGTGGCGAAGATATCCCGGTTGTCTTCTACAACAAGGAGCCGAGCGCTACCGATCTGGCCAGCTACGACAAGGCCTACTACGTGGGTACCGACTCCAAGGAGTCAGGGATCATCCAGGGTCAGCTGATTGCCAAACACTGGAAAGCCCATCCGGAGTGGGATCTGAACAAGGATGGCGTGATCCAGTTCGTGCTGCTGAAAGGGGAGCCGGGCCACCCGGATGCCGAAGCGCGCACCTCCTACGTGGTCAAGACCCTGAACGATGGCGGCGTCAAGACTGAACAACTGCATATGGATACCGGTATGTGGGATACCGCCATGGCGAAAGACAAGATGGACGCCTGGATCTCCGGCCCCAACGCCAACAAGATCGAAGTGGTCATCGCCAACAACGACGGCATGGCAATGGGCGCAGTCGAATCACTGAAAGCACAGGGCAAGACTGCCATTCCGGTGTTCGGCGTCGATGCGCTGCCGGAAGCGCTGGCCATGGTCAAGAGCGGTGCCATGGCGGGTACCGTGCTGAACGATGCGGCCAACCAGGCCAAAGCCACCTTCGAGCTGACCAAGAACCTGGCTGAAGGCAAACCGGCCGGTGAAGGCACCAAGTGGAATATCGTCGACAAGGTAGTACGTGTTGCCTACGTCGGTGTGGATAAAGACAACCTGTCCAAATTCGAGTAATTCCCTCCTCCAGGGCAAGGGAGATCCCCTTGCCCTTTTTTCAACCAGATGTGATGGCTGATATGACAACACAGCAACAATCAGAATGGCTGTTGGAGATGATTGACGTCAGTAAGAGCTTTCCCGGCGTCAAGGCACTCGATAATGTCAATTTACGGGTCCGTCCTCATTCTGTGCATGCGTTGATGGGCGAGAACGGAGCGGGAAAATCCACACTGCTCAAGTGCCTGTTCGGCATTTACGAGAAGGATCAGGGCAAGATCTTCTTCAAGGGGCAGGAGATCAACTTCACCTCCTCGAAAGAGGCGCTGGAAAATGGCGTCTCCATGGTGCATCAGGAGCTCAACCTGGTGCTGCAGCGTACCGTGATGGACAACATGTGGCTCGGCCGCTACCCCACCAAGGGGTGGTTTATCGACCACGGCAAGATGTATGACGACACCAAGCGCATCTTCGATGAGCTGGATATCGACATCGACCCCAAGGTGAAGGTCGCGACCCTGTCGGTCTCCCAGATGCAGATGATCGAGATCGCCAAGGCGTTCTCCTACGACGCCAAGATCGTCATCATGGATGAACCCACCTCCTCCCTGACCGAGAAAGAGGTGAACCACCTCTTCAAGATCATCAACAAGTTGAAGGAGAAGGGGTGCGGCATCGTCTACATCTCTCACAAGATGGAGGAGATCTTCCAGCTCTGTGACGAGATCACCATATTGCGGGATGGCCAGTGGGTGGCAACCCAGCCGCTCAAGGGCATGACCATGGATCAGATCATCGGGATGATGGTCGGCCGTGAACTGACCCAGCGTTTCCCGGAAAAGACCAACCAGCCGAAAGAGGTGATCCTCGAGATCGAACACCTGACGGCGAAAAACCAGCCCTCCATTCAGGATGTGACCTTCAACCTGCACAAGGGGGAGATCCTCGGCATCGCCGGACTGGTGGGGGCCAAGCGCACCGATATCGTCGAGACCCTGTTCGGTATTCGCGATCGCAGTCAGGGCAGCATCAAGCTGCACGGCAAAGAGGTGGCCAACCACAACGCCCACGAAGCGATCCGCAACGGCTTTGCGCTGGTGACGGAAGAGCGCCGCTCCACCGGTATCTACTCCCGGCTCGATATCGCCTTCAACTCCCTGATCGCCAACATGGACAGCTACAAGGGCTCCATGGGGCTGCTCAGCGACAACAAGATGAAGAGCGATACCCAGTGGGTGATCGACTCCATGCGGGTCAAGACGCCGACCCAGCAGACCCAGATAGGTTCCCTCTCCGGGGGCAACCAGCAGAAGGTGATCATCGGTCGCTGGCTGCTGACCCAGCCGGAGATCCTGATGCTCGACGAGCCCACCCGCGGCATAGACGTCGGGGCCAAGTTCGAGATCTACCAGCTCATCCTGGAGCTGGCGAAGAAGGACAAGGGGATCATCATCATCTCGTCAGAGATGCCGGAATTGCTGGGGATCACCGACCGCATCATGGTGATGAGCAATGGCCGGGTCGCCGGGATCGTCAATACCAAAGAAACTGACCAGAGCGAGATACTGCGCCTGGCATCTCTGTACCTCTAGAGACAGGAAGACATTTATGGAGTCGGCTAAAAATTTCAATCTGATGCAGGCGCTCAAGGAAAACGCCATCTATCTGGTGCTGCTGGTGCTGCTCATGGTCATCGTGATCCAGGAGCCTTCCTTCCTGAGCCTCACCAACTTCAGCAACATTCTGACCCAGTCCTCGGTGCGGGTCATCATAGCGCTGGGGGTGGCGGGCATCATCATCACTCAGGGGACGGATCTCTCGGCCGGTCGTCAGGTCGGTCTAGCGGCACTCATAGCAGCAACCATGTTGCAGGCGCTGACCAACGTCAACAAGGTGTTCCCGACGTTGGGGGAGGTGCCCATTCCTGCGGTGATCCTGCTGGTCTGTGTGGTGGGGGCGCTGATTGGTCTGGTCAACGGTCTGATCGTGGCCTACCTGAACGTTACCCCGTTCATTACCACCCTGGGCACCATGATCATCGTCTACGGTATCAACTCCCTCTACTTTGACTCGGTAGGGGCTTCGCCGGTGGCCGGGTTTGACCCCCGCTTCTCCAGCTTCGCCCAAGGGTTTATCCGGATAGGAGGATTCAAACTCTCCTATCTCACCTTCTATGCGGCCATCGCCAGCGTCTTTGTCTGGGTGCTGTGGAACAAGACCCGCTTTGGCAAAAACATCTTCGCCATCGGCGGCAACCCCGAGGCAGCCAAGGTCTCCGGCGTCAATGTGGCGGTCAATCTGGTAATGATCTATGCGCTGGCGGGGGTCTTCTACGCCTTCGGCGGCATGCTGGAAGCAGGCCGTATCGGTAGCGCCACCAACAACCTCGGCTTCATGTACGAGCTGGATGCCATCGCGGCGTGCGTGGTGGGCGGCGTGTCGTTTGCCGGCGGGGTGGGAACGGTCGCGGGTGTGATCACCGGCGTACTTATCTTCACCCTGATCAACTATGGTTTGACCTATATCGGGGTCAGCCCTTACTGGCAGTTCATCATCAAGGGCGGCATCATCATTCTGGCGGTGGCATTGGATTCCATGAAGTACGCCAAGAAGAAATAACGATTGGCAGGGAGGGTTGGCGCTGCCAGCCCTCTCTTCTGGAGGGAACCCATGCCATTCAAGGTCAAGATTTACCTCTTGCTGCTACTGGCCATTCTGGTCACCATCGGCACCGCTGGGCTCAGCGTGAATCACTTCATCAGTGGTTACATTCGCACTCAGGCCACCCACAACATCACCGAGCAGATCACCCTGGTCAAAGAGAAGCTGGCCAGCGACATCAATCAGAAAATCCTGTTGGCCGCCAACCTCAACTTCGGGGTGACCAACGTCAAGAAGACCCTGCAAGAGACCGGCTTTCACAACATCGTCAAAGTGATCGGCGACATGGCCTTCGACGTGAGCGGGGTCATCAACGACAGTGCCAAAGTCGATGCCCTGCGCAAGCTGATCCCTGCCGCCAACAACCAGATCACCGTCAGCCCGCTGCAACAGGTGGATGGCAAGCCGGTCATCACCATTCTGGTGCCGCGCGGTGCCGATTCCGCCTATCTCTACTACCTCGACATGAGCGAGTTCAAAAGCCTGCTGGAGAAGATGAGTGGCGATGGCCGCTACTTCTCGCTGGCCGACAGTCAGGGCAACAACCTCTATGACAGCAAACCGCAGGGGGAGAGTGAAGCGCGCCCCAACCAGCTGGATATTCGCGGCAGCAGCTGGACGCTGACCGGCTACATCGATCTTGACTACATCCGGGCCATGACCCGGGCCCTCAACGGCCAGATCATCATGGCGCTGTGCGGCGTGGCGATCGTGGTGATGGTGCTGGCGATGTTGGCGCTCAATGTGGCATATCGCCCCATCCTCTCGTTGCGGGATCTTGTGCTGGAGCTCTCTCGCGGCAGCGGCGATCTCACCCGCCGACTGGCGGTAACCAGCAAGGATGATCTGGGCCAGATCTCGGCCGGCATCAACCGCTTTATCGAGCGGCTGCAGGAGATGATGGGGGAGGTGCGGCAGGCGAGCGGCCAGCTCAACAGCGGCATCGAGGGGTTGGCCAGCCAGACCGGCGCCGCCCAGTCCCTGCTGGCGGACCACGTACGCGAGACCGAGCAGGTGGTGACCGCTATCAACGAGATGAGCCGCACCGCGGTCTCCGTCTCCGAGAGTGCGGCCAGCACCGCCCAGCTCACCGGCCAGAGCCAGCAGCTGGCGAGCCAGTCCCGTCAGGTAGTAGATCAGGCGATGGCCAGCGTGATGGCGCTGGTGGACGAAGTGGAAGCCACTGCCCGCTCCATCGAGGCGATGCAACAGGATGTGCAGCAGATTGGCTCAGTGCTGGGGGTGATCGGCAGCATTGCCGAACAGACCAACCTGCTGGCCCTCAACGCCGCCATCGAGGCGGCCCGCGCCGGTGAACAGGGTCGCGGTTTTGCGGTGGTGGCGGACGAGGTGCGCTCCCTCGCGGCCCGCACCCAGCAGAGCACAGCCGAGATCCAGACCATGCTGGCCAGTCTGCAGCGGGGCACCCGCACCGTGGTGGATGCCATGGGCAACACCAAGCAGAGCTGTCAGGGGGCGGCCGAGAACACCACCAGGGTCAACGAGTCGCTGGATCTGATGACAGGGGAAGTTGTGGAGATCAACGATCTCATCAGCCATATCGCCACGGCGGCGGAGCAGCAGAGCGCGGTGGCCGAAGAGATCAATCGCAACATGAGCGCCATCGCTGAAGTGATCCGCCAGCTGACCCACAATGGCGAAGCGACGGTCGCCAGCTCTGCGGCGATGCAGCAGACCTACGACCGGCTGCGGGAGATCGTGGGCCACTTCCGGCTGGAGTGAGGCCTGTGTTCAGTCAATAACAAAACAGGGCCATCCGGCCCTGTTGTTGTTTTCCTGCCTGCCTGAATCAACCGGCTTTGCGGCGCAGATAGACCCCGGCTTCCATGTGATGGGTCCAGGGGAACTGGTCGAACAGGGCGAAGCGGGCGATCTCGTGGGTTTCGCCCAGTACCGCCATGTTGGCCTGCAGGGTATCTGGGTTGCAGGAGATGTAGAGGATGTTGTCGTACTCCTGCACCAGCTTGACGGTGGCATCGTCGAGACCGGCGCGGGGCGGGTCGACGAAGATGGTGTTGCACTGGTAGCTCTTGAGGTCGACCCCCTTGAGGCGGTTGAACTCCCGCTCGCCACGCATCGCCATGGTGAACTCCTCTGCCGACATGCGCAGGATGATCAGGTTGTCGACGCCGTTGGCGGCGATGTTGAACTGGGCGGAGTCGACGCTCGGCTTGGCGATCTCGGTGGCCAGCACCTTGCGGAAGTTCTGCGCCAGCGCGATGGAGAAGTTGCCGTTGCCGCAATAGAGCTCCAGCAGGTCCCCTTCGCTCCCCTTGGTCACATCCAGCGCCCAGGCCAGCATCTGCTCGTTGATGGCGGCGTTGGGCTGGGTGAAGCTGTTCTCCACCTGCTTGTAGATGAGCTGGCGACCCGCCACGTTGAGCTGTTCGATGACGAAGTCATCCCCCAGACAAATCTTCTGCTTGTGGGCGCGGCCAATCAGCTGCAGCTCGAACCCCTTGGCGCGCAGATCGGCCTGCAGCGCTTCGGCGGCTTGTTGCCATTCGGCCTCCAGCTTGCGGTGATAGAGCAGGCTGACAATGATCTGGCCGGACTGGGTGGAGAGGTAGTCAATCTGGAACAGCTTGCGGCGCAGCACCGGGTGTGGGCGCAGCCCCTCCAGCAGCAGCGGCATCAACTGGTTGATGAGGCGGCTGGCGGTAGGGAAGTGGTCTATCTTGATGATCTCTTTGGTCGCCGGGGCATACATGCAGTGGAAGAGGTCATCCCCTTCGTGCCAGATGCGAAATTCGGCGCGCATCCGGTAGTACTCCGCCGGTGAGCTGTGCACTTCCAGCGCCGGGAGGGTGAAGCCGGCAAACAGCCCGGTGAGGCGAGCGCGCTTTTCGTCGAGTTGGGCCTGATAGTCGGCCGCGGTTCTAGGCGCCGGAGCGTTCGCGGAAGGCTGTTGGGACTGGGTCATAAATACCTCACATGCACACCGGCCGGGCCGGGTCGAAATCGGGGGAAGGCAACAGGCCACCCAAAGGGGCCCGATTTTAAAAGCCAGCCGCAGATTGTCCAGCATTTTGTGGTCAAGAAGTGTTCAGTCAGGCCGATAGCTGATCTACAGGCATGGTGGGAGGACACATTATGCAGATCGAAGGCGTGGGCGCAGCCCAACCCAAGGGAGTGGGTGTTTCTCCCAAATCGCCCCAACAGGCGGAGCAGAAACAGGTCAAGAGCGAGGAGGCGGTCTCCTTGCACAAGCCGCCCAAGTGGGCGCAGGTGCTGATCCAGCAGGCATTGCAGTTCTCGCTGGAGATCAACGGCCAGGGCTATCAGGCGCCGAAGGTGAAAGAGCCCGAGGAGATCACCCCGGAGACCCTGTTCGACTTCCAGTCGGTGGCGGACAACGTGCTGCAGTTCGTGACCGGGCGACTCGGTGCCGCGCGGGCCGATGGCAAATCCGACGACGACCTGACCGGGATGATGGAGCAGGCCCGCAAGGGGATCGACAAGGGCTTTGACGAGGCGAAGAAGCAGCTCGGCAAGTGGGCGACTGACAACGAGGATATCAAAACTGGTATCGATCAGAGCTACAAGCTGATCCAGAAAGGGCTCGAGGAGTTCGAGAAGGAGTTCTTCGGCAAGGTCTCCCCGACCGACATGGGGCAGGCCGAGATGGCCAGTCGCCAGCAGGGTTATCTGGAGATCCAGACCAAGGATGGCGACAAGGTAGTGCTGCGATTCAACGACAGCTGGCAGACCAAGTCCCAGAAGGATGAGAGCGGTAGTCAGTTCAGCCTCAAGTCGAGCCAGAGCTTCAGTTTCTCGCTGGAGGGGGATCTCAGCAGTGAGGAGATGGAGTCCATCGGCAAGCTGGTCAAGGGGATCGACGAGCTGGCGGGGAACTTCTTCTCCGGCAACTTCGAGGATCTGCTGGATAAGGCGAACGAACTGAAACTGGACGACAGTCAGCTGGCCTCCTACTCCCTCAAGCTCAAGCAGAGCGTCAAGCTGAGTCAGACCTATCAGGGAGCGCACTCCCTGCAGGATCTGCTCAAGCCGTTTGCCGACTACCTGCCCAAGCTGGAGCAGGTGCAGAAACAGGCAGATACCCTGCTGCCACCATCCCAGCAACAGGCGCTGACCCCGGCTGTGCTGGCCGCTCGCGGTCAGAGCGATCCGGCACAGATCAGCAGCTTCACCAACTTCAACCAGCGCATGCTGGAGGCGCTGCGGATGATCGGCCAGTTCCAGCCCTCCACCGAGCCCGCCGGCAGGAGCGTCTGAGCCGCCAGCGCGCAGCCCAAGCCATAACCTGCCGTTTGCCAGCTCCTGTGGGGGCTGGCAAACTGGCCTTTTTTCCAATCCGGTTGCCCCATGAACCCCAAGAAGCCAAGAGACGAGCGCGAGCTCTGCTACCCCTTTATCTTCGAAACCTCGCTCAAATGTGATTTTGAAATCGCCACCGATGAGCTCTGCTGTCAGGTCGGGGCCGTGCTGTCATACCTTGCGCCGGATGCGGATACCCGGCCCGTGATGGCGGATCTCGCGGCGCTGCAGCGGCTTATCTACAACCTCAACGGCTCGGTGCGCGGCAAGCTGGGGATCTTCGATGCAGACCTTGAGTGGCTCAAGGCCCGTTACGACCACTACAACGAGGCGAGTCGCGGCAGCGTCACAGGTTTTGTGCTGCCACAGGGGCCGCAGCCCATTCCCACCCTCCATCTGTGCCGCTGCGGCAGCAAGAAGGTGGTACGGCTGCTGGTGCGGCTGGAAGAGAGCGAGGTGGTCTTCGATCCCATTCTCTATCGCTTCGCCAACCTGCTGGCCAACTTCTTCTTCGTGCTCACCGTCTACCTCAAGCAGTGCTGGCAGGTGCCGGAAGTACCCTACGTCAGCATCAACTACTGATGGTGGCTGGCTAAGGGCCAGACGTCATGGTGGATTGAACGGAATAAACAACCGGAGCCTTGGGCTCCGGTTTTGTTTTCAGCGCGTAAGTTGCTCGCTCAGCTGGAGATCAGCACCCGGGCCGAGTTGGCGGGGATGGTGAGCTGCACCTCGCCCTGCACCACTTCAAACTTCTCGCCGTTGAAGGCATCGGTGAAACGGCTGGCGGGGCTGGCGGTCTGCCACAGGGGCAGGCTGATGGTGCGCGGCTCGCTCGGGTGGCGGTTGCAAGCCACCACCACCTGATCGCTTTGCAGGGTACGGGCGAACACATAGCTGTGGGGCCCGGCGTAGAGGGTCTGGATATCGCCACGGCGCAGGGAGGGGCGCTGGCGGCGGATCTGGATCAGCCGACGATAGTGGTCGTGCAGCACGTGATCCCAGTCTGTGGTATCCCACGGGAAGCAGCGGCGGCAGTCCGGGTCGTTGCCGCCGGAGAGCCCCACTTCATCGCCGTAGTAGATGGACGGCACACCGATATAGGTGAGCAGCAGTGTGGCGGCCAGCTGCATCCGCTGTTTGTCCTCTCCCAGCAGATGGAGGAAGCGGGCGGTATCGTGGCTGTCCAGCAGGTTGAACTGGGCCAGCTGGTTCTTGAACGGGATATGGGCCCGCGCCAGTTTGAGCCAGCGATCCAGCTCTTCGGCGCTGATCTTGATGGGGTGGTAGGCGATATCCTTGCCAGCCAGGAAGGCACGGATCGGGTGGGCGAAGCCGTAGTAGTTCATGGCGCCGTCCTCCTGATCCCCTTGCAGCCACTGGCTCGCCTCGAAGAAGTGTTCGCCGAGCACATAGGCGTCCGGGTTCTCCTGCTTCACTGCCCCGCGAATGGCGCGCACGTGACCACTGTTGCCCTCGGCGGTGCCGCGCTCGCCCAACATGTGGATGACGTCAAAGCGCCAGCCATCGATCTGGTAGGGGGCGCGCATCCAGTAACGGAGGATGGCGTCATCGGCCCGATAGACGGCGTCCTGTACCTTCTCGCAGGAGAAGTCGAGCTTGGGCAGGCTGCGAATGCCCTTCCAGCTGACGTAATCCCCTTCTTTATCAAAGGTGTAGAAGCTGCGCCACGGGGAGTCCGGGTTGCTCTGGGCTCCCAGTGGCGGGCAGAACCAGGGGTGCTCGGTAGAGGTGTGGTTGACCACCGCATCGAGGATGATCTTCATGCCGCGCTGGTGCAGGTTGCGGGTCAGCTCGGCGAACTGCGCGTTGCTGCCGAGGTGGGCATCGACCTTGAAGTAGTCCTGGGTGTCGTACTTGTGGTTGCTCGGCGAATCGAAGATGGGGTTGAGGTAGAGCGCCGTCACCCCGAGAGATTGCAGATAGTGCAGCTTGGCATCGATCCCCGCCAGATCGCCACCGTAAAACTCGCAGGCGCCGTGGCCCTCTTCATGGCGACTGACCGGTTCGCCCCACGCCTTGCTGATGACCGCTTTGCCGCGATATTCGTACTCGTGATGCTTGACGCTCAGCGACGGGTCGCCGTTGCAGAAGCGGTCGGGGAAGATCTGGTAGAACACCTGATCCTGCACCCAGGCCGGTGGCTGGTGCAGGCTGTTGAAGCGAAAATGTTGCTCCCGTGGCGGCATGGACGCGCTGACGCCCGCCCCGTGCAGCCACCACTGCTCCTCGTCGGTGAGGCACTTGAAGCTGTAGAGGTGGATATCCTGTCCCTTGATGAGCGGCAGGGTCGCCTGCCACACCTGCAGCTGATCGCGGGTGGAGACCGCCGTCATCGGGATCAGGTACTCCTCGTTATCCGGCTCGTGGCGTAGCCACACCTCGCGGATCGGTGCATCCAGATCGCTAAAGAGGGTCAATTGCAGTGCGTCGGCGCTCTCTTTGAACCAGGGCGCCACCTGGGGATGAAACAGAAACGGATGGGTCATGATGCTTATTGAGTCAGAAGATCGGCAAGGGCATTACCCTGTTCATGCAGTGTTTCGAGCTGGCCTGCCAGCGACTTGGGATCCAGTCCCAACTGGTCGGCGAGCGGTTTGGGGAAGCGGGCGATGATGGCCTGGGCAGGCACTCCCGCGTTCCAGGCGAAGGAGATAAACACGGCGAGGCGGATCAGCACCGCCTCCTTGCTGACCGGATCGTGGGAGAGGGGATCCAGCTGTTGGGAGATGGCATCGACGAAGGCCTCGGAGAGGTTCCAGCGCCGCGCCAGCTCGGCACCGAGCTGGGCGTAGTCGTAACCCAGCATCTCCCGCTGGGCCTCGACCCGGCTGCTCCCCTTCTGGATCGCCAGATTGATGAGCTCCGCCTCTTCCGGCAAGGTACTCTGGATCAGTAGTTCGCCGATGTTGTGGATAAGAGCACAGGTGAAGGCGGTCTCGGGGTCGAGCACCTTGGCCTCCTGGGCCAGGGTTTTGGCGATGGTGGCGACCTGGAAGGTCTCGGTCCAGAACTTGTTCTTGTCGAAGCTGGGCGGGGCCTTGAAGGTGCCGATGATGCCGGAAGCGACCACCACAGAGCGCAGTCGGTTGAAGCCGAGGCGGATCACCGCCTGTTCGATGGAGGTCACTTCGTTGCCACGGCGCAGGGCGGCCGAGTTGGCCATCTTTAGCACCTTGACGCTGATCACCTGGTCCATGGCGATCTTGGCCGCAATCTGGTCGATGCGGGCATTCTCGTCGTTGAAGCTCTGCATCAACTCGTGCAGCAGCTTGGGAATAGTGGGGAGTTGTTTGATCTTGTCAAACAGGCGATCCATCGACATGGCTGAGGCAGCCTCCGTTGCGAACTCTGCCTCATATTGTGCCACAGCCGGACAACATGTTCCTGTTTGTGATGCGGCTTTGTGAGCGCTAGAACACCCAGTCGCGCAAGGTGTATTCCAAACGGTGCCGTTTGCCCTGCAGGATCAGGTTCTGACTGGTGCCGCTCAAGGTCGCCCCCTCGGTAAGGGTGGTCAGTACAGCCTGTTCGATAGTGTCGAGCGGCGGCATGCAGGCCATTTCGGTGCTGCCCAGACTGGTGATCCACAGTTTGTCATCTTCCAGATGGCCCTGACCGAAGTAGCGGTTGCAACCGGCGATGCCGTTGACGGTGAAGTGCTCGCCGATCTCGAAATCGGGAGGATTGTCGCGGGGGGCCTTGATCGGTTCGCCATCCAGTTTGCTCAGTACCCAGTGGTGGTGTTGCAGATCTTGCTGAACAAAGGCGGTCGAGCTGCAGCCAGCGAGCAGTAACAGGGGGATCAGCAAAAAGGGCAATCTGGGCATGAGGGGGCTCCGGTTGGGGGAGCGTCAAGAATACCCTTTTTGGGCAGTCGGGAGCAGGGCGGGAGAGGGGACGACCGACCGCTTCTGTCGCCCCTTGTCCCGCGAGACTGTCGCTTAATAGCAACACCTTGGTTATGTTGCCATCGATTTACGCTATCTCAGGGCTCAGTTGGCGAACAGCCGCTCGGCATAACGGGCAAGACCGGCAGCCACCGAGCCGAAGTCATCGCCACCCTCAAGCGGGATGGAGGGGAGCTTCTGGCGGATAAAGCTGGCGATCAGCGGCGAGCGGGCGCTACCGCCGGTGACGAAGATGCGATCCGGCTGCACACCGGCGGCGGCAATCGCTTCGTCCATCAGCTCGCCAATCTTCTCCAGCAGCAGGGCCGAGGCGTTGGCCAGCTGTTCGCGGGTCAGTTCCGCTTCCAGCCCTTTTTCCAGCTCGGCCAGCGACTGGCGATTGAGTTCCTGCTCCGAGAGGGCGATCTTGCCCTGCTCGGCACGCCACACCAGCTGGTGGCTCAGCTTGTGGGCCCGCAGGCTGGCCAGACGACCCAGCTTGCTGCCAGGCTGGCTGTCGAGCTGCAGCTCCTGCAGTTGGCGGGCGGTGTCGAGGCTGTAGAAGCGGCTCTGGGCGCTGACGTCGTTGATGGCGGCCGCATCCCAGAACAGCGGGTGGGGCAGCGGCTTGCCGGTCTTGAGGGTCTCGTGCATGCCGAGCAGCGGCATCATCCCTTCCACCGTCAGGCGGATATCGAAGTCGTTGCCGCCGATCCGCTGGCCGCTGTGGCCGAGCAGATCGCCGCTGCGATCCAGCTGATCGCGGTAGCTCGGGCCCATCCGCAGCATGGAGCAGTCGGTGGTACCGCCGCCGATATCCACCACCAGCACCACGGCGTCTTCGGTGAGGCGCGCCTCGAATTCAAACCCGGCGGCCACCGGTTCATAGAGGAACTCTACCTGCTCGAAACCGGCCAGACGGGCCGCCTCGGTCAGGATGGCGATAGCTTGCTGGTTGCTCTCTTCCCCCGCCAGACCCTGGAAGTTGACCGGACGGCCGATCACCGCCTGGCGGATCGGGGCACCGAGCTGCTGCTCCGCCTGCTGGCGGACATGGAGCATCATGGCGCAGACGATGTCTTCAAACAGGGCGATCTGGGGGGCCTTGAGGCCATAGGCGCCGAGAAAGGATTTCGGCGATTTGATGTAGTAGCCGTCGTCCGGCTCTTCCAGATAGCGCTCCAGCGCGGCACCGCCAAAGCTCAGCTCGTCGATCAGCCCCTCTTCCCGCATCTGGCGGCGAACCGTCTGGGCGCGGGTGACCACGGGGCCACGTAGCTTGAGGTACTCCGCCTGCTGGGCGGGTGCCAGCCCTTCGGCCAACAGACCGGCGATAGCATCCCGGTGGGGCGCATGCAGGGTGGAAGGGAGATAGCGGGATGCGCCAAGATTCAGCAGCCTGGGGCTACCTTGTTCCATCACGGCCACGGCACAGTTGGAGGTGCCGTAATCAAATCCGATAAACATGGGCGCCAGACTCCTGAATAAAAAAGGGGGGCTAGCCTACCCGAAGGCGCCGGGTCTCACAACCCGGCGCGTGACGAAGAGAGGGCGAGCCCTTATTCCACTTCGTTGTCGCAGCGGCCCTGGATCTCGATGGCGCGGATATTGCCGAGGGTGGTATCGGCGATGGCGTGCAGCGCCTCGCGGGTCAGGAACGCCTGATGGCCGGTGAACAGCACGTTGTGGCAGGCAGACAGGCGGCGGAACACGTCATCGGTGATCACCTCGTTGGACTTGTCGGAGAAGAAGAGATCCTCTTCCTCCTCGTAGACGTCCAGCCCCAGTGCGCCGATACGGGAGGTCTTGAGCGCCTCGATGGCGGCGTTGGAGTCGAGCAGACCGCCACGGCTGGTGTTGATGATCATCACCCCGTCCTTCATCTTGGCGAACGCCTCCTTGTTCAACAGGTGGTAGTTCTCTTTGAACAGCGGGCAGTGCAGGCTGATGATGTCGGATTGGCGGAACAGGGTATCGAGATCCACGTACTCGGCACCCAGCTCGATGGCTGCCGGATTCTGGTAAGGATCGTTGACCAGCAGGCGAACCCCGAAGCCCTTGAGGATGCGCAGGGCGGCCAGACCGATCTTGCCGGTGCCGATGACGCCAACGGTCTTGCCATGCATGTTGAAGCCGACCAGCCCCTCCAGCGAGAAGTTGGCGTCGCGGGTGCGCTGATAGGCTTTGTGGATGCGGCGGTTGAGGCACATCATCATGCCGACCGCGTGTTCTGCGGTCGCCTCGGGGGAGTAGGCGGGCACCCGCACCACTTTCAGCCCCAGCTCTTTGGCCGCGGCCAGGTCCACGTTGTTGTAACCGGCGCAGCGCAGGGCGATCACCTGGGTGCCGTTGGCAGCCAGTTCGGTCAATACCTCGCGGTCGGCATCGTCATTGACGAACAGACACACCACTGGGAAGCCGTGAGCCAGTCGGGCCGTTTTGGCCTCCAGCCGCACATCGAAAAACTCTAGGTCGAAGCCGTACTGGCTGTTGGCCTGGTTGAAATGCTCTTTGTCATAGCTCTTGGTACTGAATACGGCGACTTTCATGGTATGTGCTCCGCAGCGTGTGTGTCGTCAAATTACAACAAAATGGGTCAGCTATCACCTGACAAACCGGCTGGTTATTGTCCCCACGGCATAATGGGAACGGCGCTGACTGCACTCTTGTACGAACCATCCACCAGTTTGGTGCTGTAGGTCAGGTAAACCAGTGAATTGCGTTTCTTGTCGTAAAAACGCACCACTTTCTGCTCCTTGAACACCAGTGAAGTGCTGACATCGAACACCTCCTCTCCCGCCTTCAGCTTTTCGGGCAGGGTGATGGGGCCGATCTGGTGGCACGACAGGGAGGCGTGGGAGGGATCTTCCGCCAGTCCCAGCCCACCTTTGACGCCACCTGTCTTGGGGCGCGCCAGATAGCAGGCGACACCGTCGATGCGCGGGTCGTCGAATGCCTCCACCAGGATCTTGTGGTTGGGGCCAAACAGCTTGAAGGCTGTGCTCACTTCACCGACCGGGTCGGCCTTGTCGGCCAGCGCCGGGCCGGCAAACAGGGCCCCCAGCAGCAGGGGCAGGGCGCGGCGCAGGGCATTATGTCGCGTGTGGTTATGTGTCATGGTCTCTCCTGTTGGCCCGGCACTCCTCAATAGGGAATGCCCAGGCGACGATAGAGGCTGGCGAGCACCCAGGCGGGGCCTATCAGCAGAAATTGCAGGTCGGCGAGGAAGGAGGGGCGTTTGCCCTCGATCTTGTGGCCGACAAACTGGGCTATCCAGAGAATCACGAACGCCGCCACCGCGGGCCACAGCAGCGGCCCCTGCCACTGGTGGCAGAAGGCCAGCCCGAGCGCGGTCAGCACCGCCATCCCCGCGAACAGCGAAAACGACAGTTGCAGATAGAACAGCAGCACCGGAATGGCCGCCACTGCCGCCCAGTTGAGGGGCTCTGGCAAGGGCCCGAGCGGCAGACACCAGAGCAGCGCCAGCGAGCAGAGATAGATGCCCGGCACCGCCAGTTTGTGGATGGCGACGTTTATCGGATGGCGATGGCTCTGGCCGTACTCCACAAACCACTCCTGGATTCCCTTCATGGCTCCTCCCTGGCGCACTGTGTTCTCGCGGCCTGACCCTCATGGTCAGGCGCTCGGGATGCTTATCCCTGTGGTGGATAATCCCAATATTGGGCCGGAATGGATTTTAGCAACGGGGTCATGTCCGGATTGGGCAGGGCGATGGTGACCCGCTGATCGAGGTTGGCGCTGGCCAGTGCTTCGCGGATCTTGGGGTTGTCATGGAAGAACTTCATAAAGCTGCCATCGGCATAGGCCCGCTCCAACCCGGTCTGAATCGCCTTGGCCAGCTTGGGGTATTCGGGGCTGACGAAGAAGAACTGGGCGAAGGGGTAGCGGATCAGCAGATGTTGCTCGATGGCGAGGTTGGGATACTGCGCCACCAGCTCGCTGCGCTCGGCGAAGATCTCTACCAGGGCGCGCGGGAAGAAGTCGATCTTGTCGCCGTCGTTGATAAGGCGAAACAAGCTGCTGTAGCGGCCGGAGAAGGTCGGGATGCCCGCATTTTCCAGAATTTTGTTATCGGCCCAACCGACCCCTTGCGCCGCCTTCAGCTGTTTGAGGTCGGCCAGAGTATTGATCTGGTTGAACTTCTCTTGGGCATCCGCGTGGATGAACGACAGCCGCAATCCTTCCAGTCCGCGAAACAGCGGAATGGGGACGGCAATCAGGGAGGATTCGAGTGCGCTGGAGGTACCCATCCAGAAGACGTTGATGGTCTTGCCCTTGCTCAGCTGCTGCTGAAGGGTGAACTGGTTGAGGTCGAGTTCGACAGGCTGGATGCGAAAGGGTTGTCCGGAGCGGGTCAGGGCCAGTTCCAGCAGTTTGAGCTGGTACTCCTGATCAAGATTGTTGACGGGACGGCTGGGAACCTTGACCGTCAGAACCTGTGCTTGTGCCAGCAGTGGCAGGCACAAACACAGTTTGATGAGCCATTTCACTCTCTATTCTCCTGTAGATTCCGGAAGGTGTCCGGAGTCTAACAGAACTTGTCACCATCTTGCTGCGAGGCGTTGTGCAAGGTTGAGCGCGGGCCCAGCCTTGCTGGCGTCTGTTGCACCTGAATGGTGACGGTTCTTCGAAGAATCAGGCGACGCGGCGGAACACGTGGGTATCGTTAAATTCCTTGGTGCTCTGGCATTCGACGCAGAAACGGGACTCTGGACGAGCTTGCAGCCGCTTGAGAGAGATCTCGTCACCACAAGATTCACAGTAACCGAAATCTCCATCGTTCATTCGCTTCAATGCGCCCCTCAGCTTGCGCAGGTGCAGCTTGTCGTGCTCGATGCGGTTCAGCTCCAGACGGCGGGCTTCCTCGATACTGGCACGGTCAATTTCATCGGCCATCTCGTTGGTGTCGGTGGCGATGGCCTGGCTGGCCTGGGAGTTCAGGCGCTCTTCGAGCTCGGCGATCTGCCGCTCGATCTGCCCCTTGTAAAAGGCCAGTTGGTCTTCAGTCATGAAATCACACATACGATTTACTACCAGTCAGTTTACTAACCCAATTATCCATGTTTATGGGGGCTGTCTGCCTGCAGACCAAGCCCTTCTCGTCTGATTTGCACCGTTTTCATGCAAGAGAGTGCAAATCAGGGCGGGCCTTGTACCAAAAAAAAGCAGCCAAGCAAAGCAAATAGGACAGGGATTGTGCGCCTTTGCAAAAAAATGGCCCCTTTAGCGGCTGATCTGACGGGATCTGACATCTGGTTTTGGCCGGTTGGCACCGGCTTTGCACTGGGGAGAGGCGAGACCACGAGTGTTTAGTATTTGGTGCCGACTTGGTCATTATATGCGCCGTTATTTATAGTTTTTTAAACACCACTGCTTGACATTACCCCTGATAGCGGGCTTTTATGGTGGTGTTGATTACAATTTGATAACAAGGGTGTTCCATATATTAGACACCCTTGCCAATGGCAACCGTAGAGTCGGGGTTTAACATGGACAGTATCAAGGGCTGGATGGAGAGCAATCGCATCACGGAAGTGGAGTGTCTCTTCCCTGATTTCACCGGCAACGCCCGGGGCAAGATCATCCCAGCCAACAAGTTTTTGCGAGAAGGGGGCATGCGTCTGCCCGAGGTGATCTTCACCCAGACAGTGACCGGCGAATATCCGGATGACGACAGCATGATCGATCCGCTGGAGCGGGACATGCAGCTCTATCCTGACCCCAACACCATCCGTTTCGTCCCTTGGGCGCTGGAACCTACCGCTCAGGTTATCCATGACTGTTACGACGTCAACGGCAAGCTGATCGACATTGCACCTCGCTCCGTACTGCGTCGGGTTCTGTCATTTTACGAGGCTCAGGGCTGGAAGCCGGTGGTGGCGCCCGAGCTGGAGTTCTATCTGGTCACCCGCAACGAAGACCCCGACTATCCGCTGATGCCGCCGGTAGGGCGCAACGGCCGTCCGGAGACCGCTCGCCAGTCCTTCAGTATCGATGCGGTCAACGAGTTCGATCCCATCTTCGAAGACATGTATGACTACTGCGAAGCGCAGGAGCTGGAGGTGGATACCCTGATCCACGAGTCCGGTGCTGCCCAGATGGAGATCAACTTCCTGCACGGGGATGCCATCGATCTGGCGGATCAGGTGTTCCTTTTCAAGCGCACCATGCGTGAGGCGGCCCATCGCCACGGCATCTACGCCACCTTTATGGCCAAGCCGATGAGCAACGAGCCGGGCTCCGCCATGCACATCCACCAGAGTCTGGAGGATATGAACGGTCGAAATCTGTTCGGTACCCCGGATGGCGGCAACTCCGAACTCTTCATGCATTTCATCGCAGGTCTGCAGAAGTACACCCCGGCGGTGACAGCCCTGCTGGCTCCCAACGTCAACTCCTACCGCCGCCTCACCTTCGGTGAGAGCGCGCCACGCAACGTCCAGTGGGGTGTCGAGAACCGCACCTGTGGTCTGCGGGTACCCTTCTCCGACCCCAGTGCCCGCCGGGTGGAGAACCGCTTCGCCGGTGCCGATGCCAACCCCTATCTGGCGCTGGCCGCCACCCTGGCGTGCGGCTATCTCGGCATGATGGAGAAGCTGGAGCCCATGCAGGAGATGAAATCCAGCGCCTACGACCTGCCCTACAGTCTGCCCCGCTCGCTGGAGGAGGCGCTCAGCCATCTCGAACAGTGCGAGCCGATCAAGGAGATGTTGGGGGAGCGCTTCACACGCGCCTTTGTCGCGGTCAAACGCAAAGAGTACGAGACCTACTTCGGGGTGATCAGCCGCTGGGAGCGAGAGTTCCTGCTGCTGAACGTCTGACCCGGATGCGTGCCGGCCACGCATCGTCCGAATCGGGGAGGCAGGCTGCCTCCCCTGCCTGTAACCGGTAATACGGGATGGAGGAGTGCCTCCGCCTGCGGATGGTTGTGAGCGGAAGTTGGCTCGCCACCGCTCTGGTTGCATGGTTGATAACAGTTTTTGGCTCGAATTGAAGGATGTGAGGAGCAGGCCGTGCCGCAGTCCACGCGAAAGTGGCAGTGATTGCGGGAGTGGCAGCCCTCCTGATGATTGACGAACAGAACCAGCTAAATCGAAGGAACCGAGGAGCTAACAATGCAACAGACTACCCGTGAGTGGCAGCAGCAGGATGCCAGCCACCACCTGCACCCCTTTACCGACTTTCAGGCTCTGAACAAGAAGGGCAGCCGTATCATCACCAAAGCCAGTGGCGTCTATCTGGAAGACTCCGAAGGCAAGCGCATTCTGGACGGCATGGCGGGGCTTTGGTGCGTCAATATGGGCTATGGTCGGCAGGAGCTGGTGGATGCTGCCACCCGTCAGATGCAGCAGTTGCCCTACTACAACCTCTTCTTCCAGACCGCGCACCCGCCGGTGATCGAGCTGGCCACCTTGCTGGCCGAAGTGACGCCATCCCATCTCAACCATGTCTTCTTTACCGGCTCCGGCTCCGAGTGCAACGACACCGTGCTGCGGATGGTGCGCCACTACTGGGCCAGCAAAGGGCAACCGGAAAAACAGGTGATCATCAGCCGCCACAACGCCTATCACGGCTCCACCGTGGCGGGGGCGAGTCTGGGTGGCATGAAAGGGATGCATGCCCAGGGTGGTCTGCCCATTCCCGGCATAGTGCACATCGACCAGCCTTATCACTTCGGTGAGGGGCAGGGGATGAGTGCCCACGAGTTCGGGCTGGAGCGGGCCCGTCAGCTGGAGCAGAAGATTCTGGAGCTGGGGGTGGAGAAGGTGGCCGCCTTTATCGGCGAGCCGATCCAGGGGGCGGGCGGTGTCATCATTCCGCCTGACAGCTACTGGCCGGAGATCCAGCGCATCTGCGATCACTACGGCATTTTGCTGATAGCCGACGAGGTGATCTGCGGCTTTGGCCGTACCGGCCACTGGTTTGCCAGCGAAGGGTTTGGCATCAAGCCGGATCTGATGTGTCTGGCCAAGGGGATTACCTCCGGTTATCTGCCGCTCGGCGCTGTGATGGTGAGTGACCGGGTTGCCAAGGGGCTGGTGGAAGAGGGGGGCGAGTTCAACCACGGCTTCACCTACTCGGGCCATCCGGTCTCTTGCGCGGTGGCGGTGGCCAATATCCAGCTTATGCAAAAGGAGAGCATAGTTAAGCGAGTGCATGATACCATCGGCCCCTATTTGCAGCGCCGCTGGGCAGAGCTGGCTGACCACCCGCTGGTGGGTGAAACCCGTGGCCGCGGGCTGGTCGCAGCCCTGGAAATCGTCCAGGACAAGCAGACCAACCGGCGTTTCCCGGCCCATGCCAATGCCGGGATGACTTGCCGGGAATTCTGTTTTAACAATGGCTTGGTGATGAGGGCGGTAGGCGATACCATGATCATATCGCCCCCCTTGGTGATCACCGAGGAACAGGTTGATGAATTGGTCAAGCTAGC
This sequence comes from Aeromonas sp. 600724, assembly GCF_049175135.1. Classification (NCBI taxonomy): domain Bacteria; kingdom Pseudomonadati; phylum Pseudomonadota; class Gammaproteobacteria; order Aeromonadales; family Aeromonadaceae; genus Aeromonas; species Aeromonas sp. 600724. The sequence continues at coordinate 69,446 of NZ_JAAKUM010000019.1, read as the reverse complement.
CAGGCTCAGTCTGGATCTGACAGCCGCCAAGCTGAAGGGTTGAGGTGCGGCCGGGCAGGTTGGCATGCGCATACAATTTGCTTAGGAGACAAGGATGATGTCTTTCAAAACGGGAGTGATCGCTGCCTCTGTGGCTCTGGTCATGGCAAGTGCCGGAGCAATGGCTGAAGAGAAGGTGTTGCACGTCTACAACTGGAGCGACTATATCGCCCCGGATACCCTGGAAAACTTCCAGAAGGAGACGGGCATCAAGGTGGTTTATGACGTGTTTGACAGCAACGAGGTACTGGAAGCCAAGTTGCTGGCTGGTAAATCCGGCTACGACATCGTGGTGCCGTCCAACCCCTTCCTGGCCAAACAGATCAGGGCTGGCGTGTTCCAGAAGCTGGACAAGTCCAAGCTCTCCAACTGGCAAAATATGGATACCGACCTGCTCAAGGCGCTCGACCCGAGCGATCCGGGCAACCAGTACTCCATCCCCTATCTGTGGGGCACCATCGGTTATGCCTACAATGCCGAGAAGGTGAAGGCCGTACTGGGGGCCGATGCGCCGCTCAACTCCTGGGATCTGGTGTTCAAGCCGGAGAACATGGCCAAGCTGAAGGAGTGCGGCGTCTCCTTCCTCGACTCGCCGACCGAAATGTTACCGGCCGCCCTGCAATATCTGGGCTTCAAACCGGATAGCCAGAAGCCGGACGAGCTGAAGAAGGCCGAGGAGCTGTTCCTCTCCATTCGTCCCTATACCGCCTATTTCCACTCCTCCAAGTACATCTCGGATCTGGCCAACGGCAACTTGTGTGTTGCTGTCGGTTACTCCATGGATTTGCAGCAGTCCAAGGCGCGGGCGGCGGAAGCCAAAAATGGCGTGGCACTTACCTACACCATTCCGAAAGAGGGGGCAGGCAGCTTCTTTGACATGATCGCCATCCCGGCGGATGCCAAGAACGTCGAGGCGGCCCACACCTTCATCAACTATCTGATGAAGCCCGACGTGATCGCCAACATCACCAATCAGGTGCAGGCGCCTAACGGCAACAAGGCTGCGACCCCGCTGGTTGACGAGGCGATCCGTACCGATCCGGGGGTTTATCCGGACTCTGCAACCTTGCAGAAGATCTACACCTTCCCAGATCTGCCGGCCAAGGTGCAGCGTCTGATGACCCGCAGCTGGACCAAGATCAAGTCCGGTAAGTAACGAATACCCCTCCCGGTCCGCAGTTCGGCCGGGAGGGTAGTGATGCCATCCATCCGGATGGGCCGCGCGAATGGATGCGCAGACGGTCAACCACTGAACAGGAGAACTGACACCGTGAATACAACCAGATTGCTAACCATAGCGCTGACCATGGGATTGGCGAATGCAGTCCAGGCAGCCCCTGTGCTCCATTTCTACAACTGGTCTGACTATATCGGCGAGACCACCCTCAGCGATTTCCAGCAGGAGACCGGGATCAAGACCGTCTATGACGTATTTGACTCCAACGAAACCCTGGAAGGCAAGTTGCTGACCGGACGGACCGGTTACGATCTGGTGGTGCCCTCAAATAATTTCCTCTCCAAGCAGATCAAGGCGGGGGCTTTCCAGAAGCTGGACAAGAGCTTGCTGCCCAATCTGGCCAACCTGGATCCCGTGCTGCTCAAGCAGCTCGAGAAGGTGGATCCGGGCCATCAGTACGCGGTGCCCTATCTGTGGGGAACCAACGGCATCGGCTACAACGTCGACAAAATCAAGGCGGTGCTGGGGGTCGACAAGATCGACTCCTGGGCGGCCATCTTCGAGCCGGAAAACATGGAGAAGCTCTCCCGTTGCGGCGTCGCCTTCCTCGACTCGGCAGACGAGATGATCCCGGCTGCCCTCAACTACCTTGGACTGAACCCCAACAGCCAGGACGCGGCCGATATCAAGCGCGCCGAGGCGCAGTTGCTCAAGGTGCGCCCCTATGTGGCCTACTTCCACTCCTCCAAATACATAGGTGATCTCGCCAACGGCGATATCTGTGTGGCAGCGGGCTTTTCCGGCGACATCTTGCAGGCGGCAGCCCGTGCCGACGAGGCCGGCAAGGGGGTGAAGATTGCCTACAGCATTCCTAAAGAGGGGGGCAATCTCTGGTTCGACATGATGGCGATCCCGTCTGATGCCACCAATGTCAAAGAGGCACATGCTCTCATCAACTATGTTCTGCAGCCCGAGGTGATCGCCAAGGTCAGCAATTATGTGGGCTATGCGAACCCCAATGCCAAGGCTGGCGAGTTCATGGATGAGACGGTGCGCAATGATGAGGGGGTTTATCCGCCTCAGGCTGTGCTGGAGCGGCTCTATGTGCAGGAGGCACATTCCCGCGCGGTACAGCGTCAAATCACCCGGAGTTGGAGCAAGATCAAGTCCGGTACCTGACCTTGGTGCCCGCTCTGGGGCGCCAAATCGCTTTTATGGATTGGCCGTGAGGCCAGTATCACGTTAGGGAGTTTGGTAATGGCGATAGCCTCCAGTGCCTACAAGAAAGCCCTTGAGGGCAGCCAGCAACGCAAAGAAGTGCTGGTAAAAATAGACAGGGTTAGCAAGCAGTTCGATGAAACCCTGGCGGTCGATAATGTTTCCCTGAATATTCACAAGGGGGAGATCTTCGCCCTGCTGGGAGGATCCGGTTCCGGTAAATCGACCTTGCTGCGGATGCTGGCCGGGTTCGAGCGCCCGACCGAAGGGCGTCTGTTCCTCGACGGGGTGGATATCACCGATATGCCCCCCTATGAACGCCCCATCAACATGATGTTCCAGTCCTACGCCCTGTTTCCCCATATGACGGTGGCACAGAATATTGCTTTCGGTCTCAAGCAGGATGGCCTGCCCAAGGCCGAGATCGACGCCCGTGTCGAAGAGATGCTCAAGCTGGTACAGATGACCCAGTATGCCCGTCGCAAGCCGCACCAGCTCTCCGGTGGCCAGCGCCAGCGGGTAGCGCTGGCCCGTTCGCTGGCGAAACGTCCCAAGTTGCTGCTGCTTGATGAGCCGATGGGGGCGCTCGACAAGAAGCTGCGCTCCAAGATGCAGCTGGAGCTGGTGGAGATCATCGAGCGGGTCGGGGTTACCTGTGTCATGGTGACCCACGATCAAGAAGAGGCCATGACCATGGCGGAGCGGATCGCCATCATGCATCACGGTTGTATCGAGCAGATCGGTAGCCCGATGGATATCTACGAAACCCCGGCCAGTCGGCTGGTGTGCGAGTTCATCGGCAACGTCAACCTGTTCGACGGCCTGCTGGTGGAGGATGAGCAGGACCACGCCATCATCGCCTGTGCCGATCTGGAGCAGCCCATCTATGTGGGCCACGGGATCAGCTCCCGTGCCGAGAACAAGAAGGTGACCTACGCCCTGCGGCCGGAGAAGCTGCTGATGAGCCTGCAAAAGCCGGCCGAAATCGAGCATCCGGACTTCAACTGGACCAAGGGCGAGGTCTATGACATCGCTTATCTGGGCGGACACTCGGTGTACCACATCCAGCTGCCCTCGGGCAAAATCGTTCAGGCTTTCATCGCCAATGCCGAACGCCACGGCAAGCGGCCAACCTGGGATGACCAGGTGTTCCTCTACTGGGAAGATGACAGCGGCGTGGTGCTGCAATCATGAAGATCTTGCAACGACTGAAGCGGGGCGGAGGGCGCCGGCTGGTGATCGGCATCCCCTTCTTCTGGCTGTTCCTCTTCTTCCTGCTGCCCTTTGTCATCGTGGTGAAGATCAGTTTTGCGGAAGCGGATGTGGCGATCCCGCCTTACACCGATGTGGTGAGCTGGGCCGACAATCAGCTCACCATTCTGCTCAACATGGGCAACTACCTGCTGCTGCAGGAGGATGAGCTCTATATCGCAGCCTATCTGGGCTCCCTCAAGATGGCCTTCGTCAGCACCCTGCTCTGCCTGTTGATTGGCTATCCGATGGCCTACTCCATCGCTCGGGCCAACAAGGAGACCCAGACCGTTCTGCTGTTGCTGATCATGATGCCGACCTGGACCGCCATTCTGATCCGGGTCTATGCGTGGATGGGGATCCTCAGTAACAACGGCCTGCTCAACAGCGTCTTGCTGGGGATCGGGCTGATTGACGAACCGCTGCAGATCCTCAATACCAACCTGGCGGTCTATATCGGCATCGTTTACTCCTATCTGCCCTTCATGGTGCTGCCGCTTTACGCCAATCTGGTCAAACACGATCAGAGCCTGTTGGAGGCGGCCTCCGACCTAGGGGCCCGCAACCTGACCCGTTTCTGGCAGATCACTGTGCCGCTCTCCAAAAACGGCATTATCGCCGGCTGCATGCTGGTGTTTATTCCGGTGGTGGGGGAGTTCGTTATTCCGGAAATGCTGGGCGGCCCGGAGACCCTGATGATCGGTAAGGTGCTATGGCAGGAGTTCTTCAACAACCGCGACTGGCCGGTCGCCTCTGCACTGGCGGTGGTGATGCTGGCGGTGCTGATCATTCCGATCATCCTCTTCAACCGTAACCAGGCCAAAGAGCTGGAGGGCAAGGCATGATGAGACGTTTCGGTTTTGCCAAGCTGATGCTCTGGCTTGGGCTGCTGTTTATCTACCTGCCCATGATCATCATGGTGATCTACTCCTTCAACGCCTCCAAGCTGGTGACGGTGTGGGGCGGTTGGTCGCTCAAGTGGTACTTCGGCCTGCTCGACAACAAGCAGCTGATTGGATCCGTGTTCCGCTCGCTGGAGATCGCTTTCTACACCGCGATCGCCGCGGTGGCGCTGGGGACGGTGGCGGCATTCGTGCTGACCCGAATTCCCCACTTCCGTGGTCGAACCCTGTTCGGTGGCATGGTGACGGCACCGCTGGTGATGCCCGAGGTGATCACCGGTCTGTCGCTGCTGCTGCTGTTCGTGGCGATGGCCCAGCTGGTGGGATGGCCCGCCGAGCGGGGCATGTTGACCATCTGGATCGCGCACACTACCTTCTGTACCGCCTACGTAGCCATCGTTGTGTCGGCGCGGTTGCGGGAGCTGGATCTCTCCATAGAGGAGGCGGCCATGGATCTTGGCGCCAAGCCGTGGAAGGTGTTCTTCCTGATCACCATCCCGATGATCGCCCCCTCGCTGGCAGCAGGCGGCATGATGTCGTTCGCCCTGTCGCTGGATGATCTGGTGCTGGCTAGCTTCGTCTCCGGCCCGGGCTCCACTACCTTGCCGATGGAGGTCTTCTCGGCGGTACGGCTCGGGGTGAAACCCGAGATCAACGCGGTAGCCAGCCTGATCCTGCTGTCGGTATCGCTCTTTACCTTCGGCAGCTGGTATCTGATGGCCAAGGCGGAGAAGCGCCGTCGCGCCGAGATCGCCATGAGCAACCAGATGCAGGCAGTCGCCTGACTCGTCAGATGATAAGATCCGCCTACTCTCGTCAATCCGGAGGATGAGTATGCGGATCTCCTTTTTCAGTGGTCGTGGCACCGAGCTGGTGCCCGGCCTCACCAGCGCCATTCACAAGCAACCGATCTCTGCACCAGTTCGCTGTACCTTTGCCGGTCTGGAAGGGGATGAGCAGTGTGACCTGCGCCACCACGGTGGCCCGGATCGGGCGCTCCACTACTATCCGGCCGATCACTATCTCTGGTGGCAGACCTGGCAAACCGCGCTGGGCTTGCCTGCGCCACGTACAGCCTGGCAACCTGCCGCCTTTGGCGAGAACCTCTCCGGTCTCGGGCTGACCGAGGCGCAAGCCTGCATCGGCGATGTCTATCGGCTCGGTGAGGCGCTGATCCAGATCAGCCAGCCGAGATCCCCCTGTTTCAAGCTCAACCAGCGCTTTGGCTATGGCCAGATGTCGCAGGTGATGCAACTGAATGGCCGTTGTGGCTGGCTGCTGCGGGTGCTGGAGGAGGGGATTGTGTCGCCGGAGTCGGCCATGGAGCTGGTAGACAGACCCTATCCCGAACTGACGGTGAAGCGCACGGCGGATATCCTGTTCAATCAGGTGCGCAACGAGGCGGATCTGCTGATGTTGCTGGAGAATCTGGCCCTCTCCCCCAACTGGCGCCAGCATGCAGCCGACTGGCTGGAGCATGGCACTGTGGCTGACTGGCAGCGCCGTCTGCTGGGACCGGCATCCCTGCGCCTGGCCTGATTGCCGGTTTCCGGAATGTCACCAGCTGGCTGCAGCCCGGTAAACAGATGAAAAGAGTGCTGAATAGTTGAGCAAATGGCACTTTTTTTCCTGGCAAATGCAAAAAAGACTTGTGTCGGGTCTGGGCTTTCGGTAAATTCCCGTCCCGCAGACATCGGTGTGTAGCGCAGCTTGGTAGCGCACTTCGTTCGGGACGAAGGGGTCGGAGGTTCGAATCCTCTCACACCGACCAAATTTGAAAAGGCCGCTCAATAGAGCGGCCTTTTTGCATTTATCCTTCCTGTTTTCCTAATTTTCTTTAGCTGCTGACCTGTTACCTGGCCAAGTGATCTGACTTGCAGTATGCAGGGTCGAAGCAAGACCACAGACATTAAAAGGGCCACCGCTCGGTGGCCCATCGGTGGAGTCTGATCCTGACTCCGGCACTCTAGATTGTGGCAATCTCGCTATGGGTCTTGTCTATGGTGCCCTCCTTGCGCGCCAGGCGCTTACTCAGATATGCCAGTGCTGATGCCGCAAAGCCTTGAAACTGTGTTGAGGCAGCAAGGCCGCGTGCTTGGGGTACTCACTAATGAAATGTTCTATTCCCTCCATCAGTTGTGCGCGTAATGAAATCACGGGCTCATGCCAGGCTTGCAGACAGAGATGGCCGGGGATCAACTGCTCCTGATAATCTTCCAGCAGCTGTTCTGGCCAGGGTTCAATACCGGAATTGCGTTGCAGCAAATAGTGGGCGGCGGGTTCACGGGCATAAATGAACTGAATTTGGGCCAGATCGCGTTGGCATAGCGTTTGACTGTTGATATGACAGGTCAAATATTTTCCCGTTTTCAGATCCAGAAAGTGACCGCGTTGCCGACAGGGAACGATGCGATACCAAGGCAGGGGTGAGGAGAGAGAATACCCCTCAAGCTCCTGTTCCAACCAGTGGCGACACTCGGGTGTCTGCACCTCGTCGAGCATGGACTCGAGCTGTGTCAACAAGGCTCTGGATGGTTTGATGGCCAGTTTCGCACTCATCGCCTGCAATCCTCCCTCTGCACACAATCCCGACTATCAGTATGGACCTTGTTCGGCCAGAGGGGGTAAGGAATCTAATGATTAAAAGTGGATTAGCCGCGTGGTTTTTATGCACTAACTTGGTTCAACCCACCAGATAGGTACCAGTGCCGAAGGCGATGTGGGTGCCCTCTTCGTTGTGCAGCTCCATCCGGGCGACGGCCACCTTGCTGCCCGCCCGGATGATGTGGGCGGTGGCGATAAACTCGTTGCCGCGCCCCGGGCGCAGGTAGTCCACCCGCAGATCTATGGTGCCGAGGCGAGCGAAGCGCTCCTTGAGATAGCTGGGGGAGAACTCCTCCAGCTCGTCGATGCAGGAGGCGGCGACGATCATGCCGCCCGCCACATCCAGCAGCGTGGCGGTGACACCGCCGTGCAGGATGTTGTGGAAGGGGTTGCCGATCAGCTTGTCGTCCATCTTGATGCGCAGTTCCACCTTGTCGAAGTCGTAGTGGGTCACCTGCATGCCGATCAGCTTGTTGAACGGCATCTTCTCGGCAAACAGGTTGGCAATGCCACTGAGCGCCATCTTCTTGAGCATCTGTTTCATTCTCTGATCCCAATCCTTGTCATCAAAGCCGAGTAAAAACTCCAGCCAGTCTGCAACAGTTCTTTAACAGTCGCAATGGCAGGTTTATTGTGGGCGGCGGCTGCTTTAGAATGGCGACCCCAAAGGAGAGCCCATGACCGCGATTGCCGAAACCCTGCCAGATCCTCAGCCAGAGAGTCCGCTTGCCCTGCTGCAGGCGGTCTTCGGCTATCAGCAGTTTCGGCCGGGTCAGCTCGAGATCATCGAGCAGATCGTCGCGGGGCGCGATGCGTTGGTGCTCAAGCCTACTGGCGGCGGCAAGTCGCTCTGCTACCAGATCCCGGCACTGCTGCGGCCCGGGCTCGGTGTGGTGGTCTCTCCCCTTATTTCGCTGATGAAGGATCAGGTCGACAGCCTGCGCGCCAACGGCGTAGCGGCGGTCTACATCAACTCGGCCCTTAGCCGGGAGGAGATGATCCAGAACTTCGCCGCCATGCGTCGCGGCGAGATCAAGCTGGTCTATGTCTCCCCCGAGCGACTGTTGCAGCACGAGTTTATGGATCGGCTGGCCGAGCTGCCGCTCGGGCTGTTCGCCATCGACGAGGCGCACTGCGTCTCCCAGTGGGGCCACGATTTCCGGCCTGAGTATGCGGCGCTGGGGCGCCTCAAGCAGTGGTTCCCGCAGGTGCCGGTGGTAGCGCTTACGGCCACCGCCGACGAGGCGACCCGCAGCGACATGCTGCACCGCCTAGAGCTGAACGATCCCTTCATCCACACTGCCAGCTTCGATCGCCCCAATATCCGCTACAGCCTGGTGGAGAAGTTCAAGGCCGCTGAGCAGTTGCTGCGTTACGTGCAGAGCCAGAAGGGCAACTGTGGCATCGTCTACTGCTCCAGCCGCAACCGGGTGGAGGAGGTGGCCGAGCGGCTATCCCGCCACGGCTGCAAGGCGGCGCCCTATCATGCGGGGCTGCCGCTCGAGCAGCGCCAGCAGACCCAGGATGCCTTCCTCAAGGATGACATCGAGATAGTGGTGGCGACGGTGGCGTTCGGTATGGGCATCGACAAGCCCAATGTGCGCTTCGTGGTGCACTACGACATCCCGAAGAACATCGAATCCTACTATCAGGAGACCGGTCGCGCCGGGCGCGATGGCACTCCCGCCGAGGCGCTGCTGCTCTACGATCCCGCCGACATCGGTCGGGTGCGCCGTCTGCTCGACAACATCGAGAACCCTCAGCAGCTGCAGGTGGAGCAGTACAAGCTCAACGTGATGGCCGCCTTTGCCGAAGCGCAGACCTGCCGCCGTCAGGTGCTGCTCAACTACTTCGGCGAGTACAACGACAAGCCGTGCGGCAACTGCGATATCTGTCTCGATCCGCCCAAGAGCTATGACGGCACTGAAGATGCCCAGAAGGCGCTCTCCTGCGTCTGGCGGGTGGGGCAGAATTTCGGGGTGGGTTATGTAGTGGAGGTGCTGCGCGGTTCCCTCAACCAGCGCATCAAGGATCATGGCCACGATAAGCTGTCGACCTACGGCATCGGCAAGGATCAGAGCCACGAATACTGGATGAGCGTGATCCGCCAGCTGATCCACAAGGGGCTGCTGACCCAGAACATCACCCGTAATCTGGTGCTGCAGCTGACCGAAGCGGCCCGCCCCGTGCTGCGTGGCGAGGTGAAGCTTGAGCTGGCGGTGCCCCGACTACAGCCCATCTCCAGCCGCAAGGAGAAGCGCAACGGTCTGCTCGACAATGCCAACTATGACAAGCGGTTGTTCAAGGAGCTGCGCGGTCTGCGCAAGCAGATTGCCGAGGATGAAGAGGTGCCGCCCTACGTGGTGTTCAACGATGCGACCCTGGTGGAGATGGCACAGCTGATGCCGATGACCGAGGACGAGATGCTGGCCATCAACGGTGTCGGTCACCGCAAGCTGGAACGTTTTGGCGAAGCCTTTATGGACCTGATCATCGACTACTGCCGTCGTTAGGGTCGATTAGGCAGCCTAATCGACCACGGTAAGCGCGGCTCGGAAGAACCTGGGGTCAGACGCGAGGTTATTTCAGGCTGGCGTAGAAGGCCGCCAGATTGTCGATATCCGCATCGGTCAGCGGCGCCATGAAGGGGTCCATCAAGGGCTCTTTGCGGGTGCCATCCTTGAACGCTTTCAACTGTTTCACCAGATAGGCGGCATTCTGACCCGCCAGATGGGGATAGTTGGGGATCATTGCCTTGCCTTCCACGCCGTGACAGGCGGCACAGGCCGCTGCCTTGGCTTTGCCGGCTTCTATATCGGCAGCCTTGGCCTGATGACCCCACGCCAGTGCCAGCAAGGGCAGGGCATATACCCATTTTTGCATCTTCTTCTCCTTGAATTGAAAAATGATGGTTGCCAGTTAGCGCAAGCATGGCTGACGGCAGTATAAAGAGTGACACGAGCATACGCAGGGACGAATGGCACAACCATGAAGCTGATCAACACTTTTGCGACCGAGTTGCCCTGGGCCTGTGAACCCGTGGTCCCCCAGCCGCTGCAGCAGCCCCGGTTGCTTCATCTCAACCGGGCTTTGCTGGATGAGTTGGGGCTGGGAGGCGTCAGCAAGGCTGACTGGATCGCCTGTTGTGGCGAGGGAAAAGTGCTGCCAGGCATGCAGCCGGTAGCGCAGGTCTATGCGGGCCATCAGTTTGGGGGTTATAGCCCGCGGCTTGGGGATGGTCGCGCGCTGCTGCTGGGTGAGCAGCTGGCGCCGGATGGCCAGCGCTGGGATCTCCACCTGAAGGGGGCAGGGAAGACGCCGTTCTCCCGTTTTGGTGACGGTCGCGCCGTGCTGCGCTCCAGTATTCGCGAGTATCTCGCCTCCGAGGCGCTCCATGCTCTCGGCATCCCGACCACGCGAGCGCTGGTGCTGGTGGGCAGTCAGGAGCCTGTTTATCGCGAGCAGGTGGAGACCGGGGCGACCGTGCTGCGCACCGCCCCCAGCCATCTGCGCTTCGGCCATATCGAGTATTTCGCCTGGAGCGGGCAGGGAGAGAAGATCCCGCCACTCATCGACTATCTGCTGCGCCACCACTTCCCCGAGCTGGAGAGTGGCGCCGAACTGTTTGCCGAAGTGGTGCGCCGCACCGCGCGGTTGATTGCCAAATGGCAGGCTGCGGGGTTCTGTCACGGGGTAATGAATACCGACAACATGTCGCTGCTCGGCCTGACGCTGGATTACGGGCCATACGGCTTTATCGATGCCTACGTGCCCGATTTTGTCTGCAACCACTCGGACCCTGCGGGCCGCTACGCGCTGGATCAGCAGCCCGCGGTCGGTTACTGGAATCTGCAAAAACTGGCGCAGGCGCTGGCTGGCCATGTAGACGGTGATGCGCTGGCTGCAGCGTTGGCCCAGTACGAGCAACAGCTGATGCTGCACTACTCCGAACTGATGCGGGCCAAACTCGGGCTGGCGGTGTGGGAGGAGGATGACCCGGCTCTGTTCCGCGAGCTGTTCCGGTTGCTGGCGGCTAACAAAGTGGATTACCACCTGTTCCTTCGCCGTCTCGGTGAGGTGACGCAAGAGGGGGGGGGGCCTGCATCTCTGCTGGCCCTGTTGCCTGAACCAGTGGGTTGGCAGGCGTGGCTGGAACGCTATCGGGCGCGGCTGATGCGCGAAGGCAGCGAGGATGCCGTGCGCAAGGCGCAGATGGATGCCATCAACCCCAAGTATGTGCTGCGCAATGCGCTGGCCCAGCAGGTGATCGACGCCGCCGACGCAGGGGATATGCAGCCGTTCGAGCGGCTGTTCGCCGCCTTGCAGCACCCCTATGATGAACAACCCGAATATGAGGATCTCGCCACCCCGACTCCGGCATGGTATTGCGGTGGTGAGCTCTCCTGCAGTAGCTGAGAGACAGGGAATGAGTTGGCAAATCAAACAGGTAGATAGCGAAGCTGGCGTGGTGACGCTGGATTGTCCGGCACTCGACTGGGACACGTTCCCGCTGTTGGCGCAGGCCTTGCTGCGAGAGTGGGAGCTGCAGCCGCTCGAGCAGGATGCGGGGGCCGACCGCCATAGCTGGTTGCTGGAGTTTGAAGAGAGCCAGTTTCGGCTGGAGTACGAACACTACAGCGGCTGCTGGCTGGAGGCGGTGCGCCCGGCGGATCGGGAGGCGCTGCTCTGGCTCGCCAGACAGCACAAGGCGTGACTATCGCCCACAAGGCCTGCTTTGTCGCAGGCCAACCTGGACAAGCGTAATCGCATAAAGATTGAACTATCGGTTTTGGGGCGTATAATCTCGCCCCTCGATTATCGCCAATGGTGGCGATATGGGTTCCCTAACCCCATTAACCAAAAAGGTCACAAGATGAATCTGACCCCTGCGCAGTACCAAACGGCGCTCGTTCGCCTGTCGTTGTTCCACATTCTGATCATTGCCAGCAGCAACTATCTGGTGCAGCTGCCGATCACCGTGTTTGGCTTCCATACCACCTGGGGTGCGTTCAGCTTCCCGTTTATCTTCCTGGCGACCGACCTGACAGTGCGGATCTTCGGTGCCGGTCTGGCACGCAAGATTATCCAGACCGTGATGCTGCCTGCGCTGGCGGTCTCCTATGCGCTCTCTGTGCTCTTCTTCGAAGGGAGCTTCCAGGGTGTTGGTCATCTGGCCGAGTTCAACCTGTTCGTAGCGCGTATCGCGCTGGCCAGCTTTATGGCCTATCTGGTAGGGCAGTTCATGGATGTGGTGGTGTTCAACCGCCTGCGTCTGCTCAAGCAGTGGTGGATTGCACCAGCGGCCTCCACCCTGTTCGGTAATCTGGTCGATACCATCGCTTTCTTCAGTGTGGCCTTCTGGCGCACCACAGATCCTTTCATGGCAGAGCACTGGGTCGAGATCGCAACCGTCGATTACGTATTCAAGTTGCTGATAAGCCTTGGTTTGTTCGTGCCGCTCTACGGTGTCTTGTTGCGTTACCTCAGCCGCAAGCTGGTGGGCGAGGCCGGATTATCCAGCCTGCAAACGGCCACCCGGCAAGCCTGACCAGATTGACCACCCTTCGCGGTGGTCAATTTTTTTGCACTTTCTGCAAATAGCGCTTGCCTAGTTAAATGAGAATGATTATTGTTAACTTGTTTTCCGGGAAAGACTTCATTCGTTCCAACGTGATGGACTTCTTGTGAAGGCACGACATTGCTCACATTGCTTCCAGTTAAGGGCCAGTTTATCTGGCCCTCTTTTTTGGTCATTTTTCAGCAAGTTGCAGACATAAAAAACGGGAGCCAAGGCTCCCGTCGTCACGCTGTCTGTGGCTTACTCGATATCGAGTGCCTCGGGGGAGAGGATCACCCCTGTGGTATCGGCGTAGAGGTGGTCGTCAGGCAGGAAGGTCACGCCACCGAAGTTGACCGGCAGATCGGTCTCCCCTACATCCTTGCTGTCGGCACCGACCGGAATGGCTGCCAGTGCCTGAATGCCGATGTCCAGATCTTCCAGAATATCGACTTCGCGGACGCAGCCGTAGCAGACAATCCCTTCCCAATCGTTCTCGGCCGCCGTGGTGGCGATGTCGCTGTCGATCAGAGCTCGGCGCATGGAGCCACCGCCATCGATCAGCAAGACGCGTCCCAGTCCGTTCTCTTTGACGAGTTCACGTATAAGACCATTCGATTCGAAGCATTTGACGGTGGTGATGACGCCGCCGAAAGAGGCGCGGCCGCCGAAGGAGCAGAGCATGGGTTCAAGCACATCCACCATGTCCTGATAGATGTCGCACAGTTCAGAAGTATTGTATTCCATAGTGTCAAATCCACGGCTGGAAACAGGTGCAACCAGTATAAGGAGTGGGTGTGGCATTTCAATGAATATTCCTTGCACAGATCACCTGTCGCCGCTTTTCTGCATAAGCTCAATGCAGTTCACTGCCTGTTTGCGAGAGGTCCATCGTGCTTATCCGTCATAAGTTGATCCTGAATACCGTGCTGGTTGCCGTTGCCATGCTGGTACTGAGCGGCCTGTTTATCTACTCCAGCCAGGTGCACCGTCACCTGACCGAAGCCCAGCGCAATATCGACCAGCTGGAGATCGCCATGCTCAACCTGCGGCGGGCCGAGAAGGATTTTCTGATCCGTAAGGATGTGACCTTCGTCGAGCGCTTCAATCAGGGGCTGTCAGATTTTCACCAGCACAATCGGGAGCTGGTGACCGATGACAATCTGGCGGCTGTCGAGGGGGAGCTGACCAGACTGGATCAGCAGATCAGCGGTTATGGCAAAGCCTTCAACGATCTGGTGGCCCAGCAGCAGAAGATTGGTCTGGGGCCGGAGGAGGGGCTCTATGGCAAGCTGAGGGCGGCGGTGCATGAGGTGGAGAATGGACTCAAGCAGCTGGATCAGCAGGGGCTGCTCATCACCATGTTGCAGCTGAGACGGGCGGAGAAAGACTTCATGCTGCGCTCCGATATCCAGTATCTGGAGCGTTTCGAGACCTTGCACAAGAGTTTTCAGGATAGCCTTGCCACTTTGCCGGAGGCGGATCGCGGCAAGCTGGAGCAGGCCAGCAAGCAGTACCGGCAGGACTTTGTGGCGCTGGTGCAGGGGATGCAGGTACTGGGGCTGAAAGAGGATGAAGGGCTGCGTAACCAGATGCGGGATCTGGTGCATCAGACCGAACAGGGGTTTGCCGCCGTCGATCAGCACATTGTCGCTGAGCTGGAGCGGCAGAGCGCTCGCCTCAACAGCCTGATGCTGGTCTGTGGCGGGGTGATTGTTGTGCTGATCGGCATCATGAGCGTGTTGCTGGGGCGCAGCATCGACCGTCCCATTACTCAGGTGAATGACACCGTCAACCGCATTCGTCAGGATAATGACCTGCGCTTGAAGATAGAACTGCGCGGGGCAGATGAAATGGCCCAGCTGGCAGGCAATCTCGACGTGATGCTGGGCGGGTTTCGCGATCTGATCGGCGATGTGAAGCAGAGCGTGCACACCCTGACCGAAGCGGCGGATCACCTTTCGGCCAACGTCAAGCGCACCAGTGAAGGGGCGGCGCGTCAGCTGCAGGAGACCGATATGGTGGCGACCGCGTCCACCGAGATGGGCTCTACCATCGAAGAGATCGCCCGCAACACAGAGCAGGCGGCCAACAATGCGCAGGCGACCAACAACAAGGCGATGGAGGGGCGGGCTGCGGTCGAGAATACTGTCGAGCAGATCCGCTCGCTGGCGGGTAATCTGGAGAGTTCATCCCGCGAGGTGAGCCAGCTGCAAAAAGAGAGCGAGACCATCGGCTCCGTGCTCGACGTGATCCGTGGTATTGCCGAGCAGACCAACCTGCTGGCCCTCAACGCAGCCATCGAAGCAGCTCGGGCAGGGGATCAGGGGCGCGGCTTTGCGGTGGTGGCCGATGAGGTGCGTAATCTGGCCATCCGTACCCAGAAATCGACCCAGGAGATTGCCGGCATCATCAGCTCGCTGCAGAAACAGACCGGCAGCATCGTCGAGGTGATGGCAACCTGCCGCGAGCAGGGCAACCGCAGCTCGGATCAGGCCAGTACTGCAGGGGAGTTGCTGGGGCAGATCACTCAGGATGTTACCAACATCATGGACATGAGCACCCAGATTGCCGCCGCCATCGAACAGCAGAGTTTGGTGGCCAACGAGGTGAACCGCAACGTCAACAACATCCGCGACATCGCCCAGGAGTCGAGCATCATGGCGGAGGAAAATGCGAGATCCAGCGAGGGCCTCAACGAGCAGGCCCAGCTGCTCAACAAGGCGGTGGCAAAATATCGGGTTTAGTGAGCGGACTGGCATCCTTGTGAGGTTTTTGCACCAGAGTGGCAATGATTTGATCGTAATGGCTGTTATTGGGGAAATTCGCTCATATAATCGCCGCCACTATGATGATTCGGAAGGATTCGATGGTAAAGTTGCTGGTGGCCGTATTCGGGCTGCTCTGTTCCTGTCTGGTGTTGGCAGGGGCGGCGCCCCAGGATACCCCACTCAAGCCCGGTATGGAGCCGCTACTCAGCTGGTTCAACGGGGCCTTTACGAGCCGGGAGCAGGCCAGTTACGACAGCCGCTTTACCAGTGCCGAGCTGCGCCTGATGGAGATCTGGCCCGGCTATCAGGGCTATCGCTGGGTCTATGCCGAGCAGTACCTGAGTCTGCGCTCCGTCCGTCCTTTCCGCCAGCGCATCTATCGCTTCTCACCCGCCCCTGACGGGCGGATCCTGATGGCCGAACTGACCATGCCCCGTGCCACCGATTTTGCCGGTGCCTGGCATGATCCCGGCCTGCTCGACAGTCTGACCCCGCAGCAGCTCTCCTTGCGCCACGGTTGTGAGATCTGGCTGACACGCACTCCCTCCGGCGAATATGCCGGTCACACCCGGGTGGGCCACTGCTCCACCGATTTTGGCGGTGCCACAACGCTGGTGCAGCATATCTGGATTGGCCCCGATAGCGTCAGATTGCTGGATCGCGCCTATGACAACGCAGGGAGTCCGCGCTGGGGCAGCCCGGGTGAGGGGTATGTCTATTTGCGTCGTTCCAAGGGGTTTGGTCAGTAGGGGAGAGTACGTCTGGCTGCGGGAACATGAAGGATGAAAAACAGGGATCGTAAAAAAGGCGCCCGATGGGCGCCTTTTTCAGAATTCTTCAGAAGTAAAATTACTTCTTGGTGGTCATCGCACCGAAACGCTTGTTGAACTTGTCTACGCGGCCGCCGCTAGAAACTTCTTTCTGCTTGCCGGTGTAGAACGGGTGGCACTCGGAGCACACGTCCAGGTTCAGATCTTTACCGATGGTAGAGAAAGTGTTGATGACGTTACCGCAAGAGCACTTGGCGGTGATGGCTACGTAGTCAGGATGGATACCAGCTTTCATGGACAACCTCAATTAATAGGCCGTGTCGCCATCCGATCTCTTGTCGGACACCACACGATTGTTGAACACAGTTTCAAAGGCTGCGAATAATATAGGAAATGCCTGAGATCAGGCAAGTGGCTTCGCAGAAAAAATAGGCAACCCCTGGTGAATTCTTCCCAAACGCTGGATCTGGTTCGTGTCGCTGTCCCGGTACCGTTACGCCGTCACTTCGACTATCTCTCTCCCCTGCCGTTACCTGCCCCCGGTTGCCGGGTCGAGATCCCTTTCGGTCCCCAGACCCTGGTCGGGCTGGTGGTGGATCATCCGGCCGACAGCCAGGTGCCCCGCAACAAGCTCAAGCCCATCAAACGGGTATTGGACACGGCTCCGGTGCTGGGGCCGGATATTCTGGCGCTGATGAACTGGAGCGCCAGCTACTACCAGCATCCGCTGGGGGAAGTGCTGCCCCATGCCCTGCCGGTGTTGGTGCGCAAGGGGGAGCCAGCCGCCTATCGGGAGCTGGAGTTCTGGTTTACCACCGAGGCGGGCATGGCCATCGACCTTAACGAGCTCAAGCGGGCGGCCAAGCAGCAGCAAGCGCTCGCCCTGCTGCGCAAAGGGCCGCAGACCCCCTCTGCCCTCAAGCAGGAGGAGATCCAGAGCTCCGCTCTCACCGCGCTGGAGAAGAAGGGGCTGCTGGAGAAGCGCTCGCTGGAGCCAAGCCATGACGGCGACTGGGCCGCCCGTTTTGAACCGGGGGAGGGGCTGCGCCTCAATGGCGAGCAGGCGCTGGCTGTCTCTGCCGTTACCAGCCAGAGCGACAAGTTCGGTGCCTTCCTGCTGGATGGCATTACCGGCTCCGGCAAAACCGAGGTGTATTTAAGCATCCTTGAGCCCTTGCTCAAGGCGGGCAAGCAGGCGCTGGTGATGGTTCCGGAGATCGGTCTCACCCCGCAGACCATCAACCGCTTCCGGCGCCGCTTTAACGTGCCGGTGGTAGCGATGAACTCCGCCATGAACGATCGGGAACGGCTCGACGCCTGGCTCGCCTGCCGCGACGGCGGCGCCGCCATCCTGATCGGCACCCGCTCGGCGGTGTTCACCCCGTTTCACAACCTCGGCATCATCATCATCGACGAAGAGCACGACGGCTCTTTCAAGCAGCAGGACGGTTTTCGCTACCACGCGCGAGATCTGGCGGTGATGCGGGCTCATCGTGCCGGTATCCCCATCCTGCTTGGCTCGGCTACCCCGTCGCTGGAGACATTGCACAACGCCCGCACCGGCAAGTATCACCACCTCACCCTGACTCGCCGCGCCGGCAATGCCCAGACCGCCCGTCAGGTGATCCTCGATATCAAAAACGTGCGGTTGCAGGCCGGGCTTTCCCCCCAGCTGGAGCAACTGATGGCAGAGCATCTGGCGGCGGGCAATCAGGTGATGCTGTTTCTCAACCGCCGTGGCTATGCCCCGGCTCTGATTTGCCACCAGTGCGGCTGGAGCGCCGCCTGCGAGCGCTGCGACGCCTGGTACACCTGGCATCAGGCCGGACGACGGCTGCACTGCCACCACTGTGACAGCGTGCGCCCCTTGCCCCACCACTGCCCCGAGTGTGGCAGCAACGAACTGATCGGATCGGGAGTGGGCACCGAGCAGCTGGAACAGCTGCTTACCACAGTGTTCCCGCAATATCCGGTGGTGCGCATCGATCGGGACAACACCCGTCGCAAGGGGGAGCTGGAGACCCATCTCGGCGACATCAAGGCGGGCAAGTACAAGATCCTGATCGGCACCCAGATGCTGGCCAAGGGCCACCACTTCCCGGATGTGACGCTAGTGGGTCTGCTGGATGTGGATGGTGCCCTGTTCAGCGCCGATTTTCGCGCCGCCGAGAAACTGGCCCAGCTCTACACCCAGGTGGCGGGCCGCGCCGGTCGCGCCAGCAAACCCGGGTTGGTAGTGCTGCAGAGCCACCATCCCGAGCACGCCCTGCTGCAGGATCTGACCCAGAACGGCTATGGCCACTTCGCCGACACGGCGCTGAAAGAGCGCCGCCTGCTGGGGCTGCCGCCCTTCAGCTATCAGGGGCTGTTCCGCGCCGAGGCCAACGGCCGTGACGAGGTGCAGCTGTTCCTCTCCCGCCTCGCCGATACCCTGCGCAGCGCCCGCTATCCCCACGTTCAGGTGCTGGGGCCCATCAGCGGCTTTATGGAGCGCAAGGCGGGCAAGTTTCGCATGCAGTTGCTGGTGCAGGGGCCTAATCGGGCACCGCTGGCCCAGCTGCTGGATTGGGCGGTGAAGGAGCTGGAAGGCTGGCCTGAGACCAAAAGGGTGCGCTGGAGTCTGGATATCGACCCCACCGAGCTGAGTTGATGGCTCCGGCGCCGGTCGCTGGCAGTTATCGTCAGCGACCGATGGGTGATTTCATTTCAAGGCTCAGACCCGCAGATCGATCTGCTGCACCCAGCCTCCTTTACCCTGTTCGGTGAGATAGAGGCCGGATTGGCGCAGCACCCCCTGACTGCCGCTCTCCCCCAGATGGTTGAAGGGGGTGTCGAGGGGGCGCAGCAGGATGGCGCCGATCCCCAGTTCGACCAGAGCTATAGGTACGTGCTCTGGATGCCAGAACTGCAGGGCTGAAAACTGGCTATCCCCCTCATCCAGCACCCCGTTGCCATCCTCATCCAGGGTGGCCAACTCGCCGAAGCCATTGCCGGAGCGAGCACCAAACAGCTCGCCCCCATCGTCTATGGTGCCGTTGCCATTGCGATCCAGCGCCACAAAGCCGCTCCCTTCACTCAAGCCCGGCAGGCTATCCTCCTTGCCATCCTGATCGATATCGAAAGTGACCCGTGCCTCGGTCAGATCGGCAATCTTGCCATCCAGACTCAGCACCAGCGGATCCTTGAGGGCATTGAGGGTGGTGCGCCGCTGGCTCACCTCCAGTTGACGCCAGTCGAGCACAAAGCCGAGATCGAGCTGCATAGTCTGACCATCTTGAGTCGCTACGCTGGCCGATGCCACCACGTTGAGCTGCTCCTGTTGCAGCAGGGTGTCAGTCACCTCCACCAGTTGATCCGGCTCGGCGGCTTGAGCAGCGGCGTCTCCTTGGGTCACTCCATCGCCTCCTTCTTCGGAGGGTTTGATCGGCTTGGGCAGCTCGATTTCGTGGCCCAGCATCGCCTCGATCATCAGCTTGATCAGCCGCTGGCGGTTATCCAGTCCATCGTCGGGAATGCCATCCTGCTCTTTGCCGACTTCCGCTGCGGGCGGTGTGGGAGGCGTTGAAGCTTGCTGACTGGCGGCGGATTGCCTCGGGGTTTGCAGCGTCAGGGCGCTGGCGAGGGTCAGGGTGCTGCTGCGTTCGCCGGCCGCTGCCGTATTGTTGCCTTCCGGTGGATTAACTACGGGTGGCACTGGCCCAAGATTGCGCACCTTGCGGCTCTGGGCCTGTTGTTGCCGGTATTGCACCTCCCCCTGGAGGTCGTAGTGGTCGATGCGCATACGTTCGCCCTCGGCGCTATACATCTGGTCAGTTATCGACCGATAAATAAACCGGGATTAACACTAAATCGGACTAACAGGCAGAATTGTTAGTTCCATGTTGCAAAGTGACGGTGAGGCTGGATGATGGGCATTCAGGTTGCCAGCCCGGTGGCCGGGACGACAATGGAAAGGGGAGAGAGGATGAGAAACTGTCTGGTGATGGGGGCGGCGGGCTATATAGGCTCCTATCTGGTGCCCCACCTGCAAACCCTAGGCTACAAGGTGATTGCCGGGGCGCGCCGTCCCTGCCGCTTGCCTGAGGGGGTCGAGTTTCGCCTCGCCGACAGCCTCAAGCCGATCACACTGCTGCCTGCGCTGGCGAACATAGACACAGTCTTCTATCTGGTGCATGCCATGGGGGCGGGGGCCGATTTTCACCGGCTGGAGCAGCAGGGGGTAAAGAATTTTGCTGCCGCCGCCCGTGCTGCCGGGGTGCGCCGTATCATCTATCTCGGGGCAATCCAGCCTGAACAGTGCAACAGCCGCCATCTCAACTCCCGCCGCTACTGTGGCGAGTTGTTTCGCGAATCTGGCGTACCGACGGTGGAGCTGCGCGCCGGCATCATCATCGGGCCCGGTTCGGCGGCGTTCGAGGTGATGCGGGATCTGGTGTTCAACCTGCCGATGATGGTGACGCCCAAATGGGTGCGCTCGCGCACGCCGCCGATTGCGCTGTCCAACCTGTTGCACTATCTGGGCGGGCTGGTAGAGGCAGACGAGGTGGATGGGCGCATCTTCAACGCGGTCGGCCCCGAGCTGCTCAGCTATCAGCAGCAGTTGCAGAAGTTCGCCGCCCATATCGGCAAGCGCTGCCCCATCATTCCCATCCCGTTTCTGAGCCCGCGCCTCTCCGCCTGGTGGCTGCAGTTTGTTACCTCGGTGCCGCAACCGGTAGCCAAGGCGCTGGTGGGCGGTCTCAAGCACGACATCCCGGCCGATGACGGCCCGCTGCGCGCCTTGCTGCCGCAGACCCTGCTCAGCTTCGACGAGGCGCTGGCGGAGAGTCTGGCGCTGGAGCAGAAGCTGGGTGCCGAGCAGCAGGGGCAGGAGACCCCCCTCGGCCTGCGCTGGCGCCATCCCGAATATGGTTTCTATGACCGTACCGCCAGCGGCGAGGCCATCTGCCTCGCCTCCCCCGAGGTGGTGTGGCAGGTGTTGCAGCAGCTGGGGGGGGAGCAGCGCTACTTCTACATGAACGAGCTGTGGGTGGTGCGCGAATGGATGGATCACCTGATTGGCGGCCCGGCCCGCACCCGTGGTCGCACCAATCCGGATCGCTTCGTGAAGGGTGACATGCTCGACTCTTGGCAGATCCTCGGGGTGGATGAGGGGCGCAGGCTCGATCTCTTGTTCAACATGAAGGCCCCGGGCGTCGGGCGGCTGGAGTTCAACATCCTGCCGGAGGAGTCCGGGTTGACCCGCATCCGGGTCACCGCTCACTGGCACCCGCAGGGCGCCTGGGGGCTGGCTTACTGGCTCGCCATGCTGCCGTTCCACCTCTTCATTTTTCAGGGGATGACAGAGGCCATCGCCCGTCAGGCCGAAGCCAGGGCAGGTATCCCGGTGATGGATTAACCCCTCTTCACACTATCCCCGCTGATAGAGTGCCCCATTCGGGGCATTTTTTATGCGGCCGCCATGCCAGGTTATGGCAGATAGTGGTAGGCGTCTCATGGCAAAGGCTGGCATCATGCCGCGGTCTTGTTTACCGCGGATAGATAATCAGTCAGAAAAAGAAGGGATTATGAAGAAAAAACCGTCAATTTTGGGGGGCGCCTGCATCATTGCCAGCGTCTGCGTGGGAGCCGGCATGCTCGGTCTGCCGAGTTCGGGGGCGGGGGCCTGGACCCTCTGGTCGGTGCTGGCGCTGACCGTCACCATGGTGATGATGACCCTCTCCGGCTGGATGTTGCTGGAATCCTTCCAGCACCACGATATGCGGGTCTCCTTCAATACCGTGACTCGCGAGCTGCTGGGGGAGAAGCTCAATCTCCTCAACAACCTCTCGGTCTACTTTGTTGGCGGCATTCTGCTCTACGCCTATATCACCTCCTCCGGTGCCATCCTGCAGGGGATACTGGGGATCGACAGCAAGCTTGCATCCGTGCTGTTCGTGGCGCTCTTCTCTGCGGTGGTGTGGCACTCGACTCGCGCCGTTGACCGTATTTCGGTGGTTCTGATCGCCTTCATGATCCTCAGTTTCGCCCTCGGTGTGGCCGGTCTGCTCGGCAGTATCAAGCTGCCGACCCTGCTCGACCTGGCGGGCAGCGAGAGTCGCTACGCCCCCTATGCCATGGCGATGCTGCCGGTGGCGCTCACCTCGTTCGGCTATCACCACTCGGTTGCCTCCCTGCGTGCCTATTACCAGAACGAGCAGCAGGCCAGATGGGCCATTCTGGGGGGAACCCTGATCGCGCTGGCGCTCTACGTGCTCTGGCTGCTGGGGATTTTCGGCAACCTGCCCCGTCAGGATTTTGCCCCCGTGATTGCCAAGGGGGGTGACGTGAGTGTGCTGCTCTCCGCGCTTTCAGGGGTGATCGAATCGGAGAAGGTGGCCAGCGCCATCAACGGCTTCTCCATGGCGGCCATTCTCTCCTCCTTTATCGGGGTGGGGCTCGGGGTGTTCGACTATCTGGCTGATCTGTTCAAGTTCGACAACAGCCGCGCCGGTCGCTGCAAGACCTGGGCGGTCACCTTCCTGCCGCCGTTGGTGCTCTCCCTGCTCTTCCCGTTCGGCTTCCTGCTGGCCATCGGCTATGCCGGTGCCGCCGCCACCATCTGGACCTGCATCATCCCGGCACTGCTGGTGCTGCGCACCCGGGCGCGGGCCGAGCGGGGCGAAGTGACTCCCCATTTCGTCACCCCCGGCGGCAAGCTGATGGCCTGGCTGCTGATCCTGTTCGGATTGGCGACCGCGCTGTTCCACTTCCTGTCGATGGCAAATCTGTTGCCGGTCTATCTGGGCAACTGAGTCAGGTCTACAGTTCTGACAGAAAGGGCGGCAAGGCCAACTTGCCGCCCTTTTTGCTCCATTTTCATCCCATGCGGCAGAATCTATAACTAAAGTGGTATGCGCGGGTGGGGTAAGGTGCTGAAATAACTGGTCTGATCTGGCTGATGGCAGCATGATCTGCTGGGCATGCCCACCGCTTTCTTTTATGATCCCCGCCCTTCTGCGTGCCCCCTGTCGGCACCTCATTTGCACCAACCACATCGGGGTCCCCCATGTCCGATCTGCGTCAAGAAGCACTCGATTACCACGCCCTGCCCGTACCGGGCAAAATTGCCATCGCCCTGACCAAGCCTGCCGAAACCGCCCGCGATCTGGCGCTGGCCTACAGCCCGGGGGTTGCCGAGCCGGTGCGCGAGATCGCCGCCAACCCGGCCGATGCCTACCGCTATACCGGCAAGGGCAATCTGGTGGCCGTCATCTCCAACGGCACCGCCATTCTGGGTCTGGGTAATCTGGGGCCGCTGGCCTCCAAGCCGGTGATGGAGGGCAAGGCCCTGCTGTTCAAGCGCTTCGCCGGTATCGACGCCATTGACATCGAGGTGAAGCACGAGACCAGCCAGCAGTTTATCGACACGGTGGCGGCTATCGCCGATACCTTCGGTGGCATCAATCTGGAAGATATCAAGGCGCCGGAGTGTTTCGAGATTGAAGAGGCGCTGATCGCGCGCTGCGACATTCCGGTGTTCCACGATGATCAGCATGGTACCGCCATCGTCACCGCCGCCGGGCTGCTCAACGCGCTGGAAGTGCAGGGCAAGCAGATCAGTGACAGCCGCATCGTCTGCATGGGGGCGGGGGCTGCCGCCACCGCCTGCATGGACCTGCTGATCAAGTGCGGCGCCAGGGCGCACAACATCTTCATGCTGGATCGTCAGGGTGTCATCCATACCGGCCGCAGCGATCTCAACAAGTACAAGCAGCGCTTCGCCAACGAGACCCCGCTGCGCACCCTGATGGATGTTATCGAAGGGGCAGATGTGTTTGTCGGTGTTTCAGGCCCCGACGTGTTGCCCGCCGAAGCGGTCGCACTGATGGCGCCCAACCCGGTGATCTTCGCCTGCTCCAACCCGGACCCGGAGATCAAGCCTGCGCTGGCCCACGCCGTACGCAGCGACCTCATCATGGGTACCGGCCGCTCCGACTACCCGAACCAGATCAATAACGTGCTCTGCTTCCCCTTCATCTTCCGCGGAGCCCTCGACGCCCGTGCCAGCCGCATCAACGATGCCATGAAGATTGCTGCGGTCGAAGCGATCCGCGCGCTGGCCAAGGAGCTGGTGCCAGCCGAGGTGCTGACCGCCGCCGGGGTGAGCGAGCTTGCCTTCGGCAAGGATTACGTCATTCCCAAGCCGATGGATGCCCGTCTGCTGCCGCGCGTAGCCCGCGCCGTGGCGCTGGCGGCGGTGGCCTCCGGCGTCGCCCGCATCGAGCTACCTGCGGACTACATGCTGTAATCCAGCGTTGCAAACGGCCCCATAGCGGGGCCGTTTTTATCTCTGCTTCTGGCGACAGTCGGAGGCGTAACCCGGGTAACAGGTTGGGGCATATGGAGGCAAATCGGGTTCAAAGGTGGTCAAACAGCGCTCTCCTCTGACACAATATTGCCACTATGACGCTAACGAGAATCAAGATGCAGCAGCCTGTCAGCGGCCGTTTGGCCCACGCCCTCTCCTTCTTGCGCCATGATGGTCGCCACTTTGCCCAGTTTGTCTGGGGCCGTTTCCAGCAGGACAGATTGACGGTTACCGCCGGTTATCTGGCCTATGTCACCCTGCTTTCACTGGTGCCGATGATCGCCGTGGTCTTTGGCATGATGTCCGCCTTCCCGGTGTTCCAGAGCCTCAAGCAGGCGATGGAGCAGTTCGTCTACCACAACTTCGTGCCGACCGCGGGCGATATGCTCAAGGAGTACATCGACGGCTTCGTCGCCAATGCCACCAACACCACTGCTGTGGGGATTGGGGCGCTGGTGGTGGTGGCGTTGATGCTGATCTCCGCCATCGACAAGAACCTCAACTACATCTGGCGCTCGACCCAGGGCCGCCCGCTGGCGCAGGCCTTTGCCATGTACTGGATGATCCTGACCCTGGGGCCTGTGCTTATCGGGGCCAGTATCGCCATCTCCTCCTATATCTTCTCGCTGCGGCTGTTTGGCGCCGAGAGCCTGTTCGGCATCGGTTATCTGCTGTTGCGCGGTTTGCCGTTCCTCTTCTCGGTGCTCACCTTCCTGCTGGTCTATACCGTGGTGCCGAACTGCAAGGTGCGGCTGATCCACGCCTTTATCGGTGCGCTGGTAGCGGCGACCCTGTTCGAGCTGGCCAAGCGCGGCTTTGCCATCTATATCACCAACTTCCCCTCCTATCAGGCCATCTACGGTGCGCTGGCCACCATCCCGATTCTGTTTGTCTGGGTCTATTTAAGTTGGCTGGTGGTGCTGCTCGGTGCGGAGACCACAGCCTGCCTCGGTGAGTACGAGAAGCCGGCGAGCGAGGAGCTTGGCTAAGCCATCGCCTTGGCCACCGGTTTATTGGTAGCATCGACGACCGCCCCTGCAATCGAGCCGGGGCGGTCGTTCTGTTTTGAGAGGAGAGGGATGTGATTGCACTGATTCAGCGGGTCAGCGAGGCCAGCGTGACTGTTGAGGGGGAGGTGACCGGCGCCATCGGTCAGGGATTGCTGGTACTGCTCGGAGTAGAGCAGGGGGATGACGAGGCCAAGGCCGACAAACTGCTGCACAAGGTGAGCGGCTATCGGGTCTTCAGTGACGAGAATGGCAAGATGAACCTCAATGTCGGTCAGGTCGGCGGCAGCCTGCTGGTGGTCTCCCAGTTTACCCTGGCGGCCGATACCAAGAGCGGGATGCGCCCCAGCTTCTCCTGCGGTGCCCACCCGAGCGAGGCCGAACACCTCTATGACTACTTCGTGGCGAAGGCTGCTGCCAGCGGCATCCCGACCGCAACCGGGCGTTTTGCCGCCGACATGAAGGTGGCGCTGGTCAACGACGGCCCGGTTACCTTCTGGCTACAGGTCTGAGGATGTCTCGTCCCGCGGTGTGACGTGGACGATCACGTTGATAAGCCCCGCAACCGGATAGGGGGTAGCGGGGCCAATCCACTGTTCTATCAGTGTCAGGGCGTGGGTTAGCTCCAGTTCTGTTCGCGGCAGCAGGTTGATCACCAGGGTGCCGCAGAGGCGGGGAGCCAGCGCCCGGTAGAGCCGCTCCTGAAACAGCAGCAGCGGGTTGCCATCCTGACTGAAGAGATCGAGCAGGATGAGGTCGTACTGCTGCTCGCTCTGCTCGAGAAAGGCGAGGGCATCGGCCTGATGGAGTGTCGGAACGGCTTGCCCATCGTGCGCCTGATGCTGGAAAAACTGCTGATAAACGGTCAGCACCTCTTCGTCGAGGTCAACGCACTCGTGGCGAGCATCGGGCCAGCGCTGACTCAGATGGCGGGTGAGATCGCCGCCACCCAGCCCCAGTTCGAGGATTTGCTCAGCCCGCTCCGGTAGCAGGCAGGCGATGACCCGCTGATGGGGCAGACAGAGGGTCGCGGGGTCGGCGAGCGACATGGCGGATTGCACCACGCCATCTATCTCCAGCCAGCGGTGCTGGTCATTTTCCTGTACCGTGAGGCGGCGCTGGGGTTTGACGCTGAGGTGCAACAAGTGATCGGCTTGGTACGCTTGCAGATTGAAGTCCATGAATTTGCACGGCAAGATGGTTTCCGACCAGTGTAACTCAAGGATGAAACTATGTACCGGGTAGTCACCCCTCAGACAGTCGCCGAGCTGGATGCCTACTACCAGTTGCGCTGGGAACTTCTGCGTAAACCCTTCAATCTGCCGGTCGGTTCCGAGCGGGACGAATACGATACGGTCGCCATTCACCGGCTGATGCTGGCTCCCGATGGTACTCCCATCGCTGTGGGCCGCCTCTTTATCGGCGGTGACGAGGCGCAGATCCGCTTTATGGCGCTGCGTCCCGAATATCGCGGCCAGGGGCTGGGCGCCAAAATGGTGGAGGATCTCGAGGAGCTGGCTCGCAGCGAGAAGGTGAAACGGCTGGTGATGAACGCCCGTCAGGAGGCAGTGGAGTTCTATCGCAAGTGCGGCTTTCTCGAAGTGGGGGGCGGCCCCGTCTCCTTTGGCCGGATTCCCCATCGCCAGATGATCAAATCCCTGAGCCCGTTGCAGACCATCCAGTATCGGCCGGAGTGGTGTCAGGATCTCACCACCCGCTGGTCGCGCGGGGTGCCCATCAGCGAGAAGATGGGGATGCACATCAGCCACTACGATGGCCAGACTTTCCACCTCAAGGCCAATCTGGCGGCCAACTTCAACGTGCATGGCAGCATGTTTGCCGGCAGTGTCTACAGCCAGTGCGTGCTGGCGGGCTGGGGGCTGATCTGGCTGCAGCTTAAAGAGGAGGGGCTGGTGGGCGAGCCGGTGCTGGCCGAGAGCTCCATCAAATATCATGGCCCGGTCGATGAGGAGCCCGAGGCGCGGGTGGCCCGCGAGGGGATGCCCGCCGTGCTGCAGCCGCTCAAACGGGGGGAGCCTGCCACCTTCAGCCTCAAGATCCAGCTGTTCAGCGGCAGCAAGCTGGCGGCTGAGTTCTGCGGCCACTACGTGGTGCAGCCGCCCCGCCGTCCGGGCCAGTAACCGCGTCGTTTCCCCATCAAACAACAAGGCCTCATCATGAGGCCTTGTCTGTTTTTACCCTTGCTGGCTGTCGCTTGTCTACCCGGCTTGGGTCTGCACTTGGGCCTGGTTTTGGGCTTTCGGCGCGGGAGCCGGTCGCCAGAGCGGGGCACTGTTGCCTTGCGGAGGATAGCGTACTCCCACTTCCCAGCCGCAGGCGTCCTGCTTCTGAGGGAAGCTCCAGGCCAGCGTGGGTTCCGTCAACGGCCCGCGCCACTGGCCGAGCAGCTCGGCGCAGCGGTTGCCGTTGAGGATCCCCAGATCCAGCTGCCACTGCTCGTTGACCAGATCGATCCCCCCTTGCAGCGCCAGCAGATGGGTGATGGTGGAGGCGCCAGCCTGCTCGACTTGTAGTTGCCCCTTGTCGATCTTGCCCTGCAGCTTGATGCGGTAGAAGGGGGTGTCACCCTCCTGCATCGCCTGCCACAGCTGTTCCGGCGTCAGGGTGGGCGGGGTCGCGCCCTTGAACCACTCATCCAGCAGCGGATCTATCTTTACCTTGTCCCAGAACGGCTCGTCGGCATCGAGGGCAAAGCTCCCCTGCAGGCTCTGGCGCCACTCGCCCGCCGTTTTGCCATGTTCGGCTTGCAGATCGGCGCTCACGTCCGCCTTGCCGGCAAAGGAGACCGGGGAGTGGAATATCTTGCCCCACTGCACCAGGTCCAGCTTGGTCGCCTGCAGTTGCAGGCGGCTGCTCTGGCCCGGCTCGCGGCCCCACTGGCCACTCAGGCTGAAGGTGCCCTCATCCGGCAGCGAGCTGGTGAGTTTGCCCAGTTGCCAGGAGCTGGGGGTCAGCTCCCCATCCAGCTCGCCGTTACGGGCGCTGAGGCCATCCCACACCAGCTCGAACCATTTGCTCTCGATACGGGCGCGGCCGAGCAGCGGGCCGGGTTGGTTATCGCGCAGGGCGAGATCGCTCAGATAGAGCTGCCAGCCGGTCAGCGACAGGGGCAGGGTATCGTCGAAGGAGAGCACCTTGAGCTTGTCGAACGCCAGCTTGCGGATATCCACCTGCTGCGGGCGCCAGCTCTGCCAATCCTGCCACCAACCCTGCGGCAGGCTGATATCCATGCCGCTGAGCGCCACGTCTTTCAGGGTCAGCTTCTGCTGCTGGCTATCGAGGGAGAGCTCGACATTGAACTCCCCTTCATAGGCCTTGCCCTGCAGTTCGCCGTCGATCTGCTGGGGCGAGAAGGCGAGCTTGCCCTTGATCTCCTCCAGCTGGAACAGGCCGCGCCCCATGTCCCCCAGGGTGCCGCTCAGATAGCCGGTGGGCTGGTTGCCCGCCTGCCAGTTGAAGGCGGTGAGCTGGCCGCTGAAGTTGTTGAAGGAGAGCTCCTGATTGATGTCGTTGAGGCTGACGTCGTCCAACTGACCGCGATCCAGCGACACGCTTTGCAACGGGAAGCGCTGCGGGAAGCCTTGTTGTGTCAGGTCCCCCAGCTCGACCCGCAGGCCGCGCGCCTTGAGGTCGTGCAGTTGCAAGGTGCGGGCGGGCCAGTCCAGCACCATGCCGGTCTCCAGCAGACCGTCGAACAGGTTGGTCACCAGCTTGTCGGTACGCAGCACTTCACCCTCCAGCCGTCCTTGCAGGTTGAGGCGGGCGAAGGTGAATTGCGGGGTCTCCAGCTGGCCGATATTGAGGCTCAGGTTGGCCTGTGGCTGCCGTTTCGGATCGATCAGCTCCCAGTCGCTCAGGGTGGCATTGAGGCCGCGCAGGGTCAGCTCGGGGCTCTCCAGACTGAGCCGGTCTATGGTGCTGTCACTGATGGTGAGGGAGTGCACCGGCAGGCTTGGCAGCTGGTTGGGCAGCGGCAGCTTGATGGCGGGACGAATGAGATCGAGATGGGCGATGCGCACGTCGCGGCTCAGCCAGTCGATGCTCTCGATCTCCAGATAGATCTTGTCGAGGGAGACCGCATCGCCGTAGCGTACCTGCTCTGCCAGCAGGGTGTAGGGGTGAAGTGGGTTGAATACCAGTCGCCCTATGGTGACCGGCACGCCGGTCTGCTGGCTGATCCAGCTGGTGATGGGGCCTTTGGCGCGCTCGGCGTCGAACAGGCCGAGGGCAACCCAGACAAATAGCAGCAGGAAGGCGAAGGTGTAGAGCAGGCCGCGTAGCCAGGAATTCATGGGTGCTTTCCTCCTGTTTTGGGATTGGTTGTCAGGCGTTTGAGTAGTGGTCTCGCAGACCGAGCCAGCGCCGTATCAAGGGTTCGACATGGCTTGGGTGCCTATCCATGAGGAAGCGCGCCATTTTTTGCACCTGCGGAATAAGCGGCTGATCCCGCACCAGATCAGCGATCTTGAGATCGGCCAGACCTGTCTGGCGGGTGCCGAGCAGTTCCCCCGGGCCGCGCAGTTCCAGATCGCGCTGGGCGATGAGGAAGCCGTCGTTGGTCTCCCGCAGCACCCCGAGCCGGCTCTGGGCCGTCTTGGACAAGGGGGCATGATAGAGCAGCACGCAGTGAGAGGCCACCGCCCCCCGGCCAACCCGGCCGCGCAGCTGGTGCAGCTGCGCCAGCCCGAGCCGTTCCGGGTTCTCGATGATCATCAGGCTGGCGTTGGGCACATCCACCCCCACCTCGATGACGGTGGTGGCGACCAGCAGTTGCAGTATGCCTGCCTTGAACTCCTCCATCACCCGCTGTTTCTCCACCGGCCGCATCCGGCCGTGCACCAGCCCGATATGCAGACCGGGCAACAGGTTCTGCAGCTCGGCGGCGGTATCCTCGGCGGCCTGACACTCCAGCACCTCCGACTCCTCGATCAGGGTGCAGACCCAGTAAGCCTGCTTGCCCTCGGTGCAGGCGAGCTTGACCCGCTCGATCACATCGCCGCGACGGCTGTTGGGCAGCGCGACCGTGGTGATGGGGGTTCGGCCCGGCGGCAGCTCGTCGATGACCGAGGTGTCGAGGTCGGCATAGGCGGTCATCGCCAGGGTGCGGGGGATCGGGGTAGCGGTCATGATGAGCTGATGGGGATGCACCCCTTCCCGCTCCCCTTTCTCGCGCAGGGCGAGGCGCTGATGCACCCCGAATCTGTGCTGTTCATCGATGATGACCAGCGCCAGACGCTGGAACACCACCTGCTCCTGAAAGATGGCGTGGGTGCCCACCACCATTTTGACGCTACCATCGGCGATGGCGGCCAGCGACTCTTCCCGCGTCTTGCCTTTCTGTTTGCCCGCCAGCCAGCCGACTCCGATGCCGAGCGGCTCCAGCCACTTGGCGAAGTTGATGGTGTGTTGTTCGGCCAGCAGCTCGGTCGGCGCCATCAAGCCCACCTGACAGCCGTTGCCGATAGCCTGCAGGGCAGCCAGCGCCGCGACCAGGGTCTTGCCGGAGCCCACATCCCCCTGCACCAGCCGCATCATGGGGTGGCTCTGTTGCAGATCCTTGCTTATCTCCGCTACTACCCTGCTCTGGGCGCCGGTGGGTTTGAACGGCAGAGCGCCGAGCAGTTGTTCAACCAGCTCGGGCGCCGGTTTGAGAGCGCGAGCCAGCTGGGTTTGTGCCTGAGCACGCACCTTGAGTACCGAGAGGTTGTGCGCCAGCAGCTCCTCCAGTACCAGTCGCTGCTGGGCCGGATGTTGGCCGCTTTCCAGCAGCGGCAGCGCCACCGAGGGAGGCGGGCGATGCAGCAGCTTCAGGGCGGCGGCCAGTTCAATCTGATGGGGATAGAGTCCGGCGGGCAGCAGCTCCTCCACGCCGTAGAGGTCGAGCTGGGCCAGCGCCTGATCGGTGAGATTGCGCAGGGTGAGCTGGCGCAGCCCTTCGGTAGTCGGGTAGACGGGGGTGAGCGCCTCTTCGGTCTGACCAGCTTGCTCCTCACCGAGCAGCTTGTACTCGGGGTGGGCCATCTCCAGCCCGTATTTGCCGGGGCGCACCTCGCCAAAGCAGCGGATCAGACGGCCCGTCGCCAGACTGTTTTTCTGGGCGGCGGTGAAGTTGAAGAAGCGCAGGGTGAGGGTGCCGGTACCATCGCTGATGCGACAGACCATCATGCGGCGGCGCCCCATCACCAGCTGAGTGTCCTGGATTTCGCCCTCGACTGCGCCGTGAAGGCCGGGCGGCAGATCGCCGATGGGCCACACCTGGGTGCGGTCCTCGTAGCGCAGGGGGAGGTGGAACAGCAGGTCCTGTACCGTGGCCAGCCCCAGCCGCTCGAGCTTCTCCAGCATCTTGCTGCCGACACCCTTGAGGCTATCGAGAGGAATTTTATCCAATTTCATCAATTAGATGCCCGAAAACACTGTAAATATGTCCAGATGATAGGGGTTGTTGTGGGGCCGATGCAAGCCGAGTTGCTGCTGGCTGGGCCGTCAAGGCGGGGGAAACGGCGGATATAACAAAGGCCTGCCGAAAACGGGAGGCCTTTGTGCGGCTGCCAACAGGCAAGGTGCGGGCGTATGGCGCCCAAGGTCAGATGATGCGTTTGAGCAGCAGGTGGGCCTTGACCCGGTGGATCCGTCCCAGCAGCTTGCGCACCTGTTCCGGGTAGTCCTGAATCTGCTCCACCTGATCGAAGTGGCTGATCCGCTTGGTGTTGGTCAGGATGTTCTCCCGCTCCGCGTTGAACTGGGGACGCAGCAGGTGGCGACGATCGTGCACCAGCAGGCCATTCTCCAGATCCAGCGCCCAGGCGCGGGGGTTGAGGTTGTTGCCGGTGAGCAGGGCCCACTCGTCATCCACGAAGATCCCCTTGAGATGGTAGGAGTTGCGCTCGCAACACCAGAGCATCAGGTTGAGGCGACCGTCGTCGATGTGGCGCTGGTTGCGCTCGGCAAACTTGCGCAGGTTGGTTTCGTAGAGATAGGGCAGGCCACCGATGGTGGAGAACTTCTCTTCCGGCGGAATGAAGAAGTCGTTGGCGGTCTTGTCGCCCACTACGATGGTCACTTTGCAACCGCGCTGCAGCAGATCCTCGATATCCTTGCTCAACTCCTTGGGCGGGTTGAAGTAAGGGGTGCAGATGAAGATCTCCCGCTCGGTGGCGCGCACCAGATTGCGGATCATCAAGTTGAGCTGATTGTTGCGCTTACCCAGACCCACCATGGGGGTGACGGCCACCTCCTGGGTGTTGACCGGCATGGTGCTGAAACGGTACTGGCTCTGGCGCAGGTTCTGCTTGAAGCGGCGGATCGGCCCTTTCAGCTGTTTGGCGCTGGGGATGTCGCTGTGATCCAGTCGCTGCACCGCGTCGCTCTTCACGAACAGATCATCCACGTAGTTGACCATGCTGCGGGCCAGCTCCGGGCTGGTGATCTGGTGATAGCGATCGAAGCGGTAGCGATCCTGCTGGTGCAGGTAGATGTCGTTGAGGCTGGCACCGGAGTAGAGCACCACATCATCAAAGATGAAGCCCTTGAGGTGGAGCACGCCGAGCAGCTCGCGCCCTTTGACCGGCACGCCGTAGATTTCGATCTGGTGCTCGTGTTCGGCAGCCATGGCCTGATACATCAGGTGGTTGCCGCCCTGCTTGCCTTTGCCGATCAGGCCGCGCTGGGCACGGTGGAAGTCGACGAACAGCTTGATGTCGAGGGCCGGATTGCGCTGCTTGGCGGCGTAGAGGGCGGAGAGGATCTCCCGGCCTGCTTCGTCATCCTGCAGATAGAGCGCGACCAGATAGATGCGCCGGGTGGCACTGGCGATAAGCGCAAGAATGCGGCGTTTGAAATCCTGGGCGCTGTAGAGCACTTCAAACTGATCCGCTGCGACGGCGATCTGGGGCAGGCGCGCCAGCAGTTGTCGATAATGGGCCGATGAATGCATAGATAAACCTGAAATCACGGGGTTAAGCGTTCCACTCGGAGCGATGAATAGGCGATTCTAGCAATCTCGCCCTCTCAGCCAAAGAAAGAATCATCAGAAAGATGAAAAAGGCCTCACGAGTGAGGCCTTTTTGTCAGCATTTCGCCCTTGTCAGAGGAAGCTGTAGATGATCATCGCCATCACGCCGCCAGTGGTGCCGATGATGGTTTCCATCACGGTCCAAGTCTGCAGGGTCTGCTTCTCGGTCAGGCCGAGGTAGCGGTTGGCCAGCCAGAAACCGGAGTCGTTGACGTGGGAGAGCACGATGGCACCGCCGCCGATGGCGATGGTGACGGCCGCCAGCTGGGCACCGTTCAGGCCGAGCGGCTCCAGCATCGGCAGCACCAGACCGCAGGCGGTCAGCATGGCGACGGTGGCAGAGCCCTGAATCACCCGTACCGCAGCGGCCAGAATGAAGGCCAGCGCGACGATGGGCAGACCGGAGTCGGCCAGCATGTTGCCAAGGGCGGCACCCACGCCGGAATCAACCAGCACCTGCTTGAACACGCCACCGGCACCGGTCACCAGAATGATGACGCCTGCCGGCTGGATGGCGCTGTTGCAGACGCTCATCACCTCGTCACGGGACATGCCGCGGCGAATACCCAGCAGATAGAAGGCGGCCAGACAGGCGACCATGATGGCGGTGAAGGGGTGACCGATGAACTCCAGCCAGTTGTGCAGGGTGGAGCCCGCCTCGACGAAACGACCGACGATGGTCTTGAGGCCGATCAGCAGCAGCGGCAGACCGATGAGGCCCATGGCCAGCCCGAAGGAGGGCAGGGATTTGCTGTCATCGTGGACGCTGTTCTGGGCATCGGCAGGCAGCGGTACATCGACGATCTTGCTGATGAAGTCACCGAACAGCGGGCCAGCCAGGATCAGCGCCGGTACGGCGGCGATCAGGCCGAACAGGATCATGTAGCCGAAGTCGGCACCCAGCTGGGATGCCACCAGGATCGGGCCCGGCGCCGGAATAAGGAAGGCCTGGCAAGTCGCGATACCGGCCAGCAGGGCGATACCAATCTTAACCACGCTGCCACCGCCACGACGGACGATGGCGAAGGCGACGCCGATCAGCAGCACCACGGCCACGTCAAAGAAGAGCGGCAGGGCGCAGACAAAGCCGGTCAGGGCCATGGCCCAGTTGGCGCGCTTGACGCCGAACTTGCCGAGCAGGGTGTGAGCCACCCGGTCGAGGGCACCGGTCACTTCCATCACCTTGCCGAACATGGCGCCCAGCGCCACCACTACCGCGACGAAACCGAGGGTGCCACCCATCCCTTTCTGGATGGTGTTGGCGATGTCGGCCGGGTTCATGCCAGCGGCGAGACCCGCCACCATGGAGACCAGGATCAGGGCTACCACGGCGTGGAGCCGGGCCTTCATCACCAGGAAGAGCAGCAGCACAATCGAGCCGGCGGCTGTCATGATCAGGGAGAGGTCAGACATTGTTATGCGTTC
Organism: Aeromonas sp. 600724; assembly: GCF_049175135.1. Lineage (NCBI taxonomy): Bacteria > Pseudomonadati > Pseudomonadota > Gammaproteobacteria > Aeromonadales > Aeromonadaceae > Aeromonas > Aeromonas sp. 600724. The sequence goes on along the minus strand of NZ_JAAKUM010000019.1, from coordinate 34,343 downwards.
CTTTTTCCAAGTTCAGTCGTGACACCTTGCCGATCCGTCGGCAAACCATATCTTTATGATTTATTTAGATTTATGGCAAGGGCTCAACATCATATGCCCAGGTGACTATGGGTTTGCTCAGTCTGTGGCAGACTTCACATTTTCAATCGTTACCGGTAACATGTTACCGGTAACGTGTTAGATTAGAACCCATCAACAGCTGGTTTTTTGAAAAGTGGGACAGAGGTCAAATTATGGCGGGTAAGTGCATTATCGTGATGGGTGTGTGTGGTAGCGGCAAATCCAGCGTGGGTCTGAAAGTGGCCGAAGCGCTGGGCGCCAAGTTCATAGATGGTGATGACCTGCACCCCAAGGCCAACATCCAGAAGATGGCTGGCGGCAACCCCCTCAACGATGAGGATCGTGCCCCCTGGCTGGAGCGGATCCGCGACGCCGCCTACAGTCTCGAGCAGAAGAACGAGACCGGCATCATTGTCTGTTCCGCCCTCAAAAAGAAGTACCGCGACCAGATCCGTGAAGGCAACGAGTCGGTCAGCTTCATCTTCCTAGATGGCAGCCAGCCGCTGATCCTCGAGCGGATGCGTGCCCGCAAGGGCCACTTCATGCGTGAAAGCATGGTACAAAGTCAGTTCGATACCCTGGAGCGCCCGGATGGCGAAGCCGGTGTATTCCACATTGATATAGACGGCACCTTCGAACAGGTGGTTGACCGCGCCGTCACAGCATTGGAGCAAGCCCAATGATTCATAAGGTAATTTCCGACGTCACTGCCCGCATCCGCGAGCGCAGTGCCGCCCGCCGTCAGGCCTTTATGGCCCGCATCCAGCGTCAGGCCGAGCAAGGCAAGACCCGCGCCGCACTGGCCTGCGGCAACCTGGCCCACGCCGTGGCCGCCTGCAGCAGTGACGAGAAGGGTCGCATCCTCGACATGACCCGTGCCAACGTCGGTATCGTCACCGCCTACAACGACATGCTGAGTGCCCATCAGCCCTATCAGGGCTATCCGGATATCATCAAGGGCACGCTGGCCGAACTGGGCCACAGTGCTCAGGTCGCCGGCGGCGTGCCCGCCATGTGCGATGGCGTGACCCAGGGGCAGCCGGGGATGGACATGTCCCTCTTCTCCCGCGACCTGATCGCCCAGGCGACCGCGCTGTCGCTCTCTCACAACACCTTCGACGCCACCCTGCTGCTCGGCATCTGCGACAAGATCGCTCCGGGCCAGATCATGGGGGCCCTCTCCCACGCCCACCTGCCGACTGCATTTGTTCCTGCTGGCCCGATGGCGAGCGGCATCAGCAACGACGAGAAGGTGAAGGTGCGTCAGAAGTACGCCGCCGGTGAAGTGGGTCGCGATGCTCTGCTGGAGATGGAGTGCGGCGCCTACCACGCGGCAGGCACCTGCACCTTCTACGGCACCGCCAACACCAACCAGCTGGTGTTCGAGGCCATGGGCCTGATGCTGCCGGGCTCCGCCTTTGTGCACCCGCATAGCGAGCTGCGCCGCGCCCTGACCGCTGAAGCGGCCCGCCGCATCAGCGCCATGATCCCGGGTTCCCCGGCCTATCGCCCGCTGAGCGAGGTGCTGGATGAGCGCTCGCTGGTCAACGGTCTGGTGGCCCTGCTCGCCTCTGGCGGCAGCACCAACCACAGCATCCACATGGTGGCGCTGGCCCGCGCGGCCGGTCTGGTACTGACCTGGGATGACATCAGCGATCTCTCCGACGTGGTGCCGCTGCTGGTTCGCATGTACCCGAACGGCCCGGCCGACGTCAACGCCTTCGAACAGGCAGGCGGCGTGCCCGGCCTGATGCGCCGTCTGGCGCAAGAGGGGCTGATCCACATGGACGCCACTCCGGTCTTTGGCGAGATGCAGGATTACCTCAGCCGCCCGGCACTGGTCGATGGCCAGCTGGTATGGCAGCCGGTGGGCGAGAGCGGCGATGCGAGCGTGCTTTCACCTTCCGGCAGCGTGTTCCAGGCCACTGGCGGCACCAAGCTGCTGGCGGGCAATCTGGGTCGTGCCGTGGTCAAGGTCTCAGCTGTGGCTCCCGAGTATCGGGTGATTGAAGCGCCGGCGCGGGTCTTCTCCTCCCAGCATGCGGTGGAAGCGGCCTACAAGGCGGGCGATCTCAATCAGGACGCCGTGATCGTGGTGCGCCACAATGGCCCGGCCGCCAACGGCATGCCGGAGCTGCACAAGCTGATGCCGGTGCTCGGCAACCTGCAGAAGGCGGGTTACAAGGTGGCGCTGGTCACCGATGGCCGCCTCTCCGGTGCCTCCGGCAAGATCCCGGCCGCCATCCACGTCACCCCGGAAGCGCTGCACGGCGGGGCCATCGGCCTGCTTGCTGACGGCGACCTGCTGCGGGTTGACGCGGTAAACGGCAGCCTCGATTGCCTGACCGATTTGAGTGGCCGTACCCAGGCCGAGATTGACCTCACTCTGGAACAAGAGGGGTGGGGCCGTGAACTGTTCAGCGTGATGCGTCGCGCGGTATCGAGCGCCGAGTGTGGCGCTACCATCTTTGACTAAGGAAGAGCTATGCAGAACTGGAAAGTGACCCCGGCCGAGGTGTTTGCCGCCTCCCCGCTGGTACCCGTGATGGTGATCAACGAGCTGGATCAGGCCTTGCCGATGGCCAAGGCGCTGCTGGACGGCGGCATCTCCGTCTTCGAAATTACCCTGCGCACCCCGGTGGCGCTCGATGCCATCGCCCTCATCGCCAAGGCGATGCCGGATGCCATGGTCGGTGCCGGTACCGTGCTCAACTGCGAGCAGTTTGATGCCGCCGTCGCCGCCGGTGCCCGCTTCGTCATCTCCCCGGGGATGACCCCGGCCCTGCTGGCCCACGCGGCCAAGAGCACTGCACCGCTGATCCCGGGCGTGGCGACTCCGTCTGAAGTGATGCAGGCGCTGGAAGCGGGCTATGACCACCTGAAGTTCTTCCCGGCCGAAGCGAACGGCGGCACCAAGGCGCTCTCCGCCATTGCCGCGCCGCTGCCCCAGGTGAAGTTCTGCCCGACCGGCGGCATCGGCCCGAAAAACGTGGCCGACTATCTGGCACTCAAGTGCGTGGCCACCGTCGGCGGCTCCTGGATGTTGCCGGCCGATGCGGTCAAGAGCGGCAACTGGGAAGAGGTGACCCGCCTCTCCCGCGAAGCGGTTGAGTTGGTAAAACGCTAAGCCTCAGTTGTGCAGAAAACCAAACAGGCCACCCTCGGGTGGCCTGTTTGCTATCAGCGTGACTTAAGTGGGTGAGGGAAGGGATTACCCCAGACTCTCCCCGACATAGAGGGAGAAGCCGATATCTTTGCGGGTATCGGGTTGGGATTGGCCGTTGAGACGCGCCAGCAGCATGGTGGCCGCCTCCCGACCGATCGCTTCCCGCGGGGTGGCGATACTGGCCAGTTTGGGGGTCATGGCGTGGCCGATGTCGAGGGCGTTGCAACCGGCGATGGCGATCTGCTGGGGCACCGGGATCCACTTGGCTTGACACTGCAGCAGGGCGCCCACCGCCAGGTCATCGTTGGTGCAGAACAGGCCGTCGAGGTCGGGATAGCGTACCAGCGCCTGATCCAGCAGCTCGCCCCCCAGAGTGAAGCTGGAGGATTGTTCGGTCAGCAGATGCTGGCCGGTGAGGCCGAAGTCGGTCATCGCCTGATAGTAACCCTCCATCCGCAGCTGGGTGCGCACGTCGAGCCGCGCCCCCAGATAGACCACCTTGCGTCGGCCCCGGCGCAGCATCTCTGTTACCATGGCCCGGGCTGCGGCTCTATGATCCATGCCGACCACCATGTCGATGGGGGTTTGCGGCAGGTCCATGGTCTCCACCACCGGAATGCCGGCGGTGGCGATCATCTTGCGGGTGCGTTCGGTGTGCTGGCTGTCGGAGAGGATCAGCCCATCCACGTGATAGGAGAGCAGGGACGCGACTTGCTCCTCCTCCCGCTCCGGACTGTAGCCGTAGTGGGCCAGCAGGGTCTGGTAACCGGCCGGTCGGGTCACCGACTCGATGCCATGGATCACCGCCGAGAAGACCTGGTTGGAGAGGGAGGGGATCAGGATGCCGATCGCCTTGCTGGTCGCGTTGGAGAGAATATCCGGCGCCCGGTTGGGGATATAACCCAGCTCTTCCACTACAGCTGCGATCCGCTCGCGGGTCCCCTCCGCTACGGTCTGCGGGTCGCGCAGATAGCGGCTGACAGTCATCTTGGTCACGCCGGTCTGGTCGGCGATATCTTGCAGGGTGGGGCGGCGCTTGCGGGTGGGGCTCATAGGGGTGTCCAGCGTGGATGTTACATGTAACATTACCGTTTTTGGCGGATAAAGTCAGCATATGAAGCCGTTTTTGCAGGAGTTTTCCGATGATCAGAGGCAAGCAGTTCGTGGATGTCCGGTTCGAGCAACAGGATGTGGAGGGGGAGCAGTTCTCGGAGTGCCGCTTTATCGGCTGCAACTTCTCCTGGCTGGATTTGAGCGATAGCCGCTTCATCGACTGCAGCTTCTACGATCGGGAGAGTGAACGGGGCTGCCTGTTGCAGGGTTGCGATCTGCGCGAGGCCAGCTTCCTGCGCTGCGATCTCACCATGGCCGATTGCAGCCGCAGCCAGTGTCTGGGGTTGGAGATGCGCGACTGTCAGGCGGTCGGTATCAACTTCAGCCATGCCAGCTTCGCCAACCAGATCACCGCGAAAAGCTACTTCTGCGAGGCCCATCTGACCGGCAACAACTTCAGCTACGCCAGCTTCGAGGGTTGCCTGCTGGAGAAGTGCGAGCTGACCGGCAACCGTTGGCAGGGGGCCAACCTGTTTGGTGCCTCGCTGGCGGGTTCCGATCTTAGCGGCTCTGAGTTTGGCCAGATTGACTGGACCAGTTTCAAGCTGCAGGGCTGCGATCTGCGCCAGTGCGATCTGCCGGGGCTGGATCTGCGGCGGGTCGATCTGCAAGGGGTGCAGATCAACGAGGATCAGCAGCAGACCTTGCTGGAGCAGATCGGTCTGGTTGTCTTCCCCTGAGCCGAGCGAAAAATTAGGTAATTTTTCATCAAATGGGGCCGACAGTGGGGGGCGCTCCTGAAACGACAAAAGCCTGCGTGATGCAGACTTTTGCTAGTGAGCGTGTGATGGCTTGTCGGCCGGGTTAACTCAACCCTTGGCCAGCCATTTGGTCGGGTTGATCGCCTCGCCCTGATAGCGAATTTCGAAGTAGAGGCCCGGTCTGTCCTGACCGCCGCTGTCACCGACCAGTGCCACAGGTTCACCCTGTTCCACATTCTGGCCCACCTGACGCAGCAGCGACTGATTGTGACCGTAGAGGCTCATATAGCCCTTGCCGTGATCGATTACCAGCAGCATACCGAAGCCATCGAGCCAGTCGGCGTAAACCACTTGTCCCGGTGCGACCGCCTTGACCTGGGTTCCTTCGCTGGCGCCGATCAGGGTGCCTTTCCACTTGAGCTGGGCGGTGCGCGGTGAACCGTAGGAGATGAGGATCGGCCCCTGTACCGGCCAGCGCAGGCTGCCATTGGTCTTGAGCCCGCTGTAGTAACCTGCGGTCCCAATCCCAGAGCCTCGCTCCGGTTTGGTACTGGACATCTCTTCGACCGGTTCTGCCGGTTTGACGGTTTTGTTCTGCTGGGCGGCAAGTCGTTGTTGCTCGGCGCGGCGCTGCTCGGCCAGCTTGCGCTGACGCTCCTGTTCCGCTTTCAGCTTGGCCAGCCGCTCCCGTTCGGCCCGTTCGCGCCGTTCCTGCTCTTCCCGCTGGCGGCGCAGCTCCTCCAGCCGCGCTTTCAGCGCCTTCTCCGCCTTGACCAGCTTGGAGAGCTTCTGCTCGTCATCCTGTACCGACTGCTGCAACTGGTTGCGCACCTTGGCCCGGCTCTGCTGGCTGGCCAGCAGAGCCTGGTGATGCTCCTGCTGTTCGGCAAGCAGGGCTTGCAGCTTGCTTTCGGTCTCTTTGGTGGCCTGCTGGTTTTTCGCCAGCTTGTCACGGGTGGCTCGCAGGGCGTCGATGGCCTCGATGCGGGCCTTGTTGAGGTAGTCGTAGTAGTCGAGTGAGCGGCTCAGCTTGGCCGGATCCTGCTGATTGAGCAGCAGTTTGAGGTAGTCGTGGTTGCCCGCCTGAAAGGCGCTTTCCGCCTGCTTGGCCAGCAACTGCTTCTGATGTTTGGCTTGAACTTCCAGCGCCAGCTTGTCCTTTTGCAGGGTCGCCAGCTTCTGCTGGTTCTGCTTCAACTGCTGCCTGGTCTGGTTGAGTTTGGCGGCGGCGGCCGAGATGGCCTGCTCGTCAGCCTTGAGCTGGGTATTGAGCTTGGCAAGCTCCTGCTTGCTGAGCTTGATGGTCTTCTGTTGCTCTTTGATCTGGGACTGCATGGTCCCCAGCTGCTGATTGGCGGCCAAAGCCGGTTTGCTGGCGCCAAATGACAGGCAAAAAAACAGCGCGCCGGCCAACAGGCCGACGCGACTGGTTTTCTGTGAAATAACTTCGCATCCCCGCATGGGGAAGGATTATTTCAGAATCATCAGGGGCTTGCCAGTCATTTCCGGCGGCACCGGCAGACCCATCAGGGTCAGCATGGTGGGGGCCAGATCGGACAGTTTGCCACCTTCAACCACCTCGGCTTTGCGACCGAAATAGATGAGCGGAACCGGCAGATTGGTGTGGGCTGTGTGGGCCTGACCAGTCTCTTCGTCCAGCATCTTCTCGGCGTTGCCGTGGTCGGCAGTGATCAGGCACTCGCCACCCACTTCGGCCAAGGCGTCGGTGACGCGACCGATGCAGTGGTCAACGGCTTCACACGCTTTGACTGCAGCATCGAATACACCGGTGTGACCAACCATGTCGCCATTCGGGTAGTTACAGATGATGACGTCGTACTTGCCGCTCTTGATGGCCGCAACCAGCTTGTCGGTCAGCTCTTCGGAGCTCATCTCAGGCTGCAGGTCATAGGTCGCCACTTTCGGGCTGGCCACGATCTCGCGATCTTCGCCGGTGAAGCAGGACTCCTCGCCACCGTTGAAGAAGAAGGTGACGTGAGCATACTTCTCGGTTTCGGAGATGCGCAGCTGGGTCTTGCCCTGCTTGGCCAGCCACTCACCCAAGGTGTTGACCAGAGCGGTCGGCGGGTAGGCACAGGCAGTTTTGATGTCGGCCGCGTATTCGGTCAGCATCACGAAGTTCAGCTTAGGCTCGACTGCACGAGCGAAGCCGGTGAAGTCGGTGTCAACGAAGGCGCGGGTGATTTCACGGGCGCGGTCGGCACGGAAGTTCATGAAAATCAGCGCATCACCATCTTCCATCGGTGCAGCTTCACCGATGCGGGTGGCTTTGACGAACTCGTCGTTCTCGTCGCGGGCATAGGCGGCAGCCAGCGCTTCGGTGGCGCTCTCGGCGGTGAACTCGCCCTTGCCCTGGGTCATCAGGTCATAGGCTTGCTGCACGCGATCCCAGCGGTTGTCACGGTCCATGGCGAAGTAACGACCGATCATGGAGGCGAAACGACCCTTGCCCAGCTTGGCGAAGAGGGCATCGAACAGCTCGATGGAGGACTGGGCGGAGCGCGGCGGAACGTCACGGCCATCCAGGAAGGCGTGCAGGTAGATCTTCTCGGCGCCACGCTTGGCCGCCATTTCGATCATGCCCATGATGTGCTCTTCGTGGCTGTGTACGCCACCCGGGGACATCAGGCCCATGATGTGAACGGCTTTGTCGTTAGTCACGGCAGCGTCAACAGCCTTGGCCAGCTCGACGTTCTGGAAGAATTCACCGTCCTGGATGTCTTTGGAGATGCGGGTCAGCTCCTGATAGACGATGCGACCGGCACCGATGTTGACGTGGCCTACCTCAGAGTTGCCCATCTGGCCATCCGGTAGACCGACATCCAGACCGGAGCCGGAGATCAGGGTGCTGGTGTAGTCACGGGCCAGACGATCGAGGTTGGGAGTCTTGGCGGCAGCGACGGCGTTGTGCTCTTGCTTGGTGCTGTAGCCCCAACCGTCCATGATGACCAGAACCAAAGGTTTCTTAGCTGTTGACATAAGACTATGTCCTCTCGGATTGGAAAAAATGCGGGAAATGAAACTAGCGTAATATTACTACATCTGCCGAAATAGTCACCTGATAGCCAAGGGGCGCTCCCGCGGCCCCGCAAGCCACGCCCTTCCTGCCATGCTCGCTGCCCAATGATGATGGGAGCCTGCTCGCGCTTTGCCGCCAAGATGGCTGATCTTATCAATACCCCCATGTATACTCGGGCCCTTGTCTTGGTCCCTGGATAGTAGAAGATGCAAGAGTATTTGGATTTTGCGGCCCGTAACCCGCTGCTGACCGCAGCCTGGTTGGGTCTGGCTGGCACTCTGGTTTACACCACTGTGCGTGCCCGTTTGTCCCCGGTAAAAACCGTCAACAATCACACCGCGACCCTGCTGATCAACCGCGAGAATGCTACCGTGGTGGATATTCGCAGTCAGGAAGAGTACGCCAAGGGCCATCTGGCCGGTGCCCAGCACCTGCCGCTGACCCAGATCCAGAGCAATAATCTGGGCCCGGTTGAAAAGCATAAAGATGCCCCCATCATAGTGGTGTGCGAGTCGGGAATGACTGCGGGCGGCGCGGGCCGTCAGCTGAGCAAAGCTGGCTTCAAGCAGGTTTATGTGCTCGGCGGTGGCATGGCCCAATGGCGTGCAGAAAATCTGCCGGTAACCAAGAAACGCTGATTTAAGCAGGGCCTGAGCCCACTTATCCATATAACAAGGAATCAAACGAAATGGCTGACGAGATCAACAACCAGGAAGTACAACCGGAATTCCACATCCAGCGTGTTTACACCAAGGATGTCTCTTTCGAAGCGCCGAACACCCCGCACATCTTCCAGAAAGAGTGGCAGCCGGACGTCAAGCTGGATATGGATACCAAGACCAACATCCTGGCTGAGAACGTCTACGAGGTTGTCCTGACCCTGACCGTGACTTGCAAACTGGAAACCGAAACCGCCTTCCTTTGCGAAGTACAGCAAGCCGGTATCTTCACCATCGGCAACCTGCCGGAGCCGCAACTGGCTCACTGCCTGGCTGCCTTCTGCCCGAACATCCTGTTCCCGTATGCCCGCGAAGCCGTGGCCAACATGGTGAGCAAGGGCTCCTTCCCGCAGCTGAACCTGGCACCGGTCAACTTCGATGCCCTGTTTGCCCAGCACATGGCGCAAGCACAGGCCCAGCAGGCGACTGCGGAAGCCTGATAATGGCTGACCAGATCGCTATCTCGGTCTTGGGGGCGGGGTCTTATGGCTCCGCCCTTGCCATTTCTCTGGCGCGCAATGGTCATCCGACCCTACTGTGGGGTCACGACCCCGCTCATGTCGCCGAGCTGGAACAAGACCGCTGCAACAAGGAATTTTTGCCTGATGTCCCTTTTCCCGCCGATCTGCAGCTGACTGCGGATCTGCAACGTGCGGTACAAGCTGCCCCCGTGCTGCTGCTGGTCGTGCCGAGCCATGTCTTTGGCGATGTGCTGACCCGGATCAAACCCTTCCTGCGCCCCGATACCCGTATCGCCTGGGCCACCAAGGGTCTGGAGCCGGACAGTGGCCGTCTGCTGCAGGACGTGGCCCGTGAAGTGCTGGGTGACGAGATACCGCTGGCGGTGATCTCCGGCCCCACCTTCGCCAAGGAGCTGGCTGCCGGTCTGCCGACCGCCATCTCGGTCGCTTCGACTCACGACGAGTTCGCCGACGATCTCTCCCACCTGCTGCACTGTGGCCGCTCGTTCCGGGTCTATACCAATCCGGATTTCGTCGGTCTGCAGCTGGGTGGGGCGGTGAAGAACGTCATCGCCATCGGTGCCGGCCTCTCCGACGGGCTCGGGTTTGGCGCCAATGCCAGAACCGCGCTCATCACCCGGGGTCTGGTGGAGATGCAGCGTCTGGGTGCGGCGCTGGGTGCCGATGCCAAAACCTTTATGGGGATGGCGGGGCTCGGGGATCTGGTGCTCACCTGTACCGACAACCAGTCGCGCAACCGTCGCTTCGGGCTGGCCCTCGGGGCTGGCAAGGATGTGAACACCGCCATGACCGAGATCGGTCAGGTGGTGGAGGGGTATCGCAACACCAAAGAGGTGCATCTGCTGGCGGCCCGCTGCGGCGTCGAGATGCCCATCTGCGAGCAGATCTTCAAGGTGCTCTACGAGGGTAAGAACCCGAAAGAGGCGGCCATCGCCCTGCTGTCGCGAGACAAGAAGGACGAGTAATCTGCCGATTGCCCATGCAAAAGGCCCCGCCATCTGGCGGGGCCTTTTCTTTGCTGCAAGGGCTGCAAATCAGTAGTAAGAGTGGTCGCCGCGCTGGTGCTCGGTGGCGTCTTTCACACCGTTGAGCTCACCCGGGAACTTCTCCAGCAGCTGCTTCTCGATCCCCTCTTTCAGGGTGTAATCGACCATGGAGCAACCGTTGCAACCACCGCCAAACTGCAGGATGGCCAGTTTATCTTCAGTCAGCTCGACCAGGGTGACCTTGCCACCGTGACCGGCCAGCATGGGGTTCACTTCGGACATCAACACGTACTCGATGCGCTCGATTAGCGGCGCGTCGTCGGCCACTTTACGCATCTTGGCGTTCGGTGCTTTCAGGGTGAGCTGGGAGCCCATCTGATCGGTGACGAAGTCGATGGTGGCATCCACCAGGAAGGGGGCGCTCAGGGGATCGACCATGCAGTCGAAGCCGCTGAAGGGCAGGTGTTGATCTTCCGGGTCCACGGCATCGGGCGGGCAATACGATACGCCACACTCGGCATTCTGGGTTCCCGGATTGACCACAAACACCCGGATATTGGTGCCATCAGGCTGTTTTTCCAGCAGTTTACGGAAATGGGCCTGGGCGGCGTCGGAAATGCTGATCATCACTATCCTCATAAACCTGAGTGTACGACTAGGGTATTCATGATAACGCGGTTATTAATGCTTGGGTAGCATGCCGATGGCTACTTGCTGTGCCGCAGGGTACGACAGATTGCCCACACTTCCACCTTTGTGATGCCGCTCTCATGGAGCAAACGGCTTAGCTGCCCAGCGGTGGCGCCTGTGGTCACGACGTCATCGAGCAGGGCGACATGACGGTATTGGTGGGAACGGATCCGGAATGCCCCGCGCAGATTGCGCCGCCGCTGCCCGGCGCTCAGGGTTGTTTGCTGCGGTGTTGCCTTGATGCGCTGCAACAGGGTGTTGTCGCAGGGAATGCCGGTGAACTCGCCAAGGGCTTGCGCGATCTCCTCCGCCTGATTGAACCCGCGCCGCCACTGCCGCCACCAGTGAAGGGGAACCGGAATGATCGCTTCTGGCGGATTGCTGCCATCCAGATGATCGGCCAAGAGGCGTGCCAGTAGCGGCGCCAGCAGGATCTGGCCGGAATATTTGAGCCGGGGGATCAGCATGGGGTAGGGTGCCTGGTAGTCGCCGATCACCTGCAACCGCTCCCAGGGGGGAGGTCTGCGCTGGCAGCGGCCGCAGACCGGTATGCTCTCTTCTATATAGTCAGCCAGCGGTGCGGCGCAGAGGCGGCATCTCGGCTGTGGCTGGTGCAGCGCTTGCCGACACCAGCTGCAGAGCAGGGGCTCGTTGTCGCAAGGCTGATGGCAGAGCAGGCAACTCCCTTGCCAGTCACCGTGGCTGCCGAGCAGCGGGCTTGCTTTAGCGAGCAGTCGCTTTAACATGCTGACCCCAAGAGCATGAACAGGGATCTTGAGTCTAGATGAGCATATCGGTAGAGCAGTTTGGCCAGGGGCCCGATCTGGTGCTGTTGCACGGTTGGGGGATGAACGGTGCGGTCTGGCATGGCATTGCCCAACAGTTGGCGCCCCACTATCGGGTTCATCTGGTAGATTTGCCCGGTTTTGGCAACAGCCTGCTGGCAGACGAGGTGGATTACAGCCTGCCCTGGCTTGCCGAGCAGGTGGCCGCCATCTTGCCGCAGAAGTGTCATCTGCTTGGCTGGTCGCTCGGCGGTCTGGTGGCAAGCCAGTTGGCGCTGACGCATCCCGATCGGTTGCACTCCCTGATCACCGTGGCCAGCTCTCCCTGTTTTATGGCCCGCGATGAGTGGCCGGGGATCGCCCCCAAGGTACTGACCGGTTTCAACCAGATGCTGGCAGGGGATTTTCGCCAGACCATAGAGCGCTTTCTGGCGATCCAGGCCATGGGCAGTGAACATGCTCGGGACGATATCCGCCAGTTGCGTCACTGGCTGGCCGAGCGCCCGGCGCCCCAGTTTGCCGCACTCGAGGCCGGGCTGACGCTGTTGGCAGACATTGACCTGCGCGAACCGCTGCGGGAGCTGGATCTGCCCTGGTTGCGGATCTATGGCCGACTGGATTCATTGGTGCCCAAGGCGGCCATTCCCCTGCTGGATGGTCTCTACCATGCCAGCCGCAGCGTGACCCTCAATAAGGCCTCACACGCACCTTTTATCTCCCACCCTGACGAATTCATTGAAATCGTTCGAGATTTTGTTGGCTAAAAAATAGCCGGAAAGCTTCATTAATCCTCTGGTCTGGCGGATAATTAAGCTGTGACCAGAGGAGTAACACCATGCGTATTGATTCTGCTTTCAACAGCGGGGTACAGGGATTTCAGCGAGCCGAGCAGATTGCCGACAAGGCATCCAATCAGATCGCCCGCCTCAACACCCCCAGCGGGGATCAGGTGCAAGTGACCGATGAGCTTGTCAATCTCAAGGTGGCCGAGCAGCAGGCTGGCGCTTCCGCCAAGGTAGTGCAGACTGCCAGCGATATGATGGGAACCCTGATCGACATCCGGGTGTGAGATGAACATCAATGTCAGTCTGCCTCCCCTTATCCCGACACAGCTGCAACCCCAGGTGGAAGCAGCGAGGACGGATAATCGCCGGGCAGAACTGATCCCGCAGGCCCGAGCGGGCCAAGCCTCCGTTGCCGAATCCGAAGTCGGCTCCCAGAAAGAGAAATCCAAAGCCGCTCAGGCCTCCAGCAATCAGACCTCCCAGAACAGCCGTGAAACCGGACAATTAGCGCCGACGACACTGCCAGACAATCGCTTTGTTGAGGCCACCGGTGAGGATGGGCAGCGCAAGCAGCAAGATCCCAAACAGCAGGAGCAGCAACAGCGGCAAGAGCAGCAGGTTCAGGATCTTGTCGAGCGTGACAAGGAGGTGCGTACTCACGAGCAGGCTCACCAGTCTGCGGGTGGAGAGTACGCCAGCTCGCCCACCTATCAGTTTACGCAAGGGCCGGATGGCAAGCGTTATGCTACGGGTGGCGAAGTCCAGATCGATACCAGTGTCGTACCCGGTGACCCTGCGGCTACCATCTCCAAGATGCAGCAGATCCGCTCTGCAGCGCTGGCGCCTGCCGAGCCTTCCGCGCAGGATTTGGCCGTTGCACGCAGCGCCGCCGCGAGTGAAGCCAAGGCGCGCAAAGAGCTGATGGCCGAGCAGAGCGCGAAATCGGGCGGTGTGCTGAGTGCCTATATGGACAAGCGCAACAGCGTCATCGCGAGCCACTATCAACAGGCTGTCAGCCCAGCCTCTACCCAGTCCCTCAGTCTGCATATCTGAATCACCCTCGCCAAACTTTCAGCTGCTTTGCCTGTTTTGCAACTAACCTGAAGATCAGGCCCATTCCAATTTCACAGGAGCTGTCATGCATTTCGATGAAGTCAAAGCGGAAGATTTCACCACCTTCTCCCGTGTACCGCCCCCCCACCTGCAGATGGAGCAGTTTCTGATGCAGCTCGGAGGAGGGGGAACTGAAGGAACCCATTTCAAGAAGAAAGTGATGCTGGCGGCTGGCTGGAGCCACACCGGCGTCGTCTCTTACGGCAAGTATCCGCAAGAGGCCTGCAAGGCATTCAACCGACTGCGGGAGGTGCTGGCCCAGCATGGAGAGCCCGAGAGCATTCTTGCTGCCCTGGCGCAGTAATCCTGAGCTTCGCGTGTAAAAAAGCCCCTTGTGGGGCTTTTTGCATTCAGAGGACTTCTGGAAGGTTTCGCTACTTTTTCGCTTTGGAGAGCGCTGCCGCGAAGGCGTTGCCCATGGCACCACCCATAGGGGGGCTTTGGCGCGGCTCATTTCTTGGTTTGGTGTTGCCAGCACAGCTGTTGCGCGCTTCAGCCGGCTTGCGGGCGGGCTGCCCTGCCTTTTCGTCGAGGCGCATGGTCAGGCTGATCCGCTTGCGCGGGGCGTCCACCTCCAGCACCTTGACCCGCACAATGTCGCCGGCCTTGACCACCTCACGGGGATCCTTGACGAAACGGTCGGTCAGGGAGGAGATGTGCACCAGCCCGTCCTGATGAACACCGATATCGACGAAGGCGCCGAAGTTGGTGACGTTGGTGACCACCCCTTCCAGCACCATCTCGGGCACCAGGTCGCTGATCTGCTCCACCCCTTCCTTGAAGGTCGCTGTTTTGAACTCGGGGCGCGGGTCGCGGCCCGGCTTGTCCAGCTCGCCGATGATGTCGGTGATGGTGGGCACGCCGAATTGCTCATCGGTGTAATCGGCCGGTTTCAGGCTGCGCAGCAGGCTGCTGTTGCCGAGCAGGCTCTCCACGGTCTGCTCCAGCTTGGCGAGGATCCGCTCCACGACCGGATAGGACTCGGGGTGTACAGCCGAGCTGTCGAGGGGATTGCTGCCGCCGCGAATGCGCAGGAAGCCGGCGCACTGTTCGAAGGCTTTTGGGCCGAGTCGGCTCACTTTCAGCAATTGCTGACGGCTCTTGAATGCGCCGTGCTCATCCCGGTAGGCGACGATGTTCTGGGCCAGCGTCTGGGAGAGGCCGGAAACCCGGTTGAGCAGGGCGACCGAGGCGGTATTCACATCCACACCGACCGCGTTCACGCAATCCTCGACCACGGCATCCAGCCGGCGGGCCAGCTGGCTCTGGCCGACGTCGTGCTGATACTGGCCCACCCCGATACTCTTGGGATCGATCTTGACCAGCTCGGCCAGCGGGTCTTGCAGGCGGCGGGCGATGGAGACGGCGCCACGGATCGAGACGTCGAGATCCGGGAACTCCTGAGAGGCAAGCTCGGAGGCGGAGTAGACAGAGGCCCCCGCTTCGCTCACCACTATCTTCTGCGCCTTGGCGGCGGGGTAGCGCTCGAACAGGTCGCTGACCAGCCGGTCGGTCTCCCGCGAAGCGGTACCGTTGCCGATGCTGATGAGCTCGACCTTGTGTTTCTGGCACAGCTCGCTCAGGGTCTTGAGGCTCTGATCAATCTGGCGTTTTGGTTCGAACGGATAGATGGTGGCGTGATCGACCAGTTTGCCGGTGGCATCCACCACGGCAACCTTGACCCCGGTGCGGATGCCCGGATCCAGCCCCATGGTGCAGCGCATGCCCGCTGGGGCCGCCATCAGCAGATCCTTGAGGTTCATGGCGAACACCTTGATCGCCTCCTCCTCTGCCGACTCGCGGATGCGACCGATCAGCTCGGTCTCCATTTGAAGCGACAACTTGATCTTCCAGGTCCAGCTCACTACCCCCTGCAGCCATTTGTCGGCCGGGCGGTTCTGCAGATTGAGCTTGAGGTGGTGGGCAATGATCCCTTCGCAGGGGCTGGCACTCTCGTCGTCACCGGTGACCAGCGCCAGATTGAGGATCCCCTCATTGCGGCCGCGCAGCATGGCCAGCACCCGGTGGGAGGGGGCCTTGTGCAGGGGTTCGTCGTGTTCGAAATAGTCCTTGAACTTGGCCCCTTCCTGCTCCTTGCCTGCCACCACGCGGGCGCGCAGGGTGGCATTTTGCCACAGGTAGTCGCGCAGCTTCTCCAGCAGGTCGGCCTGCTCGGCGAAGCGCTCCATCAGAATATAGCGGGCGCCGTCGAGGGCAGCCTTGCTGTCGGCAATGCCCTGTTCGGGATTGAGGAAGGTGGCTGCAGCTTGCTCGGGATCCTGCATCGGGTCGCTGAGCAGCAGGTTGGCCAGCGGCTCCAACCCGGCTTCGATCGCCATCTGCCCCTTGGTGCGGCGTTTGGGCTTGTAGGGGAGGTAGAGATCTTCCAGCCGGGTCTTGCTGTCGGCACCATTCAATTCGCGCATCAGCTCGGGGGTCAGCTTGCCCTGCTCTTCGATGGAGCGAATGATCACCTGACGGCGATCTTCCAGTTCACGCAGATAGCCGAGGCGGCTCTCTAGGGTGCGCAACTGGCTATCGTCCAGACCGCCGGTCACCTCTTTACGGTAACGGGCGATAAAGGGCACGGTCGAGCCTTCATCCAGCAGGCGCACTGCGGCCTGCACCTGCTCCGGGCGAGCATTGAGCTCACCGGCAATCTGTCTCTCTATGGTTTGCATCATGATGTTGTTGAGGGCCTCTGTGGTCGAGTCCGCGCCATCAGGCGCCAAGTGTGAGCACTATATGGGGTCGTGTTGCGGGATGCCACCCTGCGCCGGGGTCTGCACCCGTCAGACTGATAAGTCGCAGGGGAGAGCGCATATCTTGCCATTGCACCTGTGACTCAGGATGTGCCTGTGGCAAGCAGCTCACCAGTAGTCCGGCTATTTGGGGTAGCTGATCTCGTTGATATACCAGCAGACGTCACCAACTGGCGTACGGACGATGGCTTCATCACCGACCTCTTTCTTGAGCAGGGCGCGGGCCATGGGGGAGTCGATGGAGATGTAATCCTTGCGCTCGAAGATCTCGTCATAGCCGACGATGCGAAAGCGCTTGGTCTCGCCCTCTTCGTTTTCCACCTCGACCCAGGCACCGAAGAAGACTTTGCCCTCCTGCGCGGGGGCATAGTCGACGATCCCCAGCTCTTCGAGACATTTGCGCAGGTAACGCACCCGCCGATCGATCTCCCGCAGTCGCTTCTTGTTGTACTGGTAGTCGGCATTTTCGCTGCGATCCCCCAGGCTGGCGGCCCATGCCACCTTTCTGGTGACCTCGGGGCGCTCCTGACGCCAGAGGAAATCGAGCTCTTCTTTCAGCTTGTTGTAGCCTTCGCGGGTGATCAGCTTTGTCTTCATGGTGATGCGGACCTGGTCAAAGAGGGGTAATCATCGCTAACTGCTCGGGAATATTAGCTTTTGTCCTCCTTCTGTCGAGAGAAATTGCGCCAGCTTGGCGGGAGCCATTCAGCGGTACTGGTCTGGAGGAGGGCTTGACGGCCGTCACGCTCTGATCATGGGTAATAACCGGTAACATATTTATGCTTTTCTCCCGCGATATCCCCCCCTAGTATGGTGGGCAGCGAAAGAATGAAGAGGCAAAGCAATGAGTCAGCAGCAATACAAGGTCCTGGTCGTGGACGATGACCTGAAATTACGTTCCCTGTTGGAACGCTATCTCACCGAGCAGGGATTCGTGGTGCGCGGCGTGGCTAATGGCGAACAGGCCGATCGCCTGCTGACTCGTGAAAACTTCAGCCTGATGGTGCTCGATCTGATGTTGCCGGGGGAGGATGGGCTCTCCATCTGCCGTCGTCTGCGGGAAGCGGGCAACCAGATCCCGGTGCTGATGCTCACCGCCAAGGGGGATGAAGTGGATCGCATCGTCGGACTCGAAATGGGTGCCGATGACTATCTGCCCAAGCCATTTAATCCCCGTGAACTGCTGGCGCGGATCCGAGCTGTGCTGCGCCGCCATACTGTCGAGTTGCCAGGGGCTCCCTCTGCTGCAGAGAAGGTGGTCAACTTCGGAGCCTTCCAACTCAATCTGGCTACCCGTGAGCTTAGCCGGGATGGCGAGCCGATGGCGCTCACCAGCGGTGAATTTGCGGTGCTCAAGGTACTGGTCAGCCATCCGCGCGAGCCGCTTTCCCGCGACAAGTTGATGAATCTGGCACGTGGCCGCGAATATACCGCCACCGAGCGCAGTATCGACGTACAGGTCTCTCGCCTGCGCCGCCTGCTGGAGCAGGACCCGGCCCAGCCCCGCTATCTACAGACCGTCTGGGGTCTGGGGTATGTGTTTGTACCAGATGGTGACGGTGCATGAAAAAGGTCGGCAGCATGTTCTCGCGCATGCTCTGGTTCCTGGCCGCCGTTCTGGTGGTCTATCAAGCGGTCTCCTATGTCACCTTCTACAACTATCTGCTGGCACCCACCGTCAAACAGATCAGTCACCTGCTGGCCAATCAGGTCAAGCTGATCTTTCCGGTCAATACCGAGCAGCTGGCGTTGAGTGAAGATGCCGAGGCGCTGGTCTATGTGACGACCGGTACCGACATCTATACCCAGAGCGAGGCGGTGCAGCATGGCTTCAACGATGCCAAGCCGTACCCCTATCTGGAGGAGAACATAAGCCGCGAACTGGGTGGCCCGGCCAAGGTGCGGGTCGAGATCCAGGATCACTACATCATCTGGATCCAGCCGCCACAGGCCAGCAAAATCTGGGTGCGGATCCCGCTGACCGAGATTGAAGATGACGATATCGAACCCCTCATCATCTATCTGAGCGTGCTGCTGGTGATCACCCTGTTTGCTGCCTGGCGCTTTGCACGCCAGTTGGTTCGTCCGCTCGAGGATCTCGAGGCTGGCGCGGTTGCCGTGGCCAGAGGACATTTCCCCGAGGCGCTGGGGGAGCTGGGGTCACGGGAGGTACGCCGTCTGACCCGCACCTTCAACCATATGTCCCACTCCATCAAGAGCCTGATCGAAGAGCGTAACCTGATGATGGCGGGGGTTTCCCATGACCTGCGAACCCCGCTGACCCGTATCCGGCTGGCTACCGAGATGATGTCCTCCGGTGACGAATATCTCAAGGAGAGCATCAACTCAGATATTGATGAGTCCAATGCCATCATCGATCAGTTCATCGATTACATCCGCCCGGATGAGGGGCAGGCTCCGGTACCTGTCGATCTGACCCAGCTGGTGCACGATACCCTGTTGATCTATTCGGAGCAGGGGCTGGACGTCGATCTGGCGCTGCCACAAGAGGCAGTGCGGGTGGCCTGCAATCCGGTTAGTATCCGGCGGGTGTTGAACAACCTATCAAGCAACTCGCAGCGTTATGGGGCGAGCCGCTTGTATGCCGAGTTGAAGGACGACGGGCACTGGGTGCGCCTGCGCCTATCCGATGATGGCCCCGGTATTCCGGAGCAGGACTACTCCCGGGTGCTCAAGCCGTTTACTCAGGGGAATGTGGCGCGAACTGTTGGCGGCAGTGGCTTGGGGTTGGCCATCGTGGCCAAGATAGTCGCCCAGCACCACGGCACTATCCGGCTGGGAAGCTCGGATCTCGGCGGCCTGCTGGTCGAGATACGGCTGCCGAAACATCAGCCACAGGAGTGGATGGATTGAGAGAAGGGCGTATCCGTGGATACGCCCTTCTGCATGGTCAGCTCTTGGTTTCGACTGATGCACGATAGCGTTTACCGTACTTGAGCTGCTGGATCAGCAGGGCGGCAACGATGAGCGCCAACCCGATGGGGGTGGCCGGATGGATGGTTTCGCCGATCAACAGGTTGAGCAGCACCAGTGAGGCAAACGGCGAGATAAAGATGAGGTTGCTGATGGGGGCCGTGTTGGTGGCATGGCGCAGCGCCATCAGCCAGAGCACGAAACCGAAGCCCATTTCGAACAGTCCCACATAGATGGCACCAGCCCATCCCTGCCAGGCGGTCATGGCAAAATCGGAGAGCAACCAGGTCGCAACGACGATAAAGGGCAGGCTGATCATAAAGCCGAGCAACAGGCTGACGATGGGATCCCCCTGATTGCGGGTGTTGAGGATCCAGTAGCTGGCCCAGATGAGGGTCGAGACCAGTGCCAGCGTCACGCCGAGGGGGTTGTCGAACTGCAGGCCGAATACATCCCCTCTGGTAGCGATCACCAGTGCGCCAAAATATCCCAACACGATGGCGACGCCATCGCGCCGACGCAGCTTCTGGCCGAGAAAGGGGACGGCAAGCAGACTGAGAGTGATAGCCCAAGTGTAGTTGAGGGTCTGTGCCTGCTGGGCAGGCAGCAGGTCATACGCCTTGAACAGCAACAAGTAATAGAGAAAGGGGTTCAGCACACCCAGAGTCAAGTAGTAGAAAGGGCGGGCCTTGATGTAGCTCCCCAGCAGCGGCAGTTTGCCCTGTTTGGCGACGACGGCTGTCAGCGTGAGAGTTGAGGTGAAGGCGGCCACAAGCAACAGTTGCACGGGTTCGAAATAGGCGAGGGAGATCTTGAAGGCTGTGGCGACCGTCGACCAGAGGGCAACGGCGCAAAGGCCATACTGATAGGCTTTCTTTTGATCTTTGAGCATGGGATGTCGTTCCACTGACGGAGGCAAGCGCACAGTCTACCAGTCTGCTTGTAACATTGTCGTTACCTGGGTGTTGGTAGCAGAGTGCGTTGCCGCAGGCGAGATCCATCTGTTACATAAAACTGCGCATAATCTGTTCGCTTTCCCTTGCGCAAATTTGAAAAATCCGTATAATCCCCTCCGCTTACCCATGAGGTAAGCCAGACGATATGTCTGTTGCTGAGTTTCCTGTTTACAGGAGCCAGCCATACAGTCCTCCCGATATGGGGGGAAACGTGAAAAATCACACCTCTGGCGGGAGAAATCTCGGTCGGGCGGTGTTGATTTATGTTCTTTTATCTATTGGAGCTCTGTCAATGCAGAACCAAAGAATCCGTATCCGCCTGAAGGCTTTTGATCATCGCCTGATTGATCAATCCACTGCGGAAATCGTTGAAACTGCTAAGCGCACTGGCGCGCAGGTTCGCGGTCCTATTCCGCTGCCGACTCGCAAAGAGCGCTTCACCGTCCTGATCTCCCCGCACGTCAACAAAGATGCGCGTGATCAGTACGAGATCCGCACTCACAAGCGTCTGGTAGACATCGTTGAGCCGACTGACAAGACCGTAGACGCCCTGATGCGTCTGGATCTGGCAGCTGGTGTAGACGTCCAGATCAGCCTGGGTTAATTACGGAAAGAGGTTGATAACAATGACAATCGGTCTTGTAGGTCGCAAAGTGGGTATGACTCGCATCTTCACTGAAGATGGCGTTTCTATCCCGGTGACTGTTATCGAAGTTGAAGCTAACCGTGTAACTCAGGTCAAATCTGTAGAAACCGACGGCTACAACGCTATTCAGGTTACCACTGGCGCCAAAAAAGCCAGCCGTGTGACCAAGCCGGAAGCTGGCCACTTCGCCAAAGCTGGTGTAGAAGCCGGTCGCGGTCTGTGGGAATTCCGCCTGAACAACGGTGAAACTTTCACTGTTGGTAGCGAGCTGAAAGTAGATCTTCTCGCTGACGTTAAGCTGGTAGACGTTACCGGCACATCCAAAGGTAAGGGCTTTGCTGGTACTGTTAAGCGCCACAACTTCCGCACCCAGGATATGACCCACGGTAACTCCTTGTCTCACCGCGTTCCGGGTTCTATCGGTCAGAACCAGACTCCGGGTCGTGTATTCAAGGGCAAAAAGATGGCTGGTCACATGGGTGCTGAGCGTGTAACGACTCAGAACCTGGAACTGGTTCGTGTTGACGCTGAACGCAACCTGCTGCTCATCAAAGGTGCAGTACCGGGTGCAACCAACGGCAACGTGATCGTCAAACCTGCCGTCAAAGCGTAACGTCTGAGGAGATAGTAATGGAATTGGTAATGAAAGACGCCAAGAGCGCTCTTGAAGTTTCCGAGACTACCTTCGGGCGCGAATTCAACGAAGCTCTGGTTCACCAGGTCGTCGTTGCATATGCCGCTGGTGCCCGTCAGGGTACTCGTGCGCAGCTGACTCGCTCTGAAGTGTCTGGTGGCGGCAAAAAGCCGTGGCGTCAGAAGGGTACTGGTCGTGCCCGTGCTGGCTCCATCCGTTCGCCCATCTGGCGTTCCGGTGGTGTGACTTTTGCTGCTAAGCCGCAAGATCACAGCCAGAAAGTAAACAAGAAGATGTACCGCGGCGCTATCCGTAGCATTCTGTCCGAGCTGGTACGTCAAGAGCGCCTGATCGTTGTTGAGAAGTTCGGCATCGAAGCTCCGAAGACCAAAGAACTGATCGCCAAGCTGAAAGAAATGGAACTGACTGACGTTCTGATCGTGACTGCTGAAGTCGATGAGAACCTGTTCCTGGCTGCTCGCAACCTGTACAAAGTTGACGTGCGTGACGTTGCCGGTATCGACCCGGTCAGCCTGATCGCTTTCGACAAGGTTCTGATGACTGCTGACGCAGTTAAGCAAATCGAGGAGATGCTGGCATGATCCGTGAAGAGCGTCTGCTGAAAGTTCTGAAGGCTCCGCACATCTCTGAAAAGAGCACCATGGTTGCAGAAAAGCAGAACACTATCGTGTTCAAAGTTGCTGTTGATGCTACCAAGGCGGAAGTCAAAGCTGCAGTTGCGAAACTGTTCGAGGTCGAAGTTGAGACCGTCCGTACCCTGAACATGAAGGGTAAGACCAAGCGCGCAGGTGCACGCGTAGGCCGTCGTTCCGATTGGAAAAAGGCTTATGTGACCCTGAAAGCTGGTCAGGACATCGACTTCATGGGCGCAGCCGAGTAAGAGGAGTTCTCAAAAATGGCAATCGTTAAGTGCAAGCCTACTTCTCCGGGCCGCCGCCACGTCGTCAAGATCGTCAATCAAGAGCTGTACAAGGGCAAGCCCTTCGCCGCTCTGCTGGACAGCAAAAGCAAGTCCGGTGGTCGTAACAACAACGGCCGTATCACTACCCGTCATATCGGTGGTGGTCACAAGCAGCACTACCGTATCGTCGACTTCAAGCGCGACAAAGACGGTATCCCGGCTAAAGTAGAGCGCCTGGAATACGATCCGAACCGTACCGCTAACATCGCTCTGGTGTTGTATGCAGACGGTGAGCGTCGTTACATCCTGGCTCCGAAAGGCCTGAAAGCTGGTGACGCGATCGCTTCTGGTGCTGATGCAGCCATCAAGGTAGGTAACGCCCTGCCGATGCGCAACATCCCGGTTGGTTCTACCGTTCACGCTGTAGAGATGAAGCCTGGTAAAGGTGCCCAGCTGGCTCGTTCCGCTGGTACTTTCATCCAGATCCTGGCTCGTGAAGGTAACTATGTAACTCTGCGTCTGCGTTCCGGCGAAGTACGTAAAGTTCTGGCCGAGTGCCGCGCTACCATCGGTGAAGTCGGTAACTCCGAGCACATGTTGCGTCAACTGGGTAAAGCCGGTGCAAACCGCTGGCGTGGTATTCGTCCGACCGTTCGCGGTATGGCGATGAACCCTGTTGACCACCCGCACGGTGGTGGTGAGGGTCGTAACAAGGGCATGCAGCCTGTGTCCCCATGGGGCCAGAAGGCTAAAGGCTTCAAGACCCGTAAGAACAAGCGTACCGACAAGTACATCGTACGTCGTCGTAACAAGTAATTGTTAACATAGAGGAATCACCATGCCACGTTCTCTCAAGAAGGGTCCATTTATTGACCTGCACTTGCTGAAGAAGGTAGAGAAAGCGGTGGAAAGCGGGGATAAAAAGCCGGTTAAAACCTGGTCCCGTCGTTCAATGATCATCCCGAACATGATCGGTTTGACCATCGCTGTCCATAATGGTCGTCAGCACGTTCCGGTTTTCGTTACCGAAGAAATGATCGGTCACAAACTGGGTGAATTCGCACCGACTCGTACTTATCGCGGCCATGCTGCTGATAAGAAGGCTAAGAAGCGCTAAGGGATAAATGATGGAAGCTATCGCTAAACACCGTTATGCCCGTACTTCTGCCCAGAAAGCTCGTCTGGTAGCCGATCAAGTACGTGGTCTGTCCGTAGACAAGGCTCTGAATATCCTGACCTTCAGCCCGAAAAAGGCTGCAGTGCTGGTTAAGAAAGTGCTGGAATCTGCCATTGCAAACGCTGAGCACAACGAAGGCGCCGATATCGACGCGCTGCGTGTTGCTACTATCATGGTCGACGAAGGTCCCTCCATGAAGCGCATCCGTCCGCGTGCCAAAGGTCGTGCGGATCGTATCCTCAAGCGTACCGCTCACATCACTGTAGTGGTATCCGACGCTAAGGCTGGGAGATAAGCAATGGGTCAGAAAGTACATCCTAATGGCATTCGCCTGGGTATTACCAAGCCTTGGAATTCTACCTGGTTCGCGAACACCAAAGACTTCGCTGACAACCTGTACAGCGATTTTCAAGTACGCCAGTTCCTGACCAAGGAACTGAAAAACGCGTCCTTGTCCAAGATCACCATTGAGCGTCCGGCCAAGAGCATCCGTGTGACCATTCACACCGCTCGTCCGGGTGTTGTCATCGGTAAGAAAGGCGAAGACGTTGAGAAGCTGCGCAAAGCTGTAGCCACTATTGCTGGCGTGCCTGCTCAGATCAACATTTCCGAAGTCCGCAAGCCGGAGCTGGATGGCAAACTCGTTGCCGACAGCATCACTTCCCAGCTGGAGCGTCGTGTAATGTTCCGTCGTGCTATGAAGCGCGCCGTACAGAACGCAATGCGCCTGGGTGCCAAGGGCATCAAAGTGGAAGTTTCCGGTCGTCTGGGCGGCGCTGAAATCGCGCGTACCGAATGGTACCGTGAAGGTCGTGTGCCGTTGCACACCCTGCGTGCCGACATCGACTACGCAACTTCTGAAGCCCACACCACTTACGGTGTGATCGGCGTTAAAGTTTGGATCTTCAAGGGCGAAGTTCTGGGCGGTCTGGCTGCTGTTAACGCTGCCGCTGCTCAAGAGCAAGCTCCTGCAAAGCCCAAGCGTGACAACAAGCGCCGCGCTGCTAAGTAAGGAGATTCGGTAAATGTTGCAACCTAAGCGTACTAAATTCCGCAAGACCCACAAGGGTCGTAACCGCGGTCTGGCCACCTCTGGTAACGAAGTATCCTTCGGTACCTTTGGCCTGAAGGCGACATCCCGTGGTCAACTGACTGCTCGTCAAATCGAAGCAGCCCGTCGTGCCATGACCCGTCACGTTAAGCGTCAAGGTAAGATCTGGATCCGTGTGTTCCCGGACAAGCCCATCACCGAAAAGCCCCTTGAAGTTCGTATGGGTAAAGGTAAGGGTAACGTGGAATACTGGGTTTGCCCGATCCAGCCTGGCAAGGTTCTGTACGAGATGGACGGTGTACCTGAGGCTCTGGCGCGTGAAGCGTTTGCCCTGGCCGCAGCTAAGCTGTCTGTTCAGACCACTTTCGTAATTAAGACGGTGATGTGATGAAAGCCCAAGATCTGCGTCAAAAGAGCGTCGAAGAACTGAACCAGGAGCTGCTGGGCCTGCTGCGTGAGCAATTCAACATGCGCATGCAAGCGTCCACCGGCCAGCTGGCTCAGACTCACACTCTGAAACAAGTGCGTCGTGACGTCGCACGTATCAAGACTGTACTGACTGAGAAGGCAGGTGCGTAATGACTGACAAGATCCGTACTCTGCAAGGTCGTGTAATCAGCGACAAGATGGACAAGTCCATCACTGTTGCTATCGAGCGCAAGGTAAAGCACCCGATCTACGGTAAGATCATCAAGCGCACTACCAAGCTGCACGTACATGACGAAAACAACGAGTGCAAAGCTGGCGACCTCGTGGAAATCCGCGAATGCCGCCCGCTGTCCAAGACCAAGTCCTGGACCCTGGTTGCCGTTGTAGAAAAGGCCTAATCGGTACTTTGTAGTCCAAGCGGCCCCTTTCAGGGGCCGTTTGTTTTTTAGGCTACCTTTTCTGAAAATCCTGTGTTATAGTTTCGCGCCTTTTGAAGGCAGCCAGATCCCATTAGGGATAAGAAGTAAACAAAGCGGAGCACTAAGATGATCCAGATGCAAAGTATGCTGGGTGTTGCCGACAACTCCGGCGCTCGCAGTGTAATGTGTATTAAGGTTCTGGGTGGCTCGCACCGCCGTTACGCCGGCATCGGCGACATCATCAAGGTTTCCATCAAGGAAGCCATTCCTCGCGGTAAAGTGAAGAAAGGTGATGTGTATAACGCGGTGGTCGTACGCACCCGTAAAGGCGTTCGTCGTCCGGACGGCTCTGTCATCCGTTTCGACAACAATGCGGCTGTGTTGCTTAACAACAACCAACAGCCAATCGGTACTCGTATTTTTGGCCCGGTGACCCGTGAACTGCGTAATGAGAAGTTCATGAAGATTGTGTCCCTGGCACCCGAAGTACTGTAAGGAGTCGAACGATGGCAGCTAAAATCCGTCGCGAAGACGAAGTGATTGTTCTTACCGGCAAAGACAAGGGCAAGCGTGGCAAAGTCACTCAAGTCCTGATTGCAAAAGGTAAGGTAATCGTGGAAGGCATCAACCAGGTGAAGAAACACCAGAAGCCGGTACCCGCACTGGGTCAGGCTGGCGGTATCGTCACCAAAGAAGCCCCCATCGATGTATCAAACGTAGCGCTGTTCAACTCTGCCACTGGCAAAGCTGACCGCGTTGGTTTCCGGATTGAAGACGGCAAAAAAGTCCGTTTCTTCAAATCCACCGGCGAACTTGTGAAGTAATTGGAGTTTAACGATGGCGAAACTGCATGATTACTACAAATCCGATGTAGTAAATGAACTGTCCAAGCAGTTCGGTTACAAGACTATCATGCAAGTCCCTCGGATCGAGAAAATCACCCTGAACATGGGTGTTGGTGAAGCGATCTCTGACAAGAAATTGCTGGAAAATGCTGCTGCCGATATGGCTGCCATTTCCGGTCAGAAGCCGCTGATCACCAAAGCTCGCAAATCTGTTGCGGGCTTCAAGATTCGTGAAGGCTACCCGATAGGTTGTAAAGTAACCCTGCGTGGCGAGCGTATGTGGGAGTTCCTGGAACGGCTGATCTGCATCTCCGTACCGCGTATCCGTGACTTCCGTGGCCTGAACGCTAAAGCGTTCGACGGTCGTGGTAACTACTCCATGGGCGTGCGTGAGCAGATCATCTTCCCGGAAATCGACTATGACAAAGTCGATCGCGTCCGTGGTCTGGATATCACCATCACCACTTCCGCGAATACCGATGAAGAAGGCCGTGCTCTGCTGGCTGCCTTTAACTTCCCATTCCGCAAGTAAGGTTAGGGTTATGGCTAAAACATCCATGAAAGCGCGCGAAGCAAAGCGTGCCAAGCTGGTAGCCAAGTACGCGACCAAGCGTGCCGAGCTGAAAGCTATCATCGTTGACATGAACGCTTCTGAAGAAGCGCGTTGGGATGCTGTACTGCAACTGCAACAGCTGCCCCGTGATTCCAGTCCGTCCCGCCAGCGTAACCGTTGCAATATTACTGGTCGTCCGCACGGTTTCCTGCGCAAGTTTGGCCTGTCTCGCATCAAGGTGCGTGAGCATGCCATGAAGGGCGAAATTCCGGGCCTGAAGAAGGCTTCTTGGTAACGAATCTCGGGAGTTAGACTTATGAGCATGCAAGATCCGATCGCGGATATGCTGACCCGCATCCGTAACGGTCAGGCGGCGAGCAAAGTTGCGGTTTCCATGCCTTCTTCCAAGCTGAAAGTGGCTATCGCCAAAGTGCTGAAAGAAGAAGGTTACATCGCTGGCTACTCCGTAGCTGGTGACGTGAAGCCGGAACTGGAAATTGAACTGAAATATTTCCAGGGCAAGCCAGTTGTAGAACTGATCCAACGCGTAAGCCGTCCAGGCCTGCGTATTTACAAGCGCACTACTGATCTGCCGAAAGTTATGGGCGGTCTCGGTGTTGCTATCGTGTCCACGTCTAAAGGTGTGATGACTGACCGTGCTGCTCGCAAAGCAAGCATGGGCGGTGAGATCATCTGCTACGTCGCTTAATAGGAGGTAGGAAATGTCTCGTGTTGCTAAGGCACCCGTCACTATTCCTGCTGGCGTAGAGGTGACTCTGAACGGCCAGGAACTGACCATCAAAGGTGGTAAAGGTTCTCTGGTTCGCTCTATTCACGCCGGTGTAGAAGTGACCAAAGAAGACAATGTACTGAAGTTCGCCCCGCGCAGCAGCATCGCTGGTGCTGACGCTCAGGCCGGTACTGCCCGTGCATTGGTCAACAACATGGTAATCGGTGTTACCCAAGGCTTCGAGCGCAAGCTGCAGCTGGTTGGTGTAGGTTATAAAGCCTCCATCAAGGGCAATGCTGTTGCGCTGGCTCTGGGCTTCTCTCACCCGGTAGAACATGCGCTGCCGGCTGGTGTGACCGCTGAGTGCCCGACTGCTACAGAAATCGTTCTGCGTGGCGTCGACAAGCAGCTGGTTGGCCAAGTCGCCGCCGATATCCGTGCTTACCGCGCTCCGGAGCCCTACAAGGGCAAGGGTGTACGCTATGCCAACGAGCAAGTGCGTACTAAAGAAGCTAAGAAGAAGTAAGGTAACACTATGGACAAGAAAGCAGCTCGTCTCCGTCGTGCTACTCGTGCTCGGAAAAAGATGCAGGAACTGGGAGCTACCCGTCTGGTTGTTCACCGTACCCCGCGTCATATCTATGCGCAGGTTATTGCAGCCAACGGTTCCGAAGTTCTGGCCTCTGCTTCCACAGTAGAGAAAGCCATCAGTGAAGCTCTGAAATACACCGGTAACGCAGATGCTGCTACCGCTGTAGGTAAAGCTATCGCTGAGCGTGCTATTGCCAAAGGCGTTCAGAACGTATCTTTCGATCGTTCCGGTTTCAAGTATCACGGTCGCATCGCTGCCCTGGCAGCTGCCGCACGTGACGCTGGTCTTCAGTTCTAAGCTAGGAGTCGAAGATGGCTAAAGTCGAATCTCAAGCCGGCGAACTGCAAGAAAAGCTCATTGCAGTAAACCGTGTTTCGAAAACTGTTAAAGGTGGTCGTATCATGTCCTTCACCGCGTTGACCGTGGTGGGTGATGGTAACGGCCGTGTAGGTTACGGTTACGGTAAAGCCCGTGAAGTTCCGGCTGCTATTCAAAAAGCAATGGAACAGGCCAAGCGTAACCTGAACAAGGTTGAACTGAACAACGGCACCCTGCACCACCCGGTGAAAGGTGTTCACTCCGGTTCCACCGTGTTCATGAAGCCGGCCTCTCAAGGTACTGGTATCATCGCAGGCGGCGCCATGCGTGCCGTTCTGGAAGTTGCTGGTATCCACAACGTGCTGGCTAAGACCTACGGTTCCACCAACCCAATCAACGTTGTTCGCGCAACTGTAGACGCTCTGGTTCACGGTCAGTCACCGGAACAGATCGCTGCCAAGCGTGGTCTGCGCGTTGAAGAAATTCTGGGGTAATGCGACATGGCTAACACTGTAAAAGTAACTCAAACTCGCAGCTCTATCGGCCGTCTGCCAAAGCACAAGGCGACTCTGCGTGGTCTGGGTCTGCGTCGCATTGGTCACACCGTTGAGCTGGAAGATACTCCTTGCGTACGCGGTATGATCAACCAGGTTTATTACATGGTTAAGGTGGAGGGCTAAGCATGCGTCTGAATACTCTGTCTCCGGCCGCTGGTTCCAAGCGCGTTAAGCACCGTCCGGGCCGTGGTATCGGTTCTGGTCTGGGCAAGACCGGTGGTCGTGGTGTTAAAGGTCAAACCTCTCGTTCCGGTGGCGGTAAAGTCCGCAACGGTTTCGAAGGCGGCCAGATGCCTTTGAAAATCCGTCTGCCGAAGTTCGGTTTCTTCTCTCGCAAATCTTTGGTATCTGCCGAAGTGCGCCTGAACGAAATCGCCCTGGTAGAAGGTGATGTAGTCGACGTGAGCACTCTGAAGCAAGCCGGCGTTCTGACCAAGAACATCGTGTTCGCTAAAGTTGTTCTGTCTGGCAACATTGACCGTGCTGTGACCGTTCGTGGTCTGTCCGTCACCAAAGGTGCACGTGCAGCCATCGAGGCCGCTGGCGGTAAAATCGAGGAATAATCAGTACAATGGCTAAGAAACCAGGATTGGATGTTAAAGCACAGGGTGGTCTGAGTGAACTGAAGAGCCGTCTGCTCTTCGTTCTCGGGGCGATTATCGTTTTCCGTGCAGGCTCTTATGTGCCGATTCCTGGTATTGACGCCGCCGTACTGGCCGAGTTGTTCCAGCAACAGAAGGGCACCATCATTGAGATGTTCAACATGTTCAGTGGTGGTGCACTATCGCGTGCTTCTATTCTTGCGTTGGGGATCATGCCGTACATTTCGGCGTCGATCATTATCCAGCTGCTGACAGTGGTTCATCCTGCTCTTGCTGAACTCAAGAAAGAGGGTGAATCCGGCCGTCGCAAGATTAGCCAATATACCCGTTGGGGCACGCTGGTTTTGGGAACTTTCCAGGCCATTGGTATTGCAACCGGTCTGCCGAATATGATGCAAGGACTCGTGACTCATCCGGGTTTGGGCTTCTATTTCACAGCGGTTGTGAGTCTGGTCACCGGTACCATGTTCTTGATGTGGTTGGGTGAGCAGATTACCGAGCGTGGGATTGGTAATGGTATCTCGTTGATTATTTTCACAGGTATCGTTGCTGGTCTGCCGCATGCCATTGGCGCTACGGCCGAACAGGCACGTCAAGGGGAATTGCACATCCTGCTGTTGTTGTTGCTGGGCTTGATTGTTTTCGCAGTGACTTACTTTGTGGTGTTCGTGGAGCGTGGTCAGCGTCGTATCGTCGTTAACTATGCCAAGCGTCAACAAGGCCGCCAGGTATTTGCCGCGCAAAGCACGCACCTGCCGTTGAAAGTGAATATGGCTGGTGTGATTCCTGCGATTTTCGCATCCAGTATCATCCTCTTCCCGGGTACCATTACCTCCTGGTTTGGTCAGGGTGAGGGTAAAGTCGCTGATATCCTGCAACAGGTCTCTATGGTCCTGCAGCCGGGTCAGCCGCTTTACGAGATGCTGTATGCAGCAGCCATTATCTTTTTCTGTTTCTTCTATACCGCGCTGGTGTTCAACCCCCGCGAGACAGCAGATAACCTGAAGAAGAGTGGAGCCTTTATCCCGGGGATCCGCCCGGGCGAGCAGACAGCACGTTATATCGATAAGGTTATGACTCGCCTGACATTGGCAGGTGCGCTCTATATAACCTTTATCTGTCTGGTACCCCAGTTCCTGATGACTGCCTGGAACGTACAGTTCTACTTCGGTGGCACTTCGCTGCTGATTATTGTGGTGGTTATCATGGACTTCATGGCTCAGGTACAAACCCATATGATGTCTCATCAATATGGTGACGTCCTGAGGAAGGCCAACCTGAAGGGCTACGGCCGCTAAAGGTCGGCGTAGTTACGGAGTTAAGCAATGAAAGTTCGTGCTTCCGTTAAGGCAATCTGCCGTAACTGCAAAATCATCAAGCGTCACGGTGTGGTGCGTGTGATTTGCAGCGAGCCAAAGCATAAACAGCGCCAAGGCTAATTTTTTACGGTTAGTACTTGCAACAAATAGTTGTGCTGGCTAATATAGCCAGCCAACTTTTGTTGTGTATTGGTTGACCGCCACGTATCCGCTCACGGGCTTTGTGGTGGTCGTAATCTACTATATGTAGGAGTGAATAGTGGCCCGTATCGCTGGCATTAACATTCCTGACCATAAGCATGCAGTCATTGCTTTGACTGCGATTTATGGCGTCGGTCGTACCCGCTCCAAGGCCATTTGTGCCGCAGCCGGTATCGCTGAGAATGTGAAAATTAAAGACCTGGACGAAGCTCAGATCGAGAGTCTGCGTGAACAAGTAGGTAAATTCACCGTTGAAGGTGACCTGCGTCGTCAGATTTCCATGAACATCAAGCGATTGATGGATCTGGGTTGCTACCGTGGTTTGCGTCACCGTCGTAGCCTGCCTGTTCGTGGTCAACGTACCAAGACCAACGCTCGTACCCGTAAGGGTCCGCGCAAGGCTATCAAGAAGTAACGGGAAGGTAGAAAATGGCTAAAACTCCGACTCGTGCTCGCAAGCGCGTTAAAAAGCAAGTGAGCGACGGTATTGCGCACGTTCATGCATCTTTCAACAACACAATCGTGACCATTACTGACCGTCAGGGCAATGCTCTGTCTTGGGCTACTTCTGGTGGTTCCGGTTTCCGTGGTTCTCGTAAGTCCACCCCGTTCGCTGCTCAGGTAGCTGCCGAGCGCGCTGGTGAGATGGCCAAAGAATATGGCGTCAAGAACCTGGAAGTCATGGTCAAAGGTCCGGGTCCCGGTCGTGAGTCTTCCATCCGCGCCCTGAACGCGGCTGGTTTCCGCATCACTAACATTACTGATGTGACTCCGATCCCGCACAACGGTTGTCGTCCTCCCAAGAAGCGCCGCGTGTAACGCTGTAGCTACTTGGTCTAGGATTGTTGGAGAAAGAAGATGGCAAGATATATCGGTCCTAAGCTTAAGCTTAGCCGTCGTGAGGGCACAGACCTCTTCCTGAAGTCTGGTGTTCGTGCGATTGATTCTAAGTGCAAGATTGACACCGCTCCTGGTCAGCACGGCGCTCGCAAGCCCCGTCTGTCCGATTACGGTGTGCAACTGCGCGAGAAACAAAAAGTTCGTCGTATCTACGGCGTATTGGAAAAACAGTTCCGCAACTACTACCGCGACGCTGCCCGTCAAAAGGGTAACACCGGTGAAAACCTGTTGCAGCTGCTGGAAGGTCGTCTGGACAACGTCGTATACCGCATGGGCTTCGGTGCTACCCGCGCTGAATCTCGTCAGCTGGTGAGCCACAAGGCCATCATGGTAAACGGCCGCGTTGTGAACATTCCTTCTTTCCAGGTTTCCCCTGAGGACGTGATCTGCGTTCGTGAGAAGGCTAAGAAGCAAGCGCGTATCAAAGCTGCCCTTGAGGTTGCTGGTCAGCGCGAGAAGCCGACTTGGGTAGAGGTTGATGCCGCTAAAATGGAAGGTGCCTTCAAGCGCCTGCCAGAGCGTTCCGACCTGTCTGCCGACATTAACGAACAGCTGATCGTCGAGCTTTACTCCAAGTAAAGCTAGCTTCTAAAGAGAGGACACAATGCTGGGTTCTGTAACAGATTTTCTTAAACCGCGGCTAGTTGACATCGAGCAAGTTAGCCCGACTCATGCGAAAGTGACTCTTGAGCCACTCGAGCGTGGCTTTGGTCACACGCTGGGCAACGCCCTGCGTCGTATTTTGCTGTCTTCTATGCCCGGTTGTGCAGTTACTGAAGTCGAAATTGACGGGGTACTGCATGAGTACAGCAGCAAAGAAGGTGTACAGGAAGACATTCTTGAAATCCTGCTCAACCTGAAAGGTATCGCTGTGAAGCTGGAAGGCAAGGACGAGGTAACTCTGTCCCTGACCAAGTCTGGAACAGGCCCCGTTACCGCAGGTGATATCACTCACGGTGATGAAGTCGAGATCGTAAACCCGGAGCACGTAATCTGCCACCTGACTGGTGCCAATGCTGAAATCAGCATGCGCTTGAAAGTTCAGCGCGGTCGTGGTTATGTGCCTGCTTCTGCTCGTGTTCACAACGATGACGAAGAGCGTCCTATCGGTCGCCTGCTGCTGGACTCCGCGTTCAGCCCCATCGTTCGTATTGCCTACAATGTTGAGGCAGCACGTGTGGAACAGCGTACCGACTTGGACAAGCTGGTCATCGACATGGAGACCAATGGTACCCTGGATCCTGAGGAAGCTATCCGTCGTTCTGCCACTATTCTGGCTGAGCAACTGGAAGCCTTCGTGGATCTGCGCGATGTCAGCGTGCCCGAGAAGAAAGAAGAGAAACCCGAGTTTGATCCGATTCTGCTGCGTCCTGTCGATGATTTGGAGCTGACAGTTCGTTCTGCGAACTGTCTGAAGGCAGAAGCTATCCACTATATTGGTGATCTGGTACAGCGTACCGAAGTTGAGTTGCTTAAGACTCCTAACCTCGGTAAGAAGTCCCTGACTGAGATCAAGGACGTGTTGGCCTCCCGTGGTCTGTCTCTTGGCATGCGCCTTGAGAACTGGCCGCCCGCCAGCATCGCTGACGAGTAATCCAGATTACGGGTTTCACAGATTTAGTTAGAAGGATAAGGTCATGCGCCATCGTTTGAGTGGTCGTCAACTGAACCGGAACAGCAGCCATCGTCAGGCTATGTTCCGCAACATGGCCAGCTCCCTGGTTCGTCATGAGATCATCAAGACGACTCTGCCTAAGGCAAAAGAGCTGCGTCGTGTAGTTGAACCGCTGATCACCCTTGCCAAGACTGATAGCGTTGCTAATCGTCGTCTGGCATTTGCCCGCACTCGCGACAACGCGATCGTGGCTAAGCTGTTCAATGAACTGGGCCCGCGCTACCTGGAGCGCGCCGGCGGTTATACTCGCATTCTGAAATGCGGTTTCCGTGCTGGCGACAACGCCCCTATGGCTTATATTGAGCTGGTAGACCGCCCGGCCGCTGCTGAAGCAGCTGCTGAGTGATAAAGAAAAAGCCGGGCTTGTCCCGGCTTTTCTTTTAATCCATTCTGATACTGCCTCAACTGCCTCAACTGCCTCAACTGCCTCAACTGCCTCAACTGCCTCAACTGCCTCAACTGCCTCAACTGCCTCAACTGC
>NZ_JAAKUM010000018.1:0-123258 GCF_049175135.1 Aeromonas sp. 600724 | reverse complement strand
GGGTATCCATGATGGTAGACCTCAAGGTGATGGCCTACTTCAAGATTAGCCTTTCAACACGTAATTGGGACAGAGCCAAAAAAAACCGCCGCAGGGCGCGACGGTGGGGAAAGTGAGTTCGCGTCATCCTGACGGCAAACTGTCGATGCGAGTTCAGGCATGTATCGACGGGGGCAGTATGCCAGCCAGAGCCCCTCAGACTATGTCAGCTTCGCGGTATTTTGTGACAAAGTGTGGCAAGCACTGGCGTGGCCCAAGCTGCGGCTCTTTGCTATGCTGCCCTTTCAAAATATGAGGGGAGAGAAGATGAAGTACCCGGTCGATACCCACACTCACACCATTGCCAGCACCCATGCCTACAGCACCATCCACGACTATCTGCCCATCGCCAGAGCCAAAGGGATCAAGCTGTTCGCCACCACGGATCATGGCCCCGAGATGGCCGATGCCCCTCATGTCTGGCATTTTGCCAACTTGCCGATCTTGCCAAGAGTGGTGGAAGGGGTAGGGATCTTGCGGGGTATCGAGGCCAACATCAAAAACCTCGACGGGGAGATCGATTTCCCAGAGCGCTATGAGTCGCGTCTCGACATGATCATGGCGGGTTTTCATGAGCAGGTATTCCCTCCCTGCGATCAGGCAACCCACACCCAGGCGATGATCAACGCCATCAAGAGCGGCCGAGTCGATATGATCAGCCACCCGGGCAACCCCGCATTTCCCATCGACATTCAGGCGGTGGTCAAGGCGGCTGCGGACTATCGGGTGGCGCTGGAGATCAACAACTCCTCCTTCATTCACTCGCGCCCGGGGAGCGAAGGCAACTGCCGCGCAATCGTTGAAGCCGCGCGAGATCTGGGGGCCTACCTCACCTTCGGCTCCGATTCCCATGTCGCTTTCAGCCTCGGCGATTTTGACCATTGCCACCGTCTGGTGACCGAAGCGGGCTTCCCGCAAGAGCGGATCCTGGTGCGCTCCCCCCGCGCCCTGCTCGAATTTCTCGAAAGCCGCGGCCGTGCCCATATCCCCGAGTTTGCCGATCTGTAAATCGGGCTCTAACACCATGAGCCAACTCATAAAATCGAGTTGGCTCAATTGACTTGCCGGTCATTTTTTATGAATGTGGAGAGCAACAAGCCGGTATAGCTCAGTTGGTAGAGCAGCGCATTCGTAATGCGAAGGTCGCAGGTTCGACTCCTGTTTCCGGCACCAGACATAGCAAGGCTCGCAGTGATGCGAGCCTTATCTTCTTTTTAGCGGGCTAACACTGGGCTAACATCAGCACTGGCACACAAGCGGCATCGGCTCCCTGTCAGTTGTTCAATTGGCTGCTGAACCAAGTAGGAACGAGGCAGTTCAGGAGCTTGGCAATCCAACCATGCGCCGTAATCCTGCTTTGGCATGAACACTAGACTGGCTTCTCATTCCCTAGCTTGTGCATCCGTCCAACAGCGGATGCAGTGTCAGCATTGATCGTGAGCTGAGAAAGTTGAAGGTATATCGAAATAAGGAGTGAGGTTGAAATGGTAATTCCACCGCTTCCCTAGTAGCCACTTGATACTATAATCTTAGGATCCAATTATCCGCCAATGGCTATTAAGGAACCTGCATGGAACAGAACGCTATCTGCCGCCCCCTCACGTTCGAGGAGTCGCACCAACTTCTCCAGTCGGATGAACAAATGCTGGCCGCGCTGGACAAGGTGGCCCAGCTGGATTTCTCCATGCTGGGTCGCAAGCTGATGGAGGAGCGCGGCTGGACTCGTGAATACTGCGATGACGTAGAAGGCTTGTACCGTAAATTTCTAGCGCTCAATGTGCGTTACCCGGATAAGAAAATCTGCCCGTCAGGCCCTATCGATGATTTCTGGCACGCGCACATTCTCGACACACATGCCTACTTTGCGAACTGTGAGTTTCTGTTCGGCCAATATCTTCACCACTTCCCGTACTTCGGCATGCGGGGTAAAGAGGACCGGGCAAATCTGGAGGCCGCTTTCGAAGAATCGCTGAACCTGTTCGTGCTGCACTTTGGCGTGGATCCTACCGCAGGCGATACTGAGGCGCGAAGCTGCAAACCACAGCGGTGCCCTTGAGTGTCGGAGGTCATCCGCACCCACTTCTTCGATCATGAAGAAGACCGGCTGCTGGAAGCACGCAACATCCATTTCTGGCGTGCACTCGTCGGCCATGTACAGGCCGATCGAAGCATACCGTCTGACGCCACGGTGCTCGACATCGGTTGCCACCGTGGCGGTCTTCTCGAGTTGCTGCACGAGCGGTTTAAAGCGGTAAAACTTCTGGGCATTGAGCCGCTTGTGAGTGCTCGGCGGGTGGCTGAGCGGCGTCTGGCCCGGTTTGCCGCGCATACCCAGCTGTTTGGCTCAGAAGGTTGGTCTAGTATTCCATACGCTGGAGTAGATCTGGTCGTGGGCCATGAAGTACTGCAGTACATCAGCGACCTGCCGCTACTAATGGCTAACATACGCCGTGTTATCAAACCTGGCGGTTTCGTATATCTCGCCCTCGGTTGTCACACGGAAAACCCGCTATGGTCCACTTGGAAACGTGAGCTGGAAGTACTGGGTCACGCCGTGCATGACCACTCCCCTTTGGAAATAATGGCGGCGGGAGCATGCGCTGGGCTGGCGCCATCAGTACGCCCTTTAAGGGACACAGGCTGGGTCTACCATGACCCCAGTGTCTCGGGGTCATTCTCCTATCCTTCGGTCGGTGCGTTGCTTGATCACCAATTTCGCCACAAGTTGCTTTTCAGATTCGAGCACTGCGTATGAGCATTCCAGAACTGACTATCCCCACTATTGTGAATGACGCTCTGTTGGCCGTGACCGTGCGTGAGACGCTCGAATCGCTAGAAGCGCGCGTTCTCGATCCATCACTGCGACGTTTACTCGCCGGAGAACTGTCGTCCCCTGAATGGCAAGCCTTTATTGTCGAGCTTTCACGCCTTTGGAACCGCTTTGATCATGTTGTCATGCGCGGTACTACTACCTTGGGCGACGAGCGCATTGCCCTGCTGCTAGCACTGGCACTGAATGCTGGATTCAAGCCCTACCGCGGAAACAAGATCGTTAAGCACTTCAAGATGTCTCCTTGGACAACCGAGCTATCTCACACCTTGCGCGACGGGCACTTCCACACCGACCTGAACACTGCGAGCAAACCTCCAAGCATCACCTTGATCCATTGCCGAGTTCCCGACCCTACCCCGGGCTATGGCATTCTGCGCGTCGCCCGGGTTGGAGACCTCCTTGCCGAACTTCGTCGACGCGGTGCAGACAAGACCTTAAGGTTTCTCCTGCACGATACCGTGACCATAGTAGATGATCGAGCGCAAGGAGCCTGGTCAGGTACCATGGCCAGCGAGTCGGCCATTCGCTTTCACCCCGAAACTTTGAAGGCAGCGCAACGGCGAGGGGCGAGCTTCATTGACCCACTCGAAGAACAACTGGATACGATCCATGAGGTGGCGCTGTCGGTGTCCCATCCCATAGAGCTTGGCATGGGAGACACCTTGTTGGTATCGAACATACGCGCGCTCCACTATCGTGGCGAATGCACAGTTCAGTACCTGGACTTCCCCCGGCATTTCCAAGCTCGACAGATACACGTCCTTCACTTGGTCGATGAACCTTCATGGCCAAAATGAAAAAAGAGACCATTGATGTCGTAGGTGCGGATGCTAACAACCTACGTGATCTCGACATAAGCTTCCCTGTCGGTGAGATGTCGATGGTCGTAGGTGTCTCAGGATCGGGGAAGACCTCCTTACTCCAGAATATCCTCGCGCGCCAAGGGGCCAAGCGCTTGAAGTCTTTCTTGGGGGTCAGCCAAGATCACCTTGCCCCACCCATGGATCTTGCATTCGTCGGTCGAATGCCGCCTACCCTGCATATTGGACAGCGTGCCTTCCGAGCCTCCTCACGCACGACGGTTGGAACCTCGAGCAGCCTTCTACCCTTGCTTCGCCGCATCTTCATCAAATGGTCCAACCCCGTTTCCGCATGTAGCGGTGTTTCCATTCCGCCCCCTGGAATTGATAGCTATGCCGCGTGGTTGCTGCAGCATCAGAAAGGCCCGATCGATATCTGGGCAATCCCCATTTCATTCGAGGCCAGCGACGGGATGGCCATGGCGGAGCGTCTGCGCTCCTTGGGTTTATCCAGTGTCATCGTGCGCAGCGAGACCGACTCATCCAAGGTGTGGGAAAAAGGTCGCGTTCTCCAGCTGGATAAGTTCAAACCACTTGCCGCGCGCACCCGGCATATTGTGGAGACCCTGGTTGCAAGGGTAGAACTCAACGAAGAAAAGACCACGGCACAACAATTGGAGCAGCTACTGGCACTCGCCTTCGACGCTGGCGAAGGGCGTGTTCTGATCGACTCTTTTGGGGGCGTTGTGCTGGACTCCCGCTGCCATTGGGTTACACCAGAAGACCCCTTTCGCTACCGCCCAGCTAGCGAGCACCTACTCTCGTTCAACGCTCCGGAACATGAGGCTACGGGTGCCTGCCCAACCTGTCGCGGACTCGGCGAGAGTACCGTTTTAAATCTGGACGCTCTGGTAGTTAATCCTCACCTCTCCCTTCACCAAGGGGCCTTCTCGCTCTGGACAGAGAAGAACTACAAGTACGTCAACATTCAACATGAGACGATCGAAGGACTGCGAGGCCTCTGTAACTTCGATCCCGATCGAGCCTGGTCGGAGCTCGACACGCAGGCTCGCCGCCTGATCATCGAAGGAGCAGGTGAAGCACTGATTGCCGACCGAGATTTAAGCAACGGGCGCAAGATAAGTACACCACGCCGTTTTAATGGGTTTCAAGCGGAAATCATTGGGCGAGTAAACAAGCGTGGCATATCAGCCGGACGACTGGCCCACCTGGTGAGCAATGGTGCGTGCCCCGACTGCCTTGGTAGCCGCTGGTCTGCCCAAGCGCGTGCCTTGTGCCTCGCTGGTTACTCGATCAATCACCTTCTGGCACTGCCGTTCGAAGCACTGTCCTCGCTCTGCAGCCCTGGCTCCGATTTTTCTAGAAAGCTGCCTGAGCAAGCAGTGCCATATCTGAAACAGTTGCACCGACTGACCAGAAGTTTTGTCGGCTCAGGCCTTGGACACCTCAGCGGCGCCCGCGGGATGCTGGAAATCAGCGAGGGAGAATCACGCCGCTTGCGTTTGGCTGCGGCCTTGGACGGCCACCATTCGGGCCTTTGCCTGTTGCTGGACGAGCCAGCGCGCGGTTTGCACGATGAGGATGTCGACCGGTTGGCCGCAACGTTGGCCGAATTGCGTGGAACCCACAGCCTGATCATCAACGATCATCGTCGGCGATTGGCGGCCGCCGCCAGCTTCTTCGTCGAAATCGGTCCTGGCGCTGGCCCCGAAGGTGGTCGTGTAACCTATTCAGGGAAGGTCCCAGAACGCTGGTGGTCGCCGGATGCCCGTCTTGAGCGCAGCACAGTTGCTGTCCAGACTCAGACTCCAAGGCTTCGGTTAAAAGACATCCATATTCACAATGTGTCGGGAGTTGATGTGGCTATTCCGTTAGGTCACCTGGTCAGTGTGGTTGGTGTTTCGGGATCTGGGAAATCCAGTTTCGTGCTCGGAGCACTCGTACCTGCGCTCGCAGGCACGTTCCAAACCGCGCCCGACACCCTAGAAGTGGATGTTCGCCGTGGACGATGGGCATCGCTGTCGGGTACCGAACACCTCAACGGGTTCGTTGCATTGGGCCAGCGAACGCCAATACCAAACAGGCGCAGCACGGTCGCGACCTTCCTGGGGCTCGCTGAACAACTGCGAAATCACTTCGCTAGGCTACCGGCCGCTGCCGCCGCCGGTCTCGAAGCCAGCGATTTCGGACTCAACGCTGGACAAGGCCGCTGCGATCAGTGCCTAGGTATCGGGGAAATAGAAGAAGCTGGCCATTGGGTCGTCTGCCCGAGCTGCGCTGGAAGTCGATACGGATCCACCGTACTGACTGTTCTCGACGAAGGGTATGACATCGCGCAGGTACTCGATCGTTCGATCACCTCGTTGAGCAACGCACCTTTCCCTGCTTTCGACCAGCAATTGCCGCTTCTGGGCACCCTGGATGAAATGGGGGTCGGGCATCTGTCTCTAGGCAGACGGCTCGACACCCTTAGCGGTGGCGAGCTCCAGCGCCTTCGCATTGCCCGAGAGCTGAGTGAGCACGCCTCGCAAAGGTTGATGTTCATTCTCGATGAACCTGCGGCGGGCCTGCATCGTGACGACGTCGCGCGCCTGCTCAGAACGCTTGATCGAATGGTCAGACATGGCCACACCGTCCTGCTGGTCGAACACAATCTCGAACTCGTCGCGGCAACCGACTGGATCATCGAGTTCGGCCCGGGCTGTGGTCCGCAGGGAGGCCAACTGATAGCCGAAGGCCCTCCGAGCCACGTGTGCAAACAAGATACCCCTAGCGGTCGAATGCTCCGGGCAGCGTCGAAACCGGGCGAGAATATTAAGCACTTGGAACGCTATCGACACCACATTCCCTCCAGCCTACCCGAGGCCAGCAGTGCGCTGCGCTGGTTGCGAAGGCTGCTCGGTCACGACATGCCACCGCTAGAGCAGGAACTCGAGCATGAAGGAGGGCAACCGGCAGTCGTGCTAGACGCGCACAACCTGAAAGATCTTCGCCTGCTTGAGTTTGGAGCGCTCGACCATGAGCTGGCCTTGCTCATGCTCGAAGATGAGAACACTCAGGAGGCCGATACCATCGCTCTGGTGGATGTCTGGGAAACCATTGCTGATGCCGAACTGACGATTTGCCCCCTGCTCCAGGCTATCCACACATGGGGCACACAGACTCCAGAAAGTGTCGTATGGGGCCTGCGCAGGCGGCTGCGAGTACAGGGGCTACGATGGGCAGAACACGACATTGCATCCCGCGTACGCGCTTTCGGTGGCCCTCTTACCTGTGACGCAGCCAGTAATCGCAGTGCACGAATGCATGCGGTGAAACAGGCACTGCTGCTCGGTGGTGGCTATGTCGAGCTGGTCAGAGGCCAGGAGGTGATCGCGACCTGCAGCGAACGAGCGATGGATCTCGATCGCTCCCTGGTTGGTCCCCGCGCGATATCTGCCTACGATTTCGATCGACACACCGCGCGTGGGCAGTGTGCATGCTGTCTTGGTCGTGGGCATGTCGTCAGTTACGATCCGGGCTTGTTGATCAACGACGAGACGAAAGCCGTGGAGCAGAACGGCTTCCTGCATCCGGAAGCGCTGAGTGTGCTCAAAGGCTTACACCGTAATGCAATGGCGCCTTTCTTCAAACGCTTGGTCAAGGAGCAACTATGGCCGGCCGAGCGCCCCATTGAGCGACTTTCGGCCCAGGAGCGCAACGTGCTCCTCCATGGCTTCTGGGTCCCTTCGGGCGCGGGTACCTTTCTGCGCACCCATGCTAGCAATCCGAAAGAAGTCGCGAGTTGGTTACGCTGGGACGGATTGTTCGCGCATTTGCGTGAAAACCTTTCGCGTGGCTCCCGCCCTTGGCGCGACAGCGTATTGGCGTCCCGGATCATGATCCGCTGCCCCCAATGTGACGGTTCAGGCTTGCGCCAGCACGCCCTCTTGTTCAAACTCGCCGGTCGCAGCTACGCGGACTGGATAAAAACAGGAACCGTTACCGAGCTCTGTCAGGCTTTGAAGCATCTGCCTGCCCCTAATGCACGCATTAGACGCCGGCAGGCTCGCCTACTCGAGGTCCTCACCCCCCTCGACAACGAGTGTTTCGGTGCCACTAGGCTGTGCAGTATGGCGCCAGATGGCCCCCACACTCTCCTCTGGCCTGCTGTCGCGCAAGCTTTTACCAGCATGCCGGTACTCACTAAGGAGGATCTATGAGCGAAGATCGGACCTACAAGCTCTACGGGGAGTTTGGGGATCGCTACGACCTCCATACGCCACCACACCATTACGCCGATGATCATGACTTCGTGATCACGTGGGCGCGTAGCCTGAAGGAACAAGCACGACTACTCGACCTCGGCTGCGGGACCGGCATACTGCTCGAAAAAGCGCTGCAAGCCGACCTGGATCCGGTGGGTATTGATTCGGCGCCACACATGCTGAAACTGGCGCAAGCACGCGTCGGCACGGAGCGCGCGCAACTGAGGCGTATGCAGGAGCTGGACCTCGATCAGCGATTCGATTGCATCGTGTCACTTTCCTGGTCGCTCAATTACAGCCAGGACGTTGCCGAACTCCGGGATATTCTCCTGCGCTGTCACCACATGCTACGCCCTGGTGGCGGCTTGATCCTGCAAGTCGCCCATGCCCCCAACGCCCCGCCAGAGAAACCGTCGTTCACCGTCGACCGAGAGCCGGGGCCTGGAGGGCCGGATGATATAATACTGAGCTACGGCTTCTGGTCGGACGGTGCCGAAACGATACTCGCCGACTACCGATTCGAGTGCCTTTCTAGCGCAGAGAGCTTTGAGGAGCGCCATGAACTGAACGTGGCAAACGTGCATCTGCTCACGTCACTTCTGAGCGACCTCGACTTCATCGAAGTCGAGGTCCTCGACAGCTGGCGGGGCGAAC
This sequence comes from Aeromonas sp. 600724, assembly GCF_049175135.1. Classification (NCBI taxonomy): domain Bacteria; kingdom Pseudomonadati; phylum Pseudomonadota; class Gammaproteobacteria; order Aeromonadales; family Aeromonadaceae; genus Aeromonas; species Aeromonas sp. 600724. Next base: position 114,664 of record NZ_JAAKUM010000018.1, on the reverse strand, counting down.
CCTTCGATCGTAGCATCAGCCCCTTTGTCACTGCTCGACGCAAGCCTAGATGATAGGCTCGGTGCTGCGACTAAGCAGATTCATCGTCTTCGTAGACTACGCCGACTTCGTCGAGGTACAGCACGCGGCGCGTGGGGCACGGTACCGTATTGATCGTGCGACCTACGAAGAGCTACTTGGCTATGCCAGGTTTCGTTCCGCGTCGCTTGCCATTGCGCAATGGGTCGAGCGCGGTGTACTGGTCGCACCATTCACTGATACGCTTCTGTCGGAAGGTGCTACCCCGGGTTCAGAAGCAGCCTTGGCTACGGATTATCACCGCTGGTATTGGAGACACGAGATCGAAAGCGAGCGGGATTATCGTTGGTTCGGCGAAGTCGTACTAAAGATGCCTAGCGACCTGTTCTACCTCCAGGAGCTCCTCACTGGCATGCACGTTCAACGCGTGCTTGAACTCGGCAAAGGGCGTGGCGGTGGTGCCTGGTTTCTATCTAGCATCCTGCAGATGCAGGGACGGGGCCTAGTGGTTTCGCTGGACATTGATCCCTTAGCATCAAGCATCGATGGGTCCCGCTGGACCGAAGTCGAACAACATGATTGCGTTGGCGATGCAATGAACCGAGAAACCATCGACCAGGTGCGCGGAATTTGCCCTAAATTTGAGTTAATTGTCATCGACTTGGGTGGAGACCCACAACGAAATCTGCGTGCGTTGCGGCTCTGGGCTGATCTGCTAGCCGACTGCGGGACGGTAGTGATCGAAGACCTATGGGGCTGCGATGACATAGGCGTGATACGCGAGCTTGACCGTTTCCTGTTGGATAACCGGCAATTTTCATTATGTCCTTTGGCCCTGCGGCATCCGCTGTTGAAAGGTATCGGGTTGAGAAAAGCCTGACGCGACGGTGTGCCTTACCTTACGCCGATCCACTGCTCGGAGAACGCCCGCTCAAGCAATAGCGGTGGAGCAAAGTCTCGTGGACTCGATGATTGAAACCATGGACGACGAATGGGATCGCTGATTGGTATCAACGAGTGGAGGAACACGCTCATTGCGCATATCCCTAGACACTGCGTTCCATAGAATCGCAATTCTCTGCTGAAGTCGTTAGTTCGGTAGCACAACCTAACTGTCAGCTATTGCCCGTTCTCGGAAGACGTTACTACGGCGTATGCTGGTCCAGCCGATTGCAAACGGTTGATCAGCACGAATGCAATTGACTGGTCAGTGACCATACAAATGGGTGGTTAAGTCCATGTCATTATGCGGACTCACTTTAAAACCCGACGAACGACCACTCGGCCATGGAAAACTACTGACCTCCCAGGTCTTCCAGCGCTATCAATAGGCGTAAGAGTCACCGCCCCAAAATACGATTGACCGCCAGCAGAACGAGCGCTAAATCAGAACCGTACCATCGCTGTCCTCGACAGCACCCAGCCAGAACCGTTGGTGTACAGCGCGTCGTGGGCCGAGGCTGCTCAATTCGGGTGAGCGCATCAGCGAGGCGCTCTAAGGCGCCGCTGAGCTAGTTTAAGTTGATGGTCGCCTTGCCCTGCCGGAGTTGTTCAAGCGTCTTGAGGTTCACCTTCGTGGGCATAGTGGTTGCCTCCTACGCTGCACGACAGGCGCGTTTCACGCTGGCGGGAGAGATCCCGAAGTGAGTTGCGGTTTCTTGGATGCTCGCTGCGTTTTCCTTTCGCCAGACTGCAACGGCGGTATCGTCGATGGTCTTCTCGCGGCCTAAGGCCTTGCCCTCTGCCTTCGCCTTGGCGATCCCGGCCATCTGACGGGTTTTGATGTTCGAGCGCTCCAGCTCTGCAACAGCCGCCAACATGGTGAGCATGGCTTTGCCAATGGGCGTGGATAGATCGAACCCCTCCCGCAGACTGATGATTGAAACGCCCTTGCCTTGCAGTGCCTCAACCGTGTTCAGCACATCGATGGTATTGCGCCCAAGGCGGTCGACAGCGGGCACGATCAGCGTATCTCCCTTGCGTATGAACTTGAACAACTCGGCAAAGCCAGGGCGCTGTAGTGCCTTCACTCCTCCCGATACCCCCTCGTCCGTAAACCAAGTTTCGACATTGTGCGTTTGTTCAATGCTGTGCCGTTGAGCACCAACGCTCTGTTCGCCCGTGCTAACCCTGAGATACCCGATGACTGCCACGATATGCCCCTATGCTTGGCTCATTATCTATGGCTCTAAATGTAGGTGTGGCTCACAATAAAAACAACAGCTTTGAGCCATATATTTGAAGAGCTGATTATATGGCTCAAAAGGTACACGCTGTGAGCCACCATAAAGATAGTTAGTCTGAGTCCCGTGCTTCCTCAACACACTAAAATATTCAATGTTAGCTGTAGTATTATGAATGCACTCTGCATTGTACCTACTGGGAGAGAACACAATGGGCAATGACAATGATGACCTTATCGACGATTTCGGCGACGAGGACGAGATAGAAGAAACTCTTGAGGAAGAGGCCGAGCGGGAGTATTGGGAAAACCACGATAGTCTCGACAGTGAGTACGACCGCCCAGACCCAAAAGAGGAGCAGTGCAGAGAAGAATATCGCCGCGAACATGGTGGCGGCTTTATGAATGAACGCTGGAACCCATACTAGTTCCGATCAACATATGGTGACGTCGCCAATGACTGGCAAGCATATTTGAGTGATCTTGATATCTAAAGCAAGTCACTCCAGACCCCATCGGACTCAATCAACCTAACAAGAGCTTGCGCACTGAATCCCTCGGCATACAGAGTCTCTACCTCATTCCCAGCCTCAGCCTCATCCATCTCTTCAAACTCCCGCAGATAATGCGGTTCATCGCGCAAAGCGATCTCCATGATCTCGCGGGAGACGACGTGGAACCCATCGACAACCTCACCATCAAATTCAATCGACGTATCCACAACCCAGGCATGCAGGGCTGGCAGAGGATTAACATCACTCAGCAATAGAGCTGAACGCAACCCTTGGTCATTTTGCAGTGCTTGAAGCACAACCGGTTGCTTGCGCTTTAACTGCCTCGCCGCCTTGCGCAGGGTATTGGTTCGATGCAGCCAGACTTCATGGCGAGTTGAACGAATGAAGCCAGACTTGACCTCCAGCAGCAACGCAACCCCATCCAAGTGACAGATCAGGTCCACTTCGCCCGCATCACGCTCATTATCTAATGGGGGTTGATAACCCACGACAACGCGGAACCCCCTCTGCCTTAGCGCTTCGGCAAGAGTATGTTCAATACGCTCCGTTTCGCTGCGCAAAGCTGGCCTGCGTTGCTCAACACGTCGCAGGTTATTCACCGCAGCGGTCAGATTGTTCTGTTGACCTGCAACCCAGGGGAACTGAAAACTGTAGCGGCCAATCTTGTAAAACGGCCGCTCGTACAGTCGTGGTGACGGTATGCTTGGCGCTTGCCTTATCTGCGCGGATAGAGCCTGCAGGTCACTGGTCCAGAACTTCAGGATGGCCTCGGCCGCCTCGGGGTCGCCCTTGGGATGCTCAGGGCTGACGGTCCAACCACAGATACGACGGATCTTATCTTTCGGTTCCGACCAGGTGATGGGAAAGCGGTTCTCGCCATGCACAAGTCCTTCCAAAGCTAATTGACCAAGTGCTTTCGCTGCTACACCGGAGTCACCCATATAGCGAAGAAAAGGCTGAAGAAACGCCTGCTCAAAAAACACTGTCGTCAGCTCACTGGCTAATATCGCGTGGTGCAGGGCTACCTCAGCTCCATCGTTCAGTCTGACCCGCTCACCCAGGCCGAAAATCGTCTGCAGGTAGAGCTGACTGCGGATGGCTTTTATGTAAGCAAGCTGATTCGCTTCGTGGTTTTCCGGCCTCCCTATGATTTTGCCAGCCATATCCGAAGCTGCGAATTGGTCAATCGCGCGGTACATCCAGTAGTGCCAAAGCAACTTGCTTTTGCGCCCGGTACGCTGCCAGCGCTGTGAGCCCAAATCTGTTTTATTGAAGATGACCGGTTGTCCCGGCTTGAGCTGGTAACCGCAATCGCTGTCAAAACAGAACCAATTGATAGAATTCTCGTAATCGATTCGCTCGCGCATGGCGGCAATAAGCAGGGAAACCGATTCGAGGTTGGCAACACACTCTCGCCCCACACCTGACTGTGGAAAAAGGAGTGGCGACAAATGACTCTTGAGAGATCGACCGAGAACCTCCTCTGTCAGTTGAAAATCACGCTCGGAACAATTCAACAGTTTGCGCGCGATAATCCGATCATAGACATCCCAATCTTCCGCACTGCTGTCTCTATCCTTAGCGGCACCAAGTTGCCCATAAGCGGTCACGCTCAAATAGGAAAGCAGCTCTAATAGCGAAAGCGACTTCAGGTGGAACTCAGCCAGTGCGATGGCTTCATCGAATGGTTCGAGTTGCTCAAGCAAGCGATCACAGACGCCGAAAAATTCGCACCAATCCTTGCTGACGAGATTGTCCCGAAGATGCCGCCAGAGCGGTGAATCGCTGCGTGTAAACAGCGTCGAGTAACGAATCGCCCAACGCAATACATCTGGATGACGAGCGGCCAGATGATCCAGCAGCGCAGTGCTAATAGCATCCTCAAAATGCAAAATACGTCCCAGTGCCAAGCTTGCCAGTTGAGCACCGTCCAAGTTAGCTGGCCCCCACCAGAAGGTCGCGGCAGCCAGTCCGGCAGCACGATTGCGAGTTGTGTATTTGCCGCTCGGACGTTGATCCAGAAAGTCGTGAAGGCACTCATCAAGTGCGGCGAATGGGGCAAGCTGCTGTGCATATCCAGCAAAACGAGTCTGGTAAAACTCCTGGCATTGCCGCTCCTGGCCTTGCATATCTGGTCATCCTTTTCCTGCCGTCGAACCTTGATAATCAAAGAGATTGAAATCAGCCGCTCATTTGAGGCCCGCAACGAGTCGGGCAATCTGTATGGAAGGAAATAGTTAACACGTTTCCAAGAAGGGGGAAACAACGGATGAGGAGTCAATAGGTATAGATTGCAGATGTGGTAAACAGGACAGAAAATCAAAATGCCCCACAGAACTGGAGGGCCGGAAATGCACAAGGGCCTAGCCGAAGCTAAGCCCTTGTTGAATTTGGTCGGTGTGAGAGGATTCGAACCTCCGACCCCTTCGTCCCGAACGAGATTGCCACGATGGCTTTGGGACTTTCATTCAATGTTACAAAATCAGTCATCCTTATAAACCTCGCTATTTTCGTCCCAGTTCGATGGATGCACAAACGTGACTGTCGATTTCACCTGCATGCTCCCGTGGCTAACGCCCGAATTTTCTCGCTGACCCCTATCGCCGTACTTCTTGGGAGCTAGCTTCGAGGCCAGCCATTTACGAGCATCGATCTGCAGGCGGGCACGAGCAATCACATCATGGTTAACTTTTACGTTCCCGTTGGCGTCGAGGAAGGTGTCATTACTGCCATCATCGGCAATCTGGAGGATCTCGTCGGCCAGTTTGTCGGCCAGATCCTCGCGCGCACACGCGTACTGGTCCCTAAATTCTATATAGCGTTCATCAGCCAACCAGCGCATCACCATGGATTTGGACGGCATGCCTGGACGCGCAAGCACTGCGCGTAGACTCACTCCATCAGCAATGGCGCTGCATATAGCCTCACCCAACTCGTTTGTGAATGCACTTCGACGACCTCTTGTTACCGTCTTGGGATTCGACGTATTGGTTTCCACAGTGGAAACCTGAGGAGTAAAAACTGGGATCATAACTTGAGTTGTAGAATCCACGTGTTCAGAGCCCCTGATAGGGGCCGTAGGCATGCCTGAAGATGAGGTAGCGTTAACGGGTGTTATGACTCTTGACCATTTGTGCGTCTTGGCCCGCTTGTTAATGGCGGTATGTGAAATGCCGTGCTCTATCGCTATTTGGCGCACACTTTGGCGGCCAGCACAGTATGCGAGTTCGATACTGTGCCAGTTTGGGGAATCTGTTGTATGCATAGAGGAAGAGGTCATAGGCGACCAGTATTTACGATGGGGAGAGACCGGTTCCAGCCCTACAGGGGGAGGACGATCATCGTTGCCAGGATGTGCGGAAATAAATCAGCCAGTCCTCCTTTGCTAGAACAGTGGATTACGCATCTGGTGCGAGGCTACTCAGAGCAAGGCATTGCGGCCAGCAGCGGGGAAAACCGTGTGCAAAGACGAAAAGGGCCTTATACCTTGAACCGCTTTGCCAGCTTCCGACTCTCCTTCTTGATTTTTTCCTGGGACAGCGCCTTGTCGCGCAGTAGCGGCCACTTCGCCATCACTAGGCCATCACTTTTACTCGCCATCACTACCCCCTGAAAAAACAGACCAAGTGATGGCCACCATATCCCAGTAACCGTGCGGGTTTCAGGTCAATTTATCCCCTTCACCATCACTTTTTTCGTATAAGCAAGAAAAGTGATGGTGTCCGGTTGTTTTCGGTGATGGCCATCACCTCACCATCACTTTTAGTCCTCGGCGCCCCTCATCACCCAGACTGTCTTTTCATCGGAGTCGAAACCGATAACCCCATCATCGACCAGCTTCTTGAACCAGCGCCAGCCGTTACCTTCGTGCCAAGTGCCCGCCGCCCTCATCTGCTTGATGATGGTTAACCGCTTGACTGGCTCCCCCTGCTTTTCGCAAGCCTCACGGATGACTTGAAACAGCGCCTTGTGGTTCACGGTTACGTTGCCAGCGTCCTCCAGTTCGTCAGGGTTTGCCGGGTCGCGACTATCGGCGATAACCACCAAGCTCGTTACCTCGTCGTTGTCATCGTCATAACAAACAACACGGGTACGCAGGTCGTATGCGCGGCGGCCGGGCTCGTCGCCATCCTTCATTTTGGTGCAGAGCAAGGTGAACGCCTGGGCGTCTGTCACTTCGCGCTTGAGAAGAAATTCAGCATCCAGGGCAGCACGAAACGCGCTGGATCCGCGAGCACCGTTGTCCTCGTTCTTACCTGTGTGGTGAACCAGAAGAATAACGGCCTTGGTCAGCGCCTTGATTGTGTCGCAACCGTTGATGAAGGCCCCCATATCCGCAGCCCTGTTCTCGTCGGCGCCACCAAAGCAGCGAGCCACTGTATCAACCACAATGAGCCGCACGGGCTGACCAGTAGCCTCCTTCACCTGATTAACGGCAGCATTCAGGCGGGCGATCTGGGCGCCATCAGCCATGAATACCGGCATATCAATGCGGTAGAAATTGAACACATCCTGACCACGGTTGTACTGGTCGCACCAAGCACGGATGCGCCGTGACACCCCAGGGCCACCCTCGCCAGCGATATAGAGCACAGCGCCTTCCTCCACACGGCGGCCATCCCACTCCTTGCCGGTCGCAACATGGCAAGCCAGCGATACGGCCGCAAACGACTTGTACGAGCCGGACGGGCCGTAGATGGAACACATGCTCTCGGCAGGCAGCAGCCCTTTGATCAGATACGCCGATTGCCGATCAAACCCGGCATAACCAGCAACCAACGGGAATGACTCGGGTTGGTGGACCTCGTCATTGGCAGCCAGCACGGCATTCACCATGTTGTCCCAAGGGGTGGCGGTGTCACCATCGTTCCCACGATAGATGGCTGCATGGGGTGCCTGCTTACGCAACTCGGAGGCCAGCCGTTGCAGCTTCTGGACTGGGAGGAAGCCGCGAACATGAATGATTACCTTGGTAGTCATGTCGCCATCGGCCATCAGAAACAGCTTGCCGCCTTCCTCCAGTTGCTTGTTGCTCACGTAGAGGCTCTGGACTGGCTCCAGCTCTCCGGTGATAGGGTCGGCGGCATGAATAGATACGTTGTTGGTGCGCTGCCAGATTTCGCGGCGCTCGGTGTTGGGGTCTGCTTGGTGCCCGGTATGGATAACGATTGTGCCTAGATTCTCTAGGTCTGAAAATTTGGTGAAGGGTGCCATTTGCACGAGGTTTTGCACGTCATTAGCACGGGGGCCGCATTGTGCTTGGGTTTCAGTGGGATTGTTCATACGCCATTACCCCTTCTGCTGCTCGGGCAGGACTCCATTTCGCCACAGTAGTTGACCAGCATTTTAGATTCCTTCACCGGTGTGGAGTGCCGTGCGGCGCGCCAGGAACTCAGCGAGATCGCTGATGCGGTACTTCACCAAGCGCCCGACCTTGATATAGGGCAAGTTGTAGCGACCCGTAGAGCGCCAGACGGCCAGCGTCGTCGGCTTCACTTCCAGGACCTCTGCGGCCAGTTTGTCGCCAACGTTAACGGGAGGGTTTTTGGGATCAAAACCGAGCTGCGCGGCAATCTCAGCCTTGAGCGCGGAAATATCGGTGGAATACTTGGTAGGCATACAGCTTGTTCCTTCGTGTGTGGTTTAACAAGGTGCCTAGTCTCGGAGAAAGCTAGTGCGCTGTAATTGTGCAAACCGCAGCGGATTACATATTTACAAGTATTTGATTTAATGCATCGAGGGGTAGGCGATAGTTAAGTATTGTTCTAACTGACAGCAAACTAACCAGCTGAAAGGCTAAACCAGAAATCCCTGAGCATTAGGAATACGCCGGTGAGCATGGCACTCACCCGTCCCTATGCTTCACTGAGGGCCCCTAGTTGAAATTCAGTCCGAAGTGCTGGTTGAGCTGCAGTTGGATATGACTGATACGCTGTTGGAATTGGCCACTCAGTAACACGATGTCGCTCAGCAGATTGGGGCCCATCTGGCCGGAGCTAACTGTATCGGGCTGTTCAGGGATGATGCAATACGGGCAGGTCTAGTGATACAGTCGGTGGTCGATGAAGAGATAGTTTACCTCGAGCAACTCAAACATCTGATGAATCAGGTAGGTTGATCATGGGTAAGCATGGCCCCCGGCAGCTAGGAGAATCGGCGGCAGGATTATGTGGGACCTTAGTCGGCCTGGCGTTGTGTGGGTGCAGCTCGCGGCGCAGCCCTTTTGACTGTGCTGTACGCCTTGCGGCCTGTCGGAAGCTGGCCGCTTGCAGGCTCTGGGGCCATCGCTAGAGGACGGCTTGGAGGAGTTGCCACTGTGTAGATTGAGGCAATCCTGCTGTTCGGCGATATGGTCGAGAAGGAGTGCGCACATTGCTAACACAATACTGCCCGTAGGCAGCCATATTTCATACCGTCTCAACATCCCTGCCAGGGCGCCGACCATAATCAGGTACCCAGTGTGCAATCCACCGCTTTACTGTCCCTACCGTAGGTGCCACTTTTCCTCGTTCATTTGCCCTGAAATACCCCTCTCGGCACATAATTTCATGGACTAACTTGGCCACTTCCCCGACCCTGAATTCCCGGTCTGAATCCGCATCCCAGAACTTTTGTGCCTTGGCACGGGCGACATCTGCGTACAGTCCCGATACCGTATTGGCGATTCGGCGATCCTCTCCTGCCTTCTCCTTCCGGTTGAGCATAATTGTCGTGTAATAGCTACTCACACAGGTAACTAAACTAGCAAACGAAAGTGCTAGGGATTCCACTTGCTCATACGCTTGGGGATGTTCATTCTGCAGCTCAGATAACTCGCGCCTAGCCTTAGAAAAAAAATGCTCGCACAGCTCTTTAGCCGACTCATTGTCAGGCATTGATTCAATTGTACTTTGCAGACCTCTAATCTGATCGAGAAGCAGATTGGCATTAGTCATCACTTTTTATTCTCCAGTCCTTATCTCTGAGTGCTTCGCGGGCAACTTCTCTACTTCGGGTGCAAGTTTGACGCCAGCCGCCTCCATCATGGCGTTTGTTGCCGTCTCAACAGACTGGCGCACAGGGTCAAGATCTAGGCGGGCATAGATGGCCGTAGCCTGATGTGTTTTGTGGTTTAGCGACTTGCCGATGATCGCCAGCGAAGCGCCGCTCTTGGCCTGCCAGCTCCCCAGGGTACGGCGTAGATCATGTATACGCAGGTCAGTCATGTCATAGGTTGCAGGGTCTATTCCCACCTCATCGGCCAACGCGCGATAACGCTTCTCCGTAACAACTGGCGCTTGGGCAATTTGCATTTCGGCCTGTTGGCGCTCCTCACTGGTGAGCTTGCCCAACTCCTCCAAATGGTCAAGTAGACGACTTAGGCTGGCGCGAATCAAAATTGTCTTCCATGACTTTTTCGGTTCGACCAAATGCCCTGTTTTGCCCTCGCCGGGAAACACGAAAGAGGCATGATCAGTTGTATGCTTGCGGTCAGCGAGAACAGCCACTGCCTCTGGTGATAGAGTGACGTTTTGTGGGGTGCCGTTCTTGGTCATACCGATCCGCCAGATGCGGGCATCAAGGTCGATATCGCGCCAAGCCATCTCTTGTACGTTGGAGCGTCTGGCGCCTGTCAGTAGCGACAACCAAAAGAAGTCGGCAAGACTCGACTTGTCGATGGCTGCAAACAGATATGGTAGTTCTGACGCTTGAACAAAACGATCGCGTGAAGGTGACGGATTTTTTTGAATGCGGCTCGCTGGATTGGTACCGCTGAATATCTCCAGGTCGGCGGCGAAGTTGAACACCGATGAAACGATGGCGAGCGCCCGGTCGGCTTGGGCTGCACTTTTCTTCGTGGTTTTGGTGTGGATAGATTTGATATCTGCGCGAGTAATCTGTGACAACTTTTTAGACTTAATCGGCTCCAGATACATGCGCAAGTTGTCGCGATAGTCACGCTTAGTACGCTCCCCGATGGGAGTACCATCGCGCTTGCGCTTCTCGACCAAGAACTGCTCGAACAATTCAGTAAAACTGGGCTCTTCTCTGATTGCCCGACGAGCAGCGGCGGGGTTAGCGCCGGCTGCAAACTCGCCAAGAATCTTCTGCGCCTCGTTACGGGCTTGCTCGATAGTCATTTCAGGGAAAGAACCGAGCTTGATCCAAGCAATCGATGCACCAGAACGCTTTACAACGTAGAAGGAACGAGCGCCTGCTGCGGTGATCCGCATAGCCAGCTTTGGCACTTCGGTATCGTATACCGCTAAGCGCTTTCCCTGCTCAGGTGGCGTGATTGACGATAGTTCCGTTTTGGTGAATCTGAACCTTTCCATAATTCTGCCAATCTCCTTCAGGCTAACGCTGGGCTAACATGGGATAACAAATTTGGTCGATTTTCATGTTAGCCCGTAAAGGCAAGGTTAGACTTAAGGCATTGTTTTGTATAGTGTGAAATGGGTTAATAAATGTGAGGGTATCCACGCGCCCTCTCATTCGTAATGCGAAGGTCAGGAGTTCGATTCCCCTTATCGGCACCATATAAAACAAAGGGTTGGCTTCTTGGTAAAGCTAGCTCTTTAGCGCATTTGCCCAACACCATGCCCAACACTTCACAGTGTATAGGCTGCCCATGACGGGCGGCTAACTTGTCTTGTACGCAAGAGAGAACACCAGAGGAAAATAAAAGAATCGAGGGGGGATAGGATAGGTCTGTTCGATTATGGGGGAAAATTGCATGGAGGGGAGCAGGGGGTAATGGAGGTCTTCTTATATATGCAATGAGGCTTGAAAAAATCTCACAGAAAATATGACAAATGGCCCCCTCTGCAAGAGTCAATACAACCCCATGAGCATACTGGCTATAGGGGATAGTAATCAGATGGGGGCTGCATGTCTTGAGAGGCGTGAGGGGTAAAGTACCTCTTCTCTATCACCGGATTACTTCATCTTTCACGGCTTCATAGTAGGAATAGTGGGAGTATCGAGCGCATAAGGGTGTAGTGGTCTAATCATCCCGGACACCATTTTAGGTGGTACAGTCGCCACCATGACCTGAGGTGTTCAATGACAAGATTACGTCGCTCATTTACTGCCGCATTCAAACTCGAAGCCGCATCCCTGGTGCTCGACCAGGGATATTCAGTCCCCGAAGCCAGCCGTTCACTGGACGTCGGTGAAACCGTGCTCCGTCGCTGGGTTCAGCAGCTTCAATCCGAACGCAGTGGCACAACCCCAATCAGCAAAGCGCTAACTCCTGAGCAGCAGAAAATCCAGGAGCTGGAAGCCCGTATCAACCGACTCGAACGTGAAAAGGTCATTCTAAAAAAGGCTACTGCTCTCTTGATGTCGGACGACTTCACACGTACGCGCTGATAGACCGATTAAGGGAGCAAGCCCCCATCACCCTGGTCTGCTGCGCTTTCGATGTTCCAACATCCTGTTTTTACGACTATCTGGCTCGCAGGCGGACGATTAACCGTGAGCGCATGCAGCATCGCTGTGAGTTGCGCCGTTTGTTCAAAGTGAGCCGGAACTCGGCAGGCAGCCGTGCCTTGATGTCGATGATGCGGGAGTTGGGGTATCAGATTGGTCGATTCAAAGTACGTAACCTGATGAAGGAAGCCGGTCTGGTATCCAAGCAACCGGGCACTCATCGCTATCAGGTCGCTCGGTCTGAACGACCGGACATTCCCAATCTGCTGGCCCGCGAATTTGAGGTCCATCAACCCAATCAGGTGTGTCACCTACGTCTTGGCAGGTGGCCGTTGGTATTACCTGGCAGCGGTTCTTGATCTGCATACCCGGCGAGTCGTGGGATGGGCGATGTCTGATAAACCTGATGCAGAATTGGCAATAAAAGCACTGGAGATGGCCTATCAGTAGCGGGGTTGCCCATCTGGCGTGCTGTTTCACTCCGACCAGGGCAGCCAATATGGCAGTCGGTCATTTCGGCAACGACTGTGGCGCTATCGCATGACCCAGAGCATGAGTCGGCGTGGAAACTGCTGGGATAACGCCCCGATGGAGCGATTGTTCAGAAGCCTGAAGTCAGAGTGGCTCCCGGCTATGGGATACATGAGCGTGCGGGAGGCAAAGCGGGATATCAGTTATTACCTGATGGATTACTACAACTGGCGGCGTCCACATCACCACAATAATGGGATACCGCCAGCAAAAGCCGAAGAACGGCCTAACCAAGTGTCCGGATTTAGTTGACCACTACATCCTGATGCTTTACCAGCCCGATGAGGGGAGTTGCTTCGTCTGTCTGAAGCCCCAGAGCCAAGTCGCAAATGGCCATCACCTAGCCGGCTATCCCGGTTTACGGTTACTCGCCAGAGGTGACCGTATGAGTATCGGTATGACCCTGACCGTGGTGTTTGGAGGCTAAAGTAATGCTGCTTTGATCAGTGGGGATCCGCCGGTACCAGCAGAACCTCGATCCCGGCATCATGCAAACCTGTTAGTAGTTCTGGTGGCAGGGCATCATCGGTGATTAGAGTATGAATTCGCTGAATATTAATGATCCTGTGTAGGCTGGAGCGGAAAAATTTGCTGGAGTCGGTGACTACAATGATTTTTTTTGCAACCTGGCACATGCAACGGTTAAGGCGCGCCTCATCCTCGTGATGGGTACTAACACCGCGTTCTAGGTCGATGCCATCCACCCCGAGAAACAGCAGGTCAAAATGATAGTTTTGCAGGGATTGCTCGGCCTGTGCCCCATAGAACGAGAGTGATTTGCGGCGCAGGTGGCCGCCGGTCATCAGCAGCTCGATCCCATCCGCCTCTAGCAGTTCATTGGCCACGTTCATGCCGTTGGTCATCACCAGGATCTCCTGATGTTCGCGCAGATGACGAGCTACCTCCAGTGTCGTAGTGCCTGAGTCGAGTATAAGGCGACTCCCGGGTTGCACCAGTGTGGCTGCCAGCGCGCCGATCCGCTGTTTGACTGGCGTATTGAGCACACTTTTGTCGGCAATGGTTCGCTCGGGTGCGGCCTGATTGGGTTCACACAACAGAGCGCCCCCATAGGCGCGTACAGCTATCCCTTGTTTTTCCAAGAATGCCAGATCGTTGCGAATGGTGACAGTAGACACCTGAAACTGTGCTGATAAGTCATTGACTTGTACGCTGCCATGGCTACGCAGTTGTTGGATGATACGCTCACGGCGTTCACTGGTGCCGATAGTACTTTTCTCGGTAATTTGCATTATTCCGCTCTGTCCGCATTGTTTGTCCGGTTTGCACATGGACTTTCACTTTATTGCATTTTGTGTATTAACGCTTAGAGGAGAATGCAAATCAAGCCTTCACCTTATGCTTTGTGACAGAAAAGTCACTTTAGCCAAATGCCTTTCCTTTCCTTTCCTTTTGTTTTTCGTGATCTATCTCATAAAACACATGGTCTTTCGTTTCGTTTTGCATTCAATGGGTTTACCTTTCTGAAAAGAAATGAAATTTAGCTGCGGTTTTATTTGGTGGTATTGGAGGGTAAGTGAAAGGTATCGCTCAGATAATAGAAAGAAACAAGAATGGGGAAACAGCTGGCATCACCTCTGTGTGTTCTGCTCACCCGTTAGTGTTAGAAGCGGCACTAATGCTGGCCAAGAAAGAAGGAAGTGTCCTGCTTGTGGAGGCAACCTCTAATCAAGTGGATCAATTTGGTGGCTATACCGGCATGACGCCAGCTGATTTTTGCGAGCGTTTATATCTGCTGGCAGATCGCTGTGGTGTTGCTCGTGAGATGGTGGTCCTGGGTGGAGATCACTTGGGCCCAAACCGATGGCAAGAGCTTTCTGCTTCCGAAGCAATGGTACATGCAGAAACACTTATTGCCACGTATGTGGCAGCAGGGTTCAAAAAAATCCATTTGGACTGCAGTATGGCTTGCTCCGATGACCCTTTATCACTCAGTGATGAAGTAGTTGCCGAGCGTGCAGCCAGGCTTGCGGTAGTTGCTGAGCGTACTTGTTACGAGAAGTTTGGGCACTGCGACCTGGTTTATGTGATTGGCACCGAAGTTCCCATTCCTGGTGGGGCGCATGAAGATCTCTTTGAACTTGCGGTAACAACACCTCAGGCTGCGCGTTATACATTGGAAGCACATAGAGCGGCCTTTACTCGTCAAGGTTTGGGGGATGTATGGTCACGGGTCATTGCGTTGGTAGTACAGCCGGGCGTTGAATTTGATCATACGAGAGTGGTTGATTACCAAAGTGGCAAGGCTATTGGCTTGAGTCTGATGATCAAGGAATACCCCCACATGGTGTTTGAAGCCCACTCGACGGATTATCAAACACCGCAGGCTTACCAGCAGTTAGTACGTGATCACTTTGCGATTCTTAAAGTCGGCCCTGCGCTCACGTTTGCCCTGCGTGAAGCATTGTTCTCATTGGCTGCTATTGAATCCGAGTTGGTGACTGCCAGTGCCTGTTCCGGACTGCGCAATGTGCTCGAACAGACCATGTTGGAGCGGCCTGGATATTGGCAAAGCCACTACCAGGGGAGTCCTAATGACAGACGTTTGGCTCGAGGTTACAGCTATTCGGATCGGATCCGTTACTACTGGCCTGAGCAGCGGGTAGATGAAGCGTATGCATGTCTGTTGGCCAATCTGGAACAAGAGCAAATTCCGTTGCCACTGCTGAGCCAGTATCTACCAATCCAATATCAAAAAGTGCGTGAGGGGCTGCTTTCTGCAGATCCCCACAGTCTGATTCTTGATCAGGTTCAGGAAGTGCTGCGGCACTATTCTCGGGCTTGCTGTCCCCAGCCTGAAATGGCTATGTGAGGTATTACAGTCATGATTCTTGGTTATGAAAAAGAAACATTAATCGCAGCCAAAGGAATTGCTACTGCGAGTGAAATTCAACAACAGCCTGCGACATGGTTAGAAACATTAGGCATGGTCGATAAGGAAAGAAACGCCATAGATCAGTTTATTACTCCCTTACTAATGCAAGGTAATCTGCGAATTATTCTGACCGGCGCAGGGACATCTGCTTTTGCGGGGCGTGCGTTGGCCCCTTATTTATCGGCACGTCTTAACGGTAGAGTGGAGTCGATCCCCAGCACAGATATTGTTACTGATCCAAAAGAGTATCTGGACCAAGATACCCCGACGTTACTTGTTTCGTTTGCCCGTTCGGGAAACAGTCCTGAAAGTGTGGCAGCTGTTGATTTGGCTAGCAGTTTGGTAAGCAAATGTTACCACTTGGTTCTCACTTGCAATGCTGAAGGGAAACTATATCAGCGTTGTCAGAAGGAGGGTCGATCACTGGCACTGTTGATGCCGCCTCAGACCAATGATCGTAGTTTTGCCATGACAAGTAGTCTCACCAGCATGATGTTGACCTGCTTGACTGTATTTTTGCCGAAACGGTTCAACCAGCATGCTTGCACTTCACTGGCAGGCGTCAGTGAGGCCATCCTGAAACAGGTCGTTCAAACGGTGCCTGCATGGAATGAACCACTCCCACAACGAGTTATCTATCTTGGTAGTGGCAGTCTGCAGGGTGTTGCACAAGAAGCAGCGCTTAAGTTGCTGGAGCTGACCAGTGGGCGGTTGATTGCCATGTTCGATTCTCCTACCGGATTTCGTCACGGACCAAAATCAGTGGTCGATAGCAATACTTTAATCGTGCAGATGATCTCCAATGATCCCTATACACGACAATATGACCTTGATTTGTTAAATGAGCTGCGTCGTGATGGTGTTGCTGCACGAGTTGTTGCCCTGGCCGATATTCCTGACAATCGGATTGAGGCTGGTGAATATATTTACCTTCCACAGACTCAGCGCGGCGATGATGCAGAGCTGGCATTTTGTTACCTGCTTTATGCCCAGTTCTACGCATTCCATACATCCATGATGCTTGGTATCAATCCGGATAATCCATGTCCGAGCGGTCGTGTTAATCGAGTCGTGCAGGGGGTCACAATCTATCCGTATCCCGAGCAGAACTTGAGTAAACCGTCATGTGCAACAGTTTACTGAAGCAAAGTTATCCATCTGTGAACTGGTTCCAATTCACAGGAGCATGGACCCACTCTATGCGTTCAGAGCTGGGAAAGCTTTATTCAGGCGGTGTCAGGAATGATGGCATTAATTACCCGACAGGGGAGGATCTTTAATGGTCGAGCGGATCAGGGCGCGCCATCTGTTAACCGAAACAGGTTGGCGAGAGGCCTGCTGGCTAGAGCATGAGAATGGCTGGATAACGGCGATAGGCTCTCTCTCTCAAGAAAATATGGGGTTTGATGTCGAGCTGCTGGTGCCCGCGCTGATCGATGGTCATGTCCACGGCGGTGCCGGTGTCGATGTCATGGATAGCGATAGCAATGCCTTGGCTACCTTGTCGATGGCCAAGGCGGCAGAAGGGGTTGGCGCTTTTCTTGCCACCACGGTCACCGCACCACTCCCCGAGATAGAGCAAGCCCTTGATCGGATTGCCGATGGCGTTGCCCGCGGCATGCCGGGCGCCGAGCTGCTCGGCTGCTATCTGGAAGGCCCCTACTTCACGCCGGACAACAAGGGCGCCCACGATCAGGCGCTGTTTCGGGAGCTGGATATTGCCGAACTGACCCACCTGCAACAGCTGGCGCGCGGCAGCCTGAAGGTGGTCGCGCTGGCACCGGAAAAGCCCAACGCCATCGCGGCCATTCACCATCTTGCCGCAAACGGCGTGCGGGTGATGCTGGGCCACTCGGCGGCGGATCACGACACCACCATGGCGGCGCTGGCAGCGGGTGCCTCCGGGCTGGTGCACTGCTTCAACGGCATGCGCGGCCTGCACCACCGCGAACCCGGCATGGTCGGTGCAGGTCTTGTCCATCCCGCTGCCTGGCTGGAGCTGATCGCCGATGGCCATCATCTCCACCCGAGCGTGCTCAAGCTCTGTCACTGCTGCGCTGGCCAGCGCCTGCTCCTGATCACGGATGCGATGCGTGCCGCAGGTATGCCCGACGGTCACTACCTGCTCGGCAACTATCGGGTCGAGATGAAAAATGGCGTGGTACGCACCGAAACCGGCGGTCTGGCGGGCAGCACCCTCACCCTGCTTGGCGCAGTACGCAACATGGTGCAGCTGGCGAACGTACCGCTCGATGAAGCCATCGCAATGGCCTCGCTGGCACCAGCAAAGATGCTCGGCATTGCCGATCGCCTCGGTTCACTGGCAGTTGGCAAACAGGCCAACCTGCTCGCTCTCACCACTGAACTCAATCAACAACACATCTGGGTGGCTGGCCGGGAGATAAATCCGACCGAGCTCTCCTCCCTTTTCTCAGGATCTCGCGTCAATCAGGACGCTCAGGAGTCACTATGTATCTGATCTCTTCCCATGAAATGCTCAAAGATGCCCAGCGCCGCGGCTACGCCGTACCGGCTTTCAACATCCACAACCTGGAAACTGTGCAGGTGGTGGCTCGCACCGCCGCTCGCATGCGCTCTCCGGTGATTTTGGCTGGCACCCCGGGCACCTATCGCCATGCCGGGGTCGAGTATCTGGTCTCCATCTGTCAGGCCGCGGCCCATGAGTACCGTATCCCGCTGGTGCTGCATCTGGATCACCACGAAGACGAGCAGGACATCCACAACAAGGTCGAAGCGGGTATTCGCTCCGCCATGATCGATGCCTCGCACTTTCCGTTTGAAGAGAACATCGAGAAGGTGCGCAGCGTGGTGACCTTCTGCCACCGCATGGGCGCCAGCGTCGAAGCGGAGCTTGGTCAGCTGGGCGGTCAGGAGGATGACCTCATCGTCGATGCCGCTCACGCCAAATTTACCGACCCGCTCAAGGCGGCAGAGTTTGTCCGCCGCACCGATATCGACTCGCTGGCCGTGGCCATCGGTACCGCCCACGGCCTCTACAAGGAGGAGCCCCGCCTCGACTTCGCCCGCCTCGCCGCCATTCGCGAGCAGGTGGATATTCCGCTGGTGCTGCACGGCGCCTCCGGCGTACCGGAGGCCGATGTGCGCCGCTGCATCGAACTCGGGATCTGCAAGGTCAACGTTGCGACCGAACTGAAGATCGCCTTCGCCGATGCGATGAAAGCCTTCCTTGGCTCTCATCCGGATGCCAGCGACCCGCGCCAGTATCTGGTGCCCGCCATGGCCGCCATGGAGGAAGTTGTCGAGGCGAAAATCCGTATGTGTATGAGTGAGAACCGTATTTGATTTGGATAGGTTATCTATTGCCTGCGATGTATATCCGTTTGTTGACGTCTATTAACGTGCTGCAATGAGCTGGATTCATCTGTTTACTAGCCGCAAGTGAGATGCATTCTTATAGAAGAAATTAACCAGTTAGAAAAAGCATTGGGGAGGCTTCCTTCTTTCGATGTCTTTTTATTAACTTCGTGAAAGCGATCTCATTTTCGTTTTCTTTCAATTTATTAATGTCTGGACTGGCGTTAAGCTAAGTAAAACACAGTTAGTGCGGCGGGGACGAATAACGACATCAGGTATGTGCCTGCAAGCATAATGATGTTGCTAGTTAATTTAATCAGATGGCTTAGTGTGTTGCCTGCATATATGCCGGTATGCCTATAACATAGGAATGAAATATATGACAACTCCAAATATTGTATGGACTAGGATTGATGAACGTTTGTTACACGGACAAATTCGTATCACATGGGGTAAACACACAGAGGCGAATCTGATTCTTGTTGCTAATGATGATGCAGCAGAAGGCCCCAATGCTGCCTTTATGCAAGCTGGTATGAAAGCTTCCGCAGGTGGAGAATATGCAGTTAGATTTTTTACTATTAAAAAGACAATTGATGTGATTCATAATGCATCAGATAAACAGCGAATATTTATTCTTTGTAATAACCCGACAGATGTTGCTCGTTTGGTAGAGGGAGGGGTTCCGATCACCCACTGCAATATCGGGAATATGCATTATCATGAAGGCAAGAAGCAAATCGCAAAAACAGTGTCTGTTGATGATAATGATATTAAAGCATTTGAGAGCATGACCCAAAAGGGGGTATGTTGCACGGTTCAAAATACACCTGATCAAAACGCATTGGATATCTTTGAACTGGTTAACGGCGCCGCCTGACATTAAAAAATAAGATATATTTACATTTACTTTCAAAAAGGAATTAAGCATGTTTTTCGAAGCTATGCTTGTCGCAATATGGGCATTTTTTTGTGGTATCGATAAATATGATGTCGCACTAAATATCCACCGCCCGATTATAACCGGTCCGGTAGTTGGATTGATTATGGGGGATATGCAAATTGGCTTGGTTGCGGGGGCTACTCTGGAGTTAGCTTGGTTAGGATTGGTACCTAACGCAGGTGCTCAGCCACCTGATGTCACAATGGGCACCATCGCAGCAGTCGCATTTGCTGTGATGACTGGTCAATCCGCAGAAGTGGCTATGGGTGTCGGGATGCCCATCGCGGTCCTGATGCAGATGTTAGTGATTGGTTTCTTTGCATTGACTTCTTTCACTATGGGTAAGGCGGATCGTTACGCTGAACAAGGTGATGCATCTGGTATCGATCGATTACTGATAGCGACTATTTCACTTCGCTCAATGCTATACGCTGTTGTCGCATTTGCTACAGTCTATTTTGGTGAACATGGTGCAACCTGGATTGATGAAAATGCACCAACGGTATTGTTAGAAGGGCTAGGGATTGGTGCCAAGATGGTACCAGCGATTGGTTTCGCCATGCTGCTAAAAATCATGTGGTCCAAAGAAGTTGCAGGGGTGTTTTTTATCGGTTTTGTAATGACAACCTACTTGAAGTTGCCAATCATGGCTGTTGCAATCTTGGGCGCATCTGCCGCAGCACTTTATTACTTCTTTAGTGGAAATACCAACTCAAACAAGCAAGCAGAGGAATTTGAAGATGGCATCTGATATTACAATGTCTCCACTGAGGAACAATGTCGAGGCATCTCAAGTAAAAAATCATTCATTGGTAGATAATATCGATGCTTATGAAGATACCGCTGTACGTAAAGTCATCACCAAGAAAGATTTGTGGATCTGTTCTTTACGTGGCTTGTTTATGGAGGGCAACTTCAACTTTGAACGAATGCAGGGTGGTGGTTTTGCGTACTCCATTATTCCTGCTTTAAAAAAGATTCATGGTAATAATAGAAATGATCTAGCCAAAGCATTGAAAAATCATCTGCAGTTCTTCAATGCAAGTCCGAAATTATTTACCTTCCTGCTAGGTACAGCTATCGCAATGGAAGAGAATAAAGAAAAACCGTCTACTGTCAACGTAATGAAAGTGGCTGGTATGGGCCCTACCGGTGGTATTGGCGATGCGATCGACCACATGACGTTGATGCCATTGACATTAGCACTGGGGGCGTCGATTGCCATTGAAGGATCGATTGCTGGTCCGTTTGTTTTCTTCCTGCTGTATCAGATTGTGCACTTTTTTGTTTATTTTGGTTTGATGTTCATGGGATACCGTGCTGGTACTGCAGCGATGGTAAACATGAGTGATGCAACAGAAAAGTTGGCAAAAGCTGCCAATATCATGGGTATTTTCGTAATCGGCGCACTATCGGCAACATTTATCAAGTTACAGACGACAGCATCCTTAGAGCTCGGTGGTAAAACGGTAGAGCTTCAAGCTTCGTTGTTTGACAAAATCATGCCTAATCTATTGCCGTTAGCATTGGTATTTTTTATGTTCAAGATGGTTAAGGGGACCGGGTTCTGGGCGAAGCCACCAGTGCTTATTTTCTCAACATTGGCCGCTGGGGTAGTCGGGCATTACCTTGGGATTATTTAAATACGCTGATAAATACTAATGGGGTGGGATATCCCCCACCTATTTAAGAGGGATAAATTACATGATCGGTATTGTAGTGTCTGGACATATCAACTTTGCATCCGGAATGCAGTCTGCAATGAAAGCGATTGTGGGGGAGCCGGAGCAGATGCGCTTCGTCGACTTTGTCGAGTCCATGTCGACGGATGATTTGGAGACTGCTCTGAGAAATGCAGCTCAGGAAGTTAACTCTGACGATGGCGTACTGTTTTTAACAGATATTCCTGGCGGTTCACCAGCAAATCGAGCATCCGTCATTTTAATGGATTCTGATCAGGTAGAGGTATTGTCTGGGGTTAACTTACCAATGATTGCAAATGCCGCATTTGAACGTGACGGTGCATCATTGCATGAGCTGGTCGATATTCTTCAAGATATTGGTAAAAGTACAATTCAGGATATGAGAAAGGCACTGGAGGCTGCCTTTGTTGAGGAGTGCATTAGTGAGGAAGAGGGTCTTTAATAATGCTCTTCATTCATTATTACGTGGGAGTCTTATAAGGTGTTTGCCCCTGCATTATAAGGAATTAGTTTTCACGACTTCTTTGTCATGAATGAACAGTCAGTAATGCACTGATGGCTAGTTATTTTCATCGATGTCAGTGGCTGTGGTTATAACTTGAGGTTTTAAAATGGAAATTCGTCAACCCATACACAGTGAACATGCGAAACACTTAGATACAAGTGGCCTGCGTCGCCATTTTCTGATCGAAGAGATGTTCCAGCAGAATAAAATCAATCTTACCTATAGTCACATAGACCGTATCATCGTTGGTGCCGCTGTACCGCTTGGTGAGCCTCTTTCCCTGGAAGGTGGGAAGGAGATCGGGGTTGAGTTCTTTCTACAACGTCGTGAGTTGGGTGTGATCAACATCGGTGAGCCAGGTTTGGTGACTGTTGATGGTAAGACTTTTGAGATTGGTGCTCGTGAGGCTCTCTATGTTGGCATGGGGGCGCGTGAAATTGTATTTTCTAGCGTAAAACCGGAGCATCCTGCACGTTTTTATCTTAATTGTGCTCCGGCTCATCATGCTTATCCGACACGCAAAATTTCTCGTGAAGAGGCTGCTCCGGAATCTTTGGGAAGTCAGGGAAATTGTAACGTTCGCACCATCTATAAATACTTGCATCCTTCGGTACTGCCGACTTGCCAGTTGCTGATGGGAATGACAGAACTCGCTCCAGGCAATCTGTGGAATACCATGCCTTGTCATACCCACGAACGCCGCATGGAGGTTTATCTCTATTTTGATATGAGTGAGAACAACCTGGTTTTCCACTACATGGGGGAACCTCAGGAGACTCGGCATCTGGTGGTACGTAATGAACAGGCGGTAATCAGTCCGAGTTGGTCTATCCACTCTGGTGTCGGTACTTCGGCTTACACCTTCATTTGGGGCATGGTCGGTGAAAACCAGACTTTCCACGATATGGATCATGTTGCCATGAGTGATTTGAAGTAAACCCTACCAATTAATTTATGCGGGTTGCTTGACGCAAGCCAATCCGCCTTGTCGCAGGAAGAAATATGAACATGTTTGATCTCATGGGTAAAGTCGCTATGGTGACCGGCTGTAATACCGGTCTTGGACAGGGCATGGCATTGGGTCTTGCGCAGGCTGGGGCTGATATCGTTGGTGTCGGTTACGAACCTGCTGCTGAGACACAGGCAGCCATTGAAGCAATGGGCCGGAAATTTCACTACATCACAGCAAATTTGATGCAACAGGACTTGCTGGGTGCAATTGTCTCAGAAGCTGTCGAAGTAATGGGTGGTGTAGATATTCTAGTGAATAATGCTGGTATTATTCGCCGTCAGGATATTCTCGAGTTTACAAATAAGGATTGGGATGACGTGATTAATATCAACCAAAAGACGGTATTTTTCTTGTCACAGGCGGTAGCCAAGCAATTTGTTAAACAAGGTCGGGGTGGCAAGATCATCAATATTGCCTCAATGCTCTCGTTCCAGGGCGGTGTGAGAGTTCCTTCCTATACAGCCAGTAAGTCTGCGGTAATGGGTCTGACGAGAGCTCTGGCCACTGAACTTGCTCATCACGGCATTAATGTTAATGCCATTGCGCCAGGCTATATGGCAACAGATAACACAGCTGCTTTACGTGCAGACGAGGCTCGTAACAACGCAATATTGGAACGGATCCCAGCGAATCGTTGGGGTGCACCATCTGATCTGGCTGGCCCTGCGGTATTCTTGGCATCTGCTGCCAGTGACTATGTGAACGGCTACACATTGGCCGTTGATGGCGGCTGGCTGGCTCGTTGATAAGGAGAGCTGACTATGTCATCAGTAGCTAGAGCTGAGGTGCTGGCAGCGATGAAGCGTGTATATCGCTATCAAGCGGCCCATCAGACCCGTAGTGTGATTCGTCGTAGTGGCAAGGTTCGATTTATTAAAGATACAGATTGGGAGCGGGGGGTATTTTGGTCTTGTGTTGCGAATGCATGGCAAGCAACGGATGACACTGAGTACCTGGACGGGGTGATGAACTACACCCTGCATACCGGCTTTCGGGCCGGCCCCAACCCACGATTTGCTGATGATCACGTGTGCTGCCAGGCCTACCTGGATGTCTATCCATTGGTCAACCAGATTGAAGCGCTGGAGCCGACCATCAAGGCCCTCGATTTGATGCTGGAGTCACCTGCTCCTGGCCGTCAGGATTGGTGGTGGTGTGACTCTTTATTTATGGCCCCCCCCGTGTTTGCTGGGCTCTCCCAACTGACAGGTGATCACAAGTATCTGGATTATATGGAGCCTGCATTTTGGGATGCGGTGGATCATTTATTTGATCCACAAACCGGCCTTTTCTTTCGTGATCATCGCTATATCCCTGATGGAAAAGGGGGGGAGTTGCGTGAAGCAAATGGAGAGCTGGTTTTCTGGAGTCGAGGGGTGGGTTGGGTACTGGCCAGTATCCCTCGCTTGCTAGCACGAATGCCTGATGACCATCCCTCACGGGAACGTTACTTGACACTGTTTTGCGGCTTGGCCAAGACAATATGTCGTTATCAACAGCCGGATGGATTTTGGCGTACCAGTTTGCTTGATCCGGAGCATTTCCCCGCTCCAGAAAGCAGTGCAACGTCATTGTTTTGTTATGGTTTGGCCTGGGGGATCAATCAGGGGATTCTGGCTCGTGATGAGTACCTCCCATCTGTACTTTCATCCTGGCAAGCATTACTCGGTTGCATTCATGAAAATGGCATGATGGGTTGGGTGCAGTTGCCTGCATTTAATCCCCGTGATGTTCAGCGAGACCATAATATTGACTATGGTGCTGGCGTATTTTTGCTTGCTGCCACAGAGGTGATGCAACTCATATAGTGTCGTGGCGTACATAAGTTGCAATGATATGAAAACCCAGTTCAGTTGGCTGGGTTTTTTCTTTTATGTGTTTTCATTTTCTTTTTGCCCGTTGTGTTAATTGTGAGTCGACACAACAAATACTTTCATATGGTTTCGTATACTACGGTTACAGCTTCAATTTTTAAAGTATCGGTATCAATGAGCATTATTCAAAAGAGTCAAACAGCATTTCATATGATGGCGAAGCCAACAGGCTATCGCTGTAATCTCAAGTGTGAGTACTGTTTTTATCTGGAGAAAGAACACACCATTCATCAGGATAGTCCCACTGCATCACAGACTATGTCAGATGCGACCCTGAAGCGTTACATCCGGGAATATATCCGCTCTCAACATAGCCAGCAGATAGACTTCTCATGGCAGGGGGGAGAACCGACTCTCGCAGGCTTGGATTTTTATCGCAATGTGGTTGCGTATCAACAGCAATATGCGGATGGAAAGCATATTACCAACAGCTTTCAAACCAATGCGATCGGGATTAATCGCCAATGGGCCGATTTTTTTGCCAAGCATAATTTCTTGGTTGGTGTGTCAGTAGATGGACTACAAAGTGTGCACGACGCATATCGTGTTTCAGTGAATTGTAACCCAACATTTGAGCGGGTACAGCATGCGATAGAATTACTGACGGAGTTTGGCGTAGAGTTTAATACCCTGACTGTAATTAATGATAAAAATTGGGATAAGGGGCGTGACACCTATCTTGCGCTGAAAAAACTGGGGGCAAATTTCATGCAATTTATTCCTTTGGTTGAGTTGTCACCTGCTAGTCAGGCTGATAATAATGGCCATTATACACCTATGCCAAATCCAAAATTAATGGATTTCTCTGTGCCTGCACATGGATATGGTCGCTTTATGAATGATGTATTTGATGAGTGGTGTAGGGCTGATATTGGTAAAGTTTTTATTCGCATATTTGACAGTATATTAGCTGTATGGATGGGATATCCCGCTTCTCTATGCATTCACTCAAAAGAGTGTGGGCAGGCAATCGTCATTGAGGCCAATGGTGATCTTTATTCTTGTGATCATTATGTATATCCGGCCAACAAACTGGGCAATATCCATCTACATTCACTTGTCAGTATGGCTACGGGCAAGATGCAAAAAAGATTTGGTACCGCAAAGTCACAGAAATTGACCGAGCAATGCAAGCGATGTGAGGTCTATTCACTTTGTTATGGTGGATGTCCAAAACATCGAGTGTTATCGATATCCGGAGAGCGGTATCGTCATAATTATCTCTGCACATCATATCGCCAAATATTTTATCATACTGCTCCCAAAATGCAGATGATGGCTGAGGAGATACAACGTGGTGGAATTGCAGCGAATGTTATGCATAGGCATTGGGTAATGCTAGAGACATAATTAAAGCATTGCTTTACCTCAGCATTGATAATATGAGTATACATAATATTTTATCTGTTAGATAGCCATGTAATTATTTGAATATGAGAGGGTTTAAATGAGTGACATTAAAATAACTAAACGACCAATTGTCCCGTATGAAAATCCGGACTGGGCCATGTATTTTCATCTTTTTCAAGAAAACTTACTAAGATTTTTTCACAAAAAACGTTCATATACACACAATGATAATCATATAGCAAA
The DNA here is from genome assembly GCF_049175135.1 of Aeromonas sp. 600724. Taxonomy (NCBI): domain Bacteria; kingdom Pseudomonadati; phylum Pseudomonadota; class Gammaproteobacteria; order Aeromonadales; family Aeromonadaceae; genus Aeromonas; species Aeromonas sp. 600724. The sequence continues at coordinate 88,145 of NZ_JAAKUM010000018.1, read as the reverse complement.
GGTTTTCTCGATACCTCAGGCTGGATTAAAATATCAGTGTAATGAGTTAGTAAAATATGTGGCTGAGGCGTTTGATCATTATGCTGTTTGGGATTATACCCATGCTTATTATCCCGGACGACCAAGCCAGCAGAGTGCTCGAACTGATGCCATGGAGGGGGCTAGCCGGTTGTTACCTACTTTGGCTGCCTGGTTATATTCAAAGGGGCCAAATGAAAGCAATTTAGCCTTGGCAGATGGTCGGCAGTTATCGCCGGCAGATATCATTCATGCAGCTTTTCTTGCTGGAACAGACCCAAATCACCCAGGCTTTTGGGGAGTGATGCATGACTGCGATCAACGTATCTGTGAAAGTGCGGATTTAGCATTGACTCTATGGTTGAGCAGGGAACATGTTTGGATAAGATTTAATCATGATGAACAAGCTAGAATAGTAGCTTGGTTTAGTCAGGTAAATACATTAATTACTGTTGATAATAATTGGCATTTATTTCCACTGACCGTTCAGTTTGTCCTGAAATCGTTAGCTGGTGTGGATCATGTAGACCATGATAAATACGAAAGGATTAAAGAGTTTCATGTTGGCGCTGGGTGGTTTCGCGATGGTGCATTAGGTAACTATGACTATTATAATGCGTGGGGTTTTCATTACTCATTTTATTGGCTAGACCAAATCCTTCCTGATTTTGACCCTGAGTTTATTCGTGGCACTCTAGCTGAATTTGTTGCTTCCTATCGTTATTTTTTCACTACGCAGGGATTACCCTTTTTTGGCCGTAGTGCTTGCTATCGACTAGCTGCAGCAGCCCCTCTGATTGCAGCTGCAGATCACGGCATCTTGCCACCAGGTGAAGTGAAGCATGCTTTTAGTTCTTCGCTTTCTTATTTTATTTCGAATGGGGCATTGGAAGCAGGCCTTCCAACCCAAGGAGTATTTGGGTGTGATGATAGGTTAATAGATAACTACAGTGGCCCAGCAAGTAGCCTCTGGTCTTTGCGGGCCTTGAATATGGCTCTCTATTGCGGGGATCGAAGTGGTCTCTGGGAGGCGAAACCATTACCACTACCGGTCGAGCAAGGTGATTTTACTCTTGCGATACCTGCTATTGGACTCCAGCTGCAGGGTGTAAGGGAAACAAATGAAGTGGTTGCGCTGTTTCGTTTTGATTATACCGCGCAGCAGAGTCCTTTGACGCGACGTTTGGAGCAGCAACGCTGGTGGAATCGTTGTAAAGAATGGGTCATAGGAAGGGCAGAAAGACCGAAAAACAATCTGCTTCGAAAGGGAGTTACCTGTTACACCTCAAAAATGTTTCATTTTTTCTAGTGTAACTTACGATTCTTTTTTATTTTATGTGATCAAGATCTTTGCGATTGTCATTTCGTTTCGTTATTCTTCCATTGTAGTTTAAATCGAAACTATTGGGGCATGATGTGTTCCAGTGCCAGTAAGATACTTGCAACATGGAACGTGTTTGCTCGTTGCAAACTTATGAACTGGGTATGCGGGAATGCGTCAACTCTTTCACTGATAGTAAATGGTGACTCATATGTACCTTACGATTAAGGTGAATAACTCAAATGGATAAACAACCTGATGGTATCGCGCTTCTCGGTGAGTGCATGGTTGAATTGAGCGGACCTGCATTCGGCATTCAGCAGCAAGCGTTTGGGGGCGATACCCTGAATACCGCTATTTATCTCTCTAGATTATTACCAGATCTATTTCCTCGTTATGTTACTGTACTGGGCCATGATCATTACAGCAATGGTATGTTGGAACGTTGGAAAGAAGAGCAGATAGATTGCTCTATGATATTGCGAGATCAGAAGCGGCTTCCTGGCCTGTATGCCATCGAGATAGATAAGCAGGGGGAGCGTTGTTTCCATTATTGGCGTAATGAATCCGCAGCACGTTTTCTCTGTCAGCATGAGAAATTTACATCATGTATGGATAAACTACATCGTTTAGAGTTGCTTTACCTCTCTGGGATCAGTATCGCTATTTTACCTGAAGAGGATAAGGAGATATTGATTTTGGCTTTACAGTCACTTAAAGCCGCTGGTGTCACGATTGTATTTGACTCAAATTATCGTCCTCGTCTCTGGAATAATCATGCTCATGCGGCAATGTGGATTAATCGGTTATATCAACTGTGTGATATTGCGTTGGTAACTGCAGATGATGAAAGTTTGCTGCTGGATGAACCTCAGAGTTCAGAGATGATTATTGAGCGTTTGCACCATCTTGGTGTTAGCCAAGTTATTATCAAATTGGGTAAAGAAGGTGCTATGTGGTCCGTACTGAATGTTGGCTGTGGATTGAGTCGAGGTGAACAGGTCCAGAATGTGATCGATACGACAGCTGCTGGTGATTCGTTTAACGCGGGGTTTTTGGCTGCTCGACATCATAAGCTATCGGTAGCGGAGTGTTGCCGATGGGGTAACAAGGTCGCTGCAGAAGTTATACAGCATCGAGGCGCCATCATTGGCCGCCACTATATTGAGACGTTAACGAAGGAGTTGAAATCATGATGAGCAGGTGGCAAGAGCGGTTGGGGAAATTAAAAGTAGCCCCGGTGATTCAGATCGACAATGCCATGGATGCAGCCATGTTGGGTTCAACTTTGGTTGAAAATGGTTTGCCTGCTGCCGAGATCACCTTTCGCACTCCAGCAGCAGCAGAAGCTATTCGTCAAATAAAGGCAACAATCCCTGATATTATTCTTTGCGCTGGAACAGTATTGACACGGGAGCAAGCGGATCAAGCTATTAGTGCCGGTGCTGACTTTGTGATCAGTCCCGGATTGAATCCAAATATTGTTAAATACTGTCAGGATGCAGAGATCGGGATTATTCCAGGTGTAAATAATCCTAGCCAAATAGAACAGGGGTTGGAGCTGGGACTTCAACTATTGAAATTCTTTCCCGCAGAAGCCTCTGGTGGTGTAGCTATGCTGAAGTCGCTGGCAGGACCATATCCCCAAGTTAGATTTATGCCTACTGGAGGAATTAACTTGAGTAATTTGCTGAGCTATCTGGCATTGCCGCAAGTATTAGCCTGCGGTGGTACTTGGATTGCCACTCCGTCAGCTATTAATGGTCATGATTGGGACTCTATTGGTCTTAATGTGAAAAATACTATCAGTTTGATTTCTATGGGTTCCGTATGAATGGTTTTAAACATGTGGCGGTGCTATTGGCTGATGGATTCGAAGAGGCTGAAGCGGTCGTATTTATCGATATAATGCGAAGGCTGGATATTAAAGTAGATGTACTCTCATGCATGGCAATAACAAAAATATCAACATATTTCGGTACCAGAATTGAGGCTGATGCTCTTCTGGATGAAAGGGTAGATTTTCTGTATGACGCCATTATGATGCCTGGTGGCCCCAAAGGAACCGACAATCTTTTTGGTTCTTTATATGTTCACAAGTTCATTACAAATCATATTGCTAACAATAAATTAATTTGTGCGCTTTGTTCTTCAGGTGCAAAGGTTCTTGCTGCACATAACTTGTTACAACATCATCAATATACCTGTGGCAGCGGATTGGAGAAGAAGTTTTCTGATGGTGCATATGTTGATAAAAAAGTTGTTGTGGATGGGCAGTTCATCACAGGCAAGGGCCTCGGTGTCAGTTTTGAATTTGCATTTACTGTTGCCCATCACTTATTAAGTGACAATCAAGCTAAGGTAGATTGGCAAGCACAACATATCTATTTTGAACATTGGCCGCTGTCTGAATTGGATAATGGTTAGTTTTGGCAAGGTGCTGATGGTTTATTGGGAATGTAAAAGTCATCTCTTCGGGGATGATTTTTTACATCTATTCTCACTTCACTTCACTTCACTTCACTTCACTTCACCTGATCTGCCACTGTCTTTTTTTGAAATAAAAAGCACACGCCAGCGCTTTCATTTTGTTTGTGTGATCTTGGGCACTATGCCTTTTCTTTCTTTTGGTTATCATTCAACTGTTGGCAAGAGTTGAAAACAAAGGTATCGAAATTCTCTATCATTTCTGGAGTGAAACATGTCCATCTCTCGGCGTGATTTGCTGAAGGGACTAGCGGCAACCGGCGCGGTCGCTATGACTTCATCAATTTCAGGGTGTCAAACATCACTAAGTGGAGGCGCATCCACTGGGCGTATCAATGGAAAAACAAATCTATTAGTTGTATTTCCAGATGAGATGAGAGCTCATGCTCTTGGATTTATGGGGCAAGACCCATCATATACCCCTAATATAAATAGATTTGCGAAAGAGAGTGTTGTTCTTCGGCAAGCTGTATCCAATTTTCCGCTTTGTACCCCATTTCGTGGTATGTTGATGACGGGGCAATATCCATATCGTAATGGTATACAAGGTAACAGCCATACTGGTATGCCTGGCCAGTTTGGCGGAAAAGACTTTGGTATTGAGTTGAAAAAAGGCTCGGTGACTTGGTCAGATATTCTGAGCCAGCAAGGCTACTCAATGGGGTATATTGGTAAATGGCACCTCGATGCCCCCAGTGCGCCTTTTATTCCAAGTTATAATAACCCAATGGAGGGACGTTATTGGAATGATTGGACGGCACCGGATCGTCGACATGGTTTTGATTTTTGGTATTCATATGGTACGTATGATAAGCATATGTCACCTATGTATTGGGCCAATAATACTCCTCGTGATAATCCGATAAAAGTAAATCAGTGGAGTCCTGAACATGAGGCCGATATTGCGATAAAATATCTCCGTAATGAAAATGGGTCTTATCGCGATAAAGATAAGCCATTTGCACTTGTAGTATCAATGAATCCCCCCCACTCCCCATACGATGAGATACCCAAAAAATATCTAGATAAGTTTGATGGGAAGACATCGAAAGAATTGAATAGTAGGCCAAATGTTCAATGGAATAAAGAGTATCTAGAAGGATATGGTCCCCAGTATTTCAAAGAATACATGGCTATGGTTCATGGTGTTGATGAACAATTCGGAAGAATATTGGATGAGTTGGATAGCCTAGGGTTGAAAAATGATACATTAGTTGTATTTTTTTCAGATCACGGTAGTTGTATGGGTTCAAATGGTGAACCGACAAAAAATGTTCATTATGAGGAATCGATGAGGATTCCAATGATTTTTAGGTTGCCAGGGAAACTAAAACCAAAACAAGATGACTTACTTTTTTCTGCTCCTGACATATATCCAACAATATTCGGGTTACTCGATTTTGAAGCATTAATACCCGATACGGTAGAAGGGAATAATTATGTTAAAACCCTGAGGGGGGAAGCTGGTGATGTTGTGCCGACATCACAGTTTTATACTTTCATGCCATATGGTGCGCAATCATATGGCCGACGTGGAATTAGAACTGAACGCTATACGATGGTTATCGATCGGAAGATAGGTAAGTCGTTGACATATATTTTGCATGATAATCATAACGATCCTTATCAATTGCATAATATTGCTAGTAATAACATGGATTTGATTAATCAATTAACAGAAAACGAACTAATCCCATGGTTAGAGCATACTGGTGATCCATGGCGTCCAACAGAGGTGCCTGTTGGCGTATTGAAAACATATTCATAACATATTGTAAAAATAATAATTGGAAACAGGAGTTATTTAAATGAAAGGCTATGTCAAATTTTTACCTATTGCTTTGCTTTCTCTTTCGATTAGTCAGGCATGGGCAAATGATTATAAGACAACGGTGGAATATCGTCATGGTTATGCTGATGGCTCGAAAAAACATGACGATAGGTTTAAGGTTTATGTTGATACGGGGAAAAATATAGGATTTGAGCTTGATGCTCGATATGGTAACAGTAATCCATCCCAAGTTTTTGATTCTACATATCTTGACGGCTCTGAGTTATGTGCATTTTATTATAAAGCCTTAAATAAAAATTTGACGGGCTTGGTTGGCTCTTCATTCGATGTATCATCAAATGGTGCTGTTCATATTCCATTTGTAAGGTTGAATTATAGCTTCGATAATGGTTTTAGAGTTCAAGGTCGTTATAAATGGAAGTTTTGGGATTATGAAACGATAAATCCAGTCACAAATTATGGGTATCGTTCTAAAATACAAGAATTTGATGCATGGGTTGGTTATAAATATAATGATTTTGACTTTGAATATCAGCTCGATTTGTTTAAGCAAATGGCGAGTGGTGCAATGCCAGAATTTAATGGGAAGGAGTATGATACTCAGCATAATATTAAAGTTAGTTATGCAATAGATAAAAATTGGAAACCATTTTTTGAGGTTGGCAATCTTAGAGAAGATCGTTATTCAGATAACCGGCAAACTCGCTATCGTATTGGTATAAAATATACATGGTAAGGTGATTAATATGCATAAATAAAGCTGGTGGTTAATTTCTTCAGCTTTATTTTTAATTGAAAGGAGTAAGATGATGGGTTCTATAAAAAAAATTGCACTGCTTACATTTTTTATGAGTAATCTAACCGCAGCTCATGAGTTGGCACCGGATTATAAGGTTTTGGCTGATAAATGGACTGAGGCCATTATTGGTGTGTCAGGTCAAGAGTATGATAGCTATCAACTTGGCATGATCAATAAAGTTAATCAGGATGCGGTAAAGTACCTCAGTTCCTTGATTGTAACTGATACTAGGAATTCGCTTTGGAGCGATCTTCCATTCGATTATGCTAATGGTGGCAAGGTTGTTGGCCCGAATATTAGAGCATCAATGCTCAGATTGCTCACTATGGCAAAGGCATATCACTTCCCAGGTGAATTACAAGGAAATAGTATTTTGCTATCAAGCATTATCAGTTCCTTGGATTATTTGGTTAAGGAACACTATAAAGTTGGAGCGTTGGAATATGGCAACTGGTGGGATTGGGAGATTGGTATACCAAAAACGACAAATGATATATTGACCTTGATTTATCCTGATCTTACATCTGAACAAATTAAAAATTATACAGAAGCCAGTAGATATTTTTCGCCATTGCCAGACCGGAATGGTGTTAGTGAAGGGGCTAGCGCTTCCAGCAATCCTGTTAATCGTGAAGCTACAGGTGGCAACCGTACTGATATGGTACAAATTGTACTTGTGCGTGGAATAATTTCGGAGAGAGAAGACGAGATTAAAAACGCACTAAATGTATTACCTCAAGTTCTGGATCCTGTAACAACGGATGATGGATTTTATCATGATGGATCCTTTATCCAGCATGGTGATATTCCATACACTGGTACTTATGGTAATGTTTTACTTGAAGGTGTTGGTAAGGTGATGAATCTAATGGCTAATTCAAAATGGCCTGCAGACGATCCAAAGCTATTAAGAGTGTATAATATTCTGTATAAAAGTTTTTTCCCTTTTATGTATTCTGGACAAATGCTGGATATGCAAAATGGTCGAGCTATTGCCAGAGGTGAGCGGCAAAATCATGTAGAAGGTCATGCAGTTTTGGCATCTATGTTTAGATTCATTGATGCAGCAACCATAAATGATAGAAATAAAATATCAGAATTTATAAAAGGGCAAATCATTTCAGATAATACAAAGGGTTTTTTGCAAGGGCAGCAAGATTTCGTTATTTATAATAAAGCAAAAAAATTAATTGAAGATACAAGCATACATCCTGTAGTTCAATCTCCTCAGGCATCTTATTTTCCAGACATGGACCGATTTGTTTATCAAGGAAACGGTTATACTTTTGCCCTGGCATTGCATTCTGCCAGAGTCGGAAATTTTGAGTGTATGAATAATGAGAATAGAAAAGGTTGGTTTACTGGTGATGGTGCGACCTATCTATATAATGCAGATCTTCTGCAATATACTGACTATTGGCCTTTGATTAACCCATACCGGGTTTCTGGTACTACCATTGATTTAACCGAATCGTTGGGTGATTGCACAAATAATAATAAAGTCGCATCGAGAGTTGGTAAAAACAAGCAGGTTAATATGCAGAGAGTTGGTGGTGCTGCACACAAAACATTAGCTGCTATTGGTGCTGACTTCCATAATCATAATGATAGTATCAGTGCATTGAAGTCTTGGTTTGTTCTTAATAACAAAATTATAGCTGTTGGCTCAGATATTCGCAGCAATGAGAATGTCGAGATGGGAACGATAATTGACAGTAGGAAATTAAATGCAAATGGAACTAATAAAGTAGAGGTAAATGGTGTTTCTATTTCGCCTGATGTAAAGGAAGAGTATAACAATGTAACTTCATTTCTTGTTGAAGGGAATGTTCATGGGGCTAATGTAGGTTATTGGTTCCCGAAAGGGACAGACATTGTAATGGAGAAAAAACGCGTCTCTGCTAATTGGTCGGATATAGGTACAACAAAAAAAGCGGTCAATGGGTATACGTTAGCGTCATTTATTCCACAGGACGAGCATGTGTCTGGCTACCAGTATGTTATTTTAAATGGAGTCAATAGCCATGAGTTAAATGAGTATGCCAATAATCCAGATATTAGAGTGACTCGCTCAGATAATAAAGCACATATTGCAGAGGATACCAATGGGGAAAACATATTAGCCAATTTGTGGGGTAATGATGAGGTTTCTGTTGGAGGTATTAAAATATCATCTCCAGTATCTATTATATTAAATAAAGACTTTGATACATTGACACTAAGCCTTAGTGATCCAACAAGAACATTAACACAAGTTGAATTAATCACAGATGCTAACTTTAATGTTAAAGTTGATCCGGAAGGACGAATTAGTGTTAAAGGTGATACTGTGACTGTTAATCTTGAGTCGTTAAGCGGAAGCACTTACCATTTTGCACTTGAGCGTGATAATAGTACCTATATTGACAGCTATCGAAGTGATGATAAGAGTGGTGGTGCAACCGTCGATGCTCTCACCAAGTAGTTCCTTGGCATATTTGGATTATGGAGTATGCACTAGGAACAATTAGTTATGTGAGTGTAAATGGATCTTGATTTTTGTAGAGAGCCACCCTTTGGGTGGCTCTTTTTATTGTGATTTATCCAGCTGATTGCGTAGTTTATTCCGGTCAGATGGTCTCCATCTCATGTTTGTCTGCTGAGGACAGGTGGCACTTTACCTTGTCGATGCGCACCGCCGCCACCTTGAATTCGGGGATCTTGGCGTGGGGGTCGGTGGCATTGATGGTAAGCCGGTTGGCCGGGGCTTCGGCGAAGTGGAACGGGATAAAGACCACGCCCGGCTGCATCCGTTTGGTGACGAAGGCGGGGAGTTCGATATGGCCGCGGCGGCTGGTGACTTTCACCCGCTCACTGTTGCTGATCCCCAACCGCTGGGCGTCCGCCACGCTCATCATCACCCGCGGGCCAGCCAGCTTGTCGAGCCCCCTGGTCTTGCGGGTCATGGTGCCGGTGTGGAACTGCTCCAGCAGGCGGCCGGTAGTGAGCACGATGGGATAGGTCTCGTCGGGCAGTTCGGCGGCATAGCGGAACGGGGTCGCGACCATCTCCCCCTTACCGCGGGTGAACTGCTTGCCGTGGAGCAGGCGAGTGCCTTCGGGCGCCACATCGTTGCAAGGCCACTGCAGCCCTTGCGCTCCCACCTTGTCCCACTGGATGCCGGCGTATTGCGGGGTAACCAGGCAGATCTCGGCGGTGATCTCCTGCGGGTTTTGATAGCGCCATTTGCAACCCATGGCGTTGGCGATCTGCTGGATGATCCACCAATCCTCCCGCGCGTCACCCGGCGCCTTGAGGGCGGGGGAGATGCGCTGCACCCGCCGCTCGGTGTTGGTGAAGTGGCCGCTCTTCTCGGCAAAGGAGCAGGAGGGGAGCACCACATCGGCGAGCTGGGCAGTTTCGGAGAGGAAGATATCCTGCACCACCAGAAACTCCAGCTGCTTGAGCCCTTCGATGACGTGATGTTGATCCGGATCGCTCAACACCGGGTTTTCACCCATCACATAGAGCCCCTTGATGCTGCCCGCACAGGCGGCATCTATGGTTTCGGTGAGGGTTAGGCCGGGCGTGCGCGGCAAGTCAGGCTGCTGCCAGGCGGCTGCGAAGCGGGCATGAACCTCGGGGTTGGCCACCTTCTGATAGCCGGGCAGGCAGTTGGGCAGTGCCCCCATGTCACAGGCTCCCTGCACGTTGGACTGGCCCCGCAGCGGATTGATGCCGCCCCCTTCGATGCCGATGTTGCCACACAGCAGTTGCAGGTTGGCGATGGCGCGCACGTTGTCATGGCCGGTAGTGTGCTGGGTGATCCCCATGGAGTAGTAGATGGCAGTGCGTTCGGCGGTGCCGATGAGGCGGGCGAGCTCGATCACCTGCTCGGCCGGCACGCCGGTGACAAGGGCTACCTTGTCTGGCGCATAGGCCGGGGAGAGTACCTCTGCTTGCAACTCCTCGAACCCTTCTACCCGTGCGGCGATATAGGTCTTGTCGTGCCAGTTGTTCTGGATGATCTGCTGCATCAGGCCGTTGAGCAGCATCACGTCGGTGCCGGGTCGGTGAGCCAGATAGAGGCTGGCATGGTCCGCCATCTCGATCCGCTTGGGATCGGCCACCACTAGCCGCGCCTTGCCCGTAGTGACTGCCCGCTTGATATGGGAGCCGATGATGGGGTGGGCCGCCGAGGTGTCGGAGCCGATGATGAAGATGAGATCCGAGTGATCAATGCTCGGGATGTCGTTGGTCATGGCGCCGCTGCCGAGTGACGCCTCCAGCCCGGTGACGGTGGAGGCGTGGCAGAGCCGCGCGCAGTGATCCACGTTGTTGGTGCCCAGCTCCCGGCGCATGAACTTCTGGAACAGGTAGTTCTCTTCGTTGGTGGTTTTGGCCGACGAAAAACCCGCCAGTGCATCGCTGCCATAGCGTTTGCGCAGGGCTGTGAAGCGCTCGGCCACCAGAGCGATGGCCTCCTGCCAGCTGGCGGGCACCAGCTTGCCATTTTTACGGACAAGCGGTGTGGTGAGGCGCTCCTCGCTCTGGATAAAGTCAAAGCCGAAGCGTCCCTTGACGCAGAGCAGCCCCTGGTTGACCGGCGAGTTGCGATTTCCCTCCACATAGCGGATGCGGTTGCGCGCCTCATCGACATAGAGGGTGACGCCGCAGCCGACCCCGCAGTAGGTGCAGATGGTATTGACCGGCGTGAGCAGTTCGGTGCGCCCCTGTGATTTGTCGCGGGCATCCACCAGGGCGCCGGTGGGGCAGACCTGTACGCAGGCGCCGCACTGCACGCAGTGGGAGTCGCCCATCGAGAGTCCCGTGTCGAACTGCGGCCGGTTCGAGAGGGTACCATCGCTGTTCTTGGCAAAGCGCAGCACACCCTGTACCGCCTGCTCACCACAGGTCTGCACGCACTGGCCGCAGCCGATGCAGCGGTTGGCATCAAAGACGATAAATTCGCTGCTGTTATCCACTGCAAACTTCTGGCATTGACTGGTATCGAGAGAGCTCTGATCGACCTTGTATTCGGTGGCGTAGTCGCGCAGTGCACACTTGGTGTTGGCCTGACAGCCACACTCGAGGCAGCGGCTGGCCTCGCTGCGGGCATGCTGGTCACTGAGGCCGCGCTCCACCTCGGCAAAGCTGCCCTCGCGATCCTTCTCTGCCAGATGGGGCATGATGGTGCGGGCGACTTTTTTCAGGTGAGCAAACTGGGCGGGATCGACCTGCTTGAGTGTGGGAGCCTTGCAGGCGTTGAAGGGCCGCACCGGGTCGATCATGTCACCGTGGAGGAACTGATCGATGGCCAGCGCGGCCTTGCGGCCATCGGCGACCGCCTCGATGGCGGTGGCGGGCCCGCGGCGCAGATCGCCGATGGCGAACAGGTTGCCGTGGCCGCTGTGCATGGTCTCGGGGTGGGACTCCAGCGTCTGCCAGCGAGTGAAGGGGAGGGTGAGGGGCTCCCCTTCCATAAAGCTCAGATCCGGCTGCTGCGACACTGCCGCAATCACGGTATCGAACTCTTCGATGAGGAATTCGCCGGTGGGCTCGGGGCGGCGGCGACCGGAGGCGTCCGGCTCGCCGAGGGCCATCTTCTCGAGACGCACCTGACAGACGCGACCACCCTCATCGGCCAGATTCTCCACCGGATTGGTGAGCATCATGAAGCGCACCCCTTCGTGCTCCGCCTCGTCGATCTCGTAGGCTTCGGCGGGCATCTCGGCGCGGGTGCGGCGATAGATAAGGGTGGTTTCTGCTCCCAGCCTGACAGCCGTACGGGCGCAGTCGATGGCCGTGTTGCCGCCGCCGATCACCGCAACCTTCTTGCCGGTGGTGAGCCGCTTGGCCAGCATCCGATCCTTGAGGTAATCGACCCCGAGATAGCAACCGGCCAGGGTGCTGCCCGGGTAATCCATCGGCACCGCCTTGGATGCGCCGACGGCCAGACAGACCGCATCGTAGTCGCGGCACAGTGCCGAGAGGGTGATCTGGTTGCCCAGTCGCTGTTGGGTGTGGATCCGCATGCCACTTTGGCACATCAGGCCGATCTCCTGATCGAGGATCGCCTTGGGCAGCCGGTATTCGGGGATACCGTAGCGCAGCCAGCCACCCGCTTCGGGCATCGCCTCGAACAGATCGACCTCGAACCCTTCGTAACCCAGATAATAACCGCAGGTGAGACCGCCCGGGCCGCTGCCGATAATGGCCACCCTCTTGCCCTTGGCGGGCTTCTTGGCTGGTTGATAGGGGACAATCTCGGCCAGATCGAGATCGGCGGCGTGGCGCTTGAGATGGCGAATGGCCAGTGGCTCATCCACCAACGCGCGGCGGCACTGTGCCTCACAAAAAGCGGGGCAAACCCGGCCGATGGAAAGGGGCATCGGCAGGGTCTGCTTGATGACTGCCATTGCCGCCTGGTGATCCCCCATGGCGATGTGGTGCAGATAGGATTGAATGTCCACCCCGGCCGGACAGGCGCGCTGGCAGGGGGCTTCGCAATCGGCGTAGTGATCCGAAAGGATGCGGCCGAGCGCCTGCTGGCGGTGGGCGCGCAGGGTATCGCTTTGGCTGGTGATCACCATCCCTGCCTCGGGGCGCGTCTCGCAGGCGCGGCGGATGCCGAGACCGGCAATCTCGACCACGCAGAGGTCGCAGGGGGTCTTGGGGCCGCTGGTGTTGTCACCGCACAGGGAGGGGATGTCGATCTGGTGCTGTTTGGCTATCTGGAGCAGGGTTCTGGTCGGGTCAACCGTCAACTGAGCCCCATCGAGGGTGATGGTGATCATGGCGTCATAAACTCGCTTTCAAGGCGCAGAAAATGCTGCATCTGGCGGAGCCAGCAGGGGAAGCGACAGGGAGGATCGCTTGGTATCTTCTCACCATACCAAAGACAGTATGCAACTTTATTTGATTTAACTCAGGTTCTTTGCCTAAAAAGAAAACGATTTCAATGGTGGTGATATCCGTGGAGGACGCTCTGGACTTTGACTACCTATGTTGAGTTAAAACATCGCATTTCCTGCACTTTTATGGCCATTAAAGCAACCGTAAGCTGTATGTGATATGGAGATTACTCATGATGGCACGATGAGGGATATCCTAAAATATGCAACTTTTGTTTCGGTTTGTGGCGCAGGGCAAGCGACATTGGAAATAGCCGAACTGGCTGCACCTTGCGATCGGAAAAATGAATACAGATATGGCTCTGGATGGGCCATCTGATGAAAATTGCCGCTGGTCACCGTTTTGCTGTACTGAGACCTGATGTTACAACTCCAACTCAATGATTGGGATCTCCCAGCGCTCGATGCATATCTGGGGTTGATACTCTTCTTTCTCCTGTTCTTTACGTCGTTCCACCAGAGCAATCACTCGGGCTTCACGGATGCTATTCATGTCGAATTTCCAGGTCTCTTCGCCGAGCAGGGAGAGGCGAGCTATTTCGTGATTCTGGTGATACACATGAAGCTTGTTGTTTTTATCGGGAGCGATACGCACGGCATCGCCAACCTTTATCTGACTGAGCAGGCGGTGGATACGATGAGTCTCGCTACTGCGTCCGGCATAGCCCAACACCAGTTGCGACATACCCATCATGGCGAAGCGGCGTAGTCTGTCCGGTCGGGTTGCGTTAGGTCTCTGCACGTAGCAGTGGGAGGCGATCAGTGGAATATGGGGGTTACGTTGATCGTGGCGAGCCATGAGAATCAGCCTTTCGATAGCACGAGTCATCCCCAAACAGGGCCACGACATCAGTCGAGTTCATTAATAGCCATCTCCATCTGGCGTTGACCTCTCATGGCGATAATAAGTGCCAAGAGATCAGTGAGTTGGACAAATATTACCCGAAATGTTGAGCGGTGGCATCATTCAGAGCCCTCTGGCCGAGCTTCTTTTGGCTGGCATCCCGTTTTTGTAAATGCCTCTGCCCCCTTAATCGTTCATGTGTGGAAAGTGTCGTCCTTGTCATGGTCAACCCACTGATCTTGTTGGACTATTTCTCTTACTTCTCCGATCGGAACGCATAGTGTCCCTCGATTACTAGCAGCGCCACGCCACCGAATTGGCGACCCGTTACCAGCAGGTATCTGCGCGCACTGTTCATTGCGACTGGCTCACTCTGCTGGAGCCTTGGCTTTTGGCTGCACCGCGCAGGGTGTTTGATGTGGGGGCTGGCAGTGGTCGGGATGCCGCGTTTTTAGCGGGGCTCCATCAGGGCAACACTGTGGTCGCTGCCGAGCCCTGTCAGGCACTCGCTCTACAAGGTCAATGTCATACCTGTGAGGCTGCAGTTGCGTGGGTCAATGACGCTATGCCGGCTCTCTCTCGCGTGACCGGTACTTTTGATCTGATTTTGCTCAGTGCTGTCTGGATGCATCTCCCCCCGGAGTTTCGTCCCTTGGCGCTGGCACGTCTTCATGAGCTGCTCTCACCAGATGGTTATCTGGTATTGAGTCTTCGTTTGGTTATCTCGGAGCAGGATATGCGGGAGCGAGCCATGTATCCGGTAGCTGTCGATGAGGTGGAGCGGCTTGCATTGGAGGAGGGGATGACACTGCTCCATGTGTCAGAACCACAGGAGGATGCCTTGGCGCGTAGCGGCTTGAGTTGGCAGAGTCTGATCCTTGGGGGTGAACATGCACGCCTCTCCTGAGCAACAACTCGCTTTTATTGCCTATCTGCAACGCATCTTTACCGAAGGCGATTTTGTGGCCACTTACAAGTGCGCCTTGCTTCACGGGATTGCAGATATCGCGATTGAACGCAGTACCGAGACCCATGATCTGACCGCGGCGCGCACTATTACGCTGGACGAACTGGCCACCAAGTTTGTGGAGCTTTATTGGCAGCACCGTCTGCCCTACTCGGCGACGGGAGAAACGGCTACCTTGCTCAAACAGAGCAGCGGTCGTCAGGCCATCATGCTGACGGAGTTGTCCCGGCTGCGTGCAGAGGGGGTCCGCTCGGTAACTGCACTGCGTCGTCACGACGCCTGGCGGCCTCTTCTTGCCCGAGTTCGGCGCATCCTTGTTGAGGGGCCCTTGTGGCGTCTGCAGATATTGGGTGGGCGAGAGGAGTGACACCTCTATCCTCATCAAAGGGGCGCGGATCATATCTGCCTGAACCCCGGCATTATCTACTGTCTCCACCGCTTTTACGATCTGGTGGTCTCCCTCTCCCGACAGCATTGGTTGCAGCTTATCTGCGACATCAAGGGGAATCAGCCACTGATTGGCCCAAGTGTAGGGCTGGAGAATTTTCTATTTGGTTCAAGCCGTCAGGCGCTGGGGCGAGTGGGGGAGGTTTTGAGGGACTTGCAGGCGGGAACCTGTTTTTACTGTAACAAGGCGATACACGGGAATGGCGAGGTAGACCATTTCATCCCCTGGCGTCGTTATCCAATCGATTTGGGCCACAACTTCGTACTGGCACACGCCAACTGTAACCGGAGCAAACGGGATTTTCTCGCCGCTCCCGAGCACAGGGATGCCTGGTACGAGCAGAATATCCTGACTCACGGGGCGTACCTCACTGACGAGCTGGCCCCTCTGGTGAGCGTCGACGCCGTGCGTTCTACCGCCATCGCCACTTGGGCCTATCAGCAAGCACTCCGTGAGCATGCTAGGTTGTGGCGTGGTATTGACCAGTTTGTTGACGTCACAGCCCCCAGTGTGAATATTCCCCTGCGCTTTCTGTGAGACGTTGAGGCTTTCACGCTAGATAAACTCGATAAAAAAGGGCCACCTCTTGCGAGATGGCCCTTTCCAAACGTTTGGTGGAGCTGGGGGGATTTGAACCCCCGTCCAAAATTACTACATCCTTGGCACTACATGCTTAGTCACTCTTTACATTCGCCAACCCGCTGCGGAGAGACACGCTACGAATTGACTAGCTCGATTGGTTTTAATGCTTCCGCCCCGAGCAGGACTTCCACACGATCCTGTGAAGGATGACCTTCCGATTCCCTAGGACACAGGCAAGCTAGGGTAGAAGGGCTCTATGCAGGTTATTAAGCTGCTAGTGCGTAGTTTTCGTCGTTTGCGACTATTTTTTTGCGGTTTATTAACGAGGCCTACCGCACCTCGGCATGCACCTTGGGTTTCGTGAATCTTGTCGAATCCAGAATCAGCCCCAAGTTGTTAATTGCGATTGTACGCAAAAATGCTGTCATAGCAAGGCGTTGATACCCATTCCCTCTGGCAGCAAGTCTGTTTGCCGATTTATTGTACGCAGCTGAGCCTGAAGAGCCAGCTGCGCCGGGGGAAGGTGAACTGGCGTCCAGATCCTGCCAGTAGCGGGTTAGCCGCGATGCTTGTTCTTCATGATGCGGGCTTTTTCCCGATCCCACTCGCGGGCCTTGGTATCTTCGCGCTTGTCGTGCTCTTTCTTGCCCTTCACCAGGCCGATCTCGACTTTGACCCAGCACTGTTTCCAGTAGAGGGCGAGGGGAACTATGGTGTAGCCCTGACGGGCGATCAGGCTTTCGAGCTTGTCGAGTTCACGACGGCTCAGCAGCAGTTTGCGGGTGCGGGTCGGGTCACATACCACGTGGCTGGAGGCCGCTTGCAGTGGCAGGAAGCTGGAGCCGAACAGATAGGCCTCGCCATCGCGGAAGATGACATAGGCTTCGCTGATGTTGGCCTTGCCCGCCCGCAGGGATTTGACTTCCCACCCTTGCAGGGACAGACCCGCTTCGATCTTCTCTTCGATGAAGTATTCGTGGCGCGCGGTTCTGTTGAGTGCAATGGTGCTGGACCCGGCTTTGTTTTTACTGTTTTTTTTGCTCATGACGGGCGATTTCCGGCAATGACTAGGAGGCTCGTATTATACGTAGGCAGGGGCGGCTGTAAAACGCGCAGCAGGTCAAGTGGTGGCTTTCTGAGCGGTTTGGCTGAGGTTTTACCTCCACAACCCCAAACATGGTGATAAAATCGCGCCGATTGGATGAGGAAAAGCCATGCCCCGAATTACGCGCAGTGCCCTGGTGATGTTCAGTGCAGAACAGATGTTCAAGTTGGTTAACGATGTGGATGCCTATCCGCAGTTTTTGCCCGGCTGTGTCGGCAGCCGTGTCCACGAGGCTGGCGATGACTACATGATGGCGTCGGTCGATGTGGCCAAGGCGGGGATTGCCAAGACCTTTACCACCCGCAATCAGCTGGATGTGAACCGTCAGATCAGGATGGAGCTGGTGGATGGCCCGTTCCGCAAGTTGGCGGGCTGGTGGACCTTTACCCCGCTCGATGTGGATGCCTGCAAGGTGGAGTTTGATCTCGATTTCGAGTTTACCTCCAAGCTCATCGAGGTGGCCTTTGGTCAGGTATTCCGCGATCTGGTGAGCTCCATGGTCTCCGCCTTCTCCAACCGGGCGAAGGAGGTATACGGTGTCTGACCAGCTCAACATCGAGGTTGTCTATGCCTTGCCGCAGCAGCAGACGGTGATTGCCCTGCGGGTGGCGCCCGAGACCTGCGTGCTGGCGGCCATCGAGCAGTCCGGCATCGTGCAAAAGCACCCCGAGATTGACTTGTCGGTCAACAAGTTCGGCATCTACAGCCGCCCAGTGAAAGGGAGCGAGCCGCTGCACGACGGCGATCGTATCGAGATCTACCGCCCGCTCATCGCCGATCCCCGCGAGATGCGCAAAAAGCGGGCCGAGAAGGCCAAAGAGGAGGGGAGAGCCGATAGCGTGACCGGTGGCCGCCCCGATGTGCATCGCAAGCTCCGCGAGTAGCGGTCAGGTTTTTCTTGCAGAAAAAGGCGCCGAGGCGCCTTTTTTTGATCCCGTTAACCGGTGAGCTGGCCGAGGGGATATCAAGAGAGGGCTGCTTCTACCAAACCCAGTCGGGCACGGGCCCAGGCGACCAGTAGCTCTACCCCGCTTTGCATCACCCGCTCATCGAAATCGAATTCGTTGTGATGGTGCGGCGCCGCCAGATCGGCCCCCAGGATGAGGTAAGCCGCTTCGCCTCCCTGCTTTTGCACCCGCTCCATCAGAAAACCGGCATCTTCGCTGGCACCAAAGCGGCGAGTCTGGATAGTGGCGAGCCCCTGCTTGCGGGCCAGCGCCGCCAGCTCGGCCTGCAGTGCCGGGCTGTTGTCGAGGGCAATGGCCTCACCCTGCTTGATGATGCGATAGGTGACTCCGTGGGCGAGGGCAGTCCCTTCGACGATGCGCTGTACCTGACTGAACATGTAGTCGTTGAGCGTGCTATCGGCGCCGCGGGTTTCACCGCGCAGCTCGGCATGATCGGGGATGACGTTGCGGCCGCTGCCAGCGTGAAGCTGGCCGACGTTGATGCGGGTCATGCCGTCGCGGTGGCGGGGAATGCCGAGCATGGCGGTGGTGGCCATGCAGGCGGCGGCCAGCGCATTGCTGCCGGCATTGGGTTCGAGCCCTGCATGGGCGGCGGTGCCCATAAAGTGGACGTCGAACTTGGTGGAGCAGAGAAACTCGGTGGGGTTGATCACCAGCTCGCCGCTACCAGCGTGAATGCCGATATGGAGCGAAAGCAGGGCATCCACGTCATCGAGTGCGCCACCGGCAGCCAGCGCCTTGCCACCGCGGCACCCCTCTTCGGCCGGCTGGAAGAAGAGCTTGATGCGACCACACAGCTGCTCTTTCATCGCCATCAACTGGCTGGCCAGCCCCATGCCGATGGCGGTGTGGCCATCGTGAGCGCAGGCGTGCATCCACCCCTTGTTGTGGGAGGCAAAACCCTCCTGCTGCGGTTGGTGTTGTTCAGCATCGGACTCTTCCACCTCCACCGCGTCGATATCGAAGCGAAAGGCCAGGGTCGGACCGGGACGGCCGGTATCCAGCTCTCCCATCAGGCCAGTGACATCGCCGATCCGCTCCAGCCAGTCGGGATGGGCTCCCTGACGGCGGGCACGGGCCTTCTCGGCCGCCACATCCACATCACGGCCCATCATCAGATTGCTGGCCAGCAGTTTGTCGCCAAGCACAATGCGATAACCGAGCTCGCTCAGGTGGTGGGCAATCAGGCTGGTGGTGCGAAACTCTTTCCAGGCGGCTTCCGGCAGGCGGTGCAGGTCGCGGCGCCACAGGATCAGGTGCTCAAGGGTCATCTTGGCTTCCTTGGTGATTCGATTTATCGGCTATTGTGCCTTTTTTCCCGGCTGACCACACGGGGCCAGCAGCTGGTCGGGGGAGCTGTGCGTGCGAGTGGTGACTGTTCGGGCCGTGAATAGTGGTGAGCGCCCATAAAAAACGCCTCCACAAGGGAGGCGTTGTCGATAGCTGGTTATCAGGCCGCGTGATGGTAAGCGGAGGCTTCAAACAGCTTCTTGTTGGCCACCAGATCGATGGGGTCAAAATCATCGACGTTGATGGTGCGCAGGCGACTTACTTCGGCGCGGCGCAGCAGCTCGGCTTCGCTCTGGGTCAGTACGCCAGCGGCCAGACCCATGTCGGCCACCTTGTCCAGTGCCATGAAGGGGCGCTTGATGCCATCGCTCTTGCAGACTTTCTCGAACAGCGGCTCGGCGGCCAGTACGTCATCGAGCGCCTGCTCCAGCAGACCGAAGGGGTTGCCCTCTTCGCGAGTCAGGTATTGCCCCTTGGCCAGGCGGCTGCGGGTCTCGCTCGGGGTTTGCAGCAGACGGGCAACCTGTTGGTCCAGCTTGTCGCACGGACGGTTCAGGTCACGACCCAGCGGCAATACCACGGCGCGCAGGGCAAGCCCAATCCAGCGGTTCGGGAAGTTGCGCAGCAGCTCGTCGATCGCCTCTTGCGCCTTGAACATGGCATCTTGCAGTGCCCAGTGCAGCAGCGGCAGGTCAGCCTGCTGGCGTCCCTCGTCCTGATAGCGCTTGAGGGCGCTGGAGGCCAGATAAAGCTGGCTCAATACGTCGCCAAGGCGGGCGGAGACCCGCTCCTTGCGCTTGAGCTCGCCACCCAGGGTGCCCATCGCCATGTCTGACAGGAACGCCAGGTTGGCCGAAAGGCGGGTGAGCTGCTGGTAGTAGCCCTTGGTCTGGTCGCCATAAGGTGCCGCGGCAAAGCGGGCGCCGGTGATACCGAGCCAGAAGCTGCGTACCAGGTTGCTGATGGCAAAGCCGACGTGGCTGAACACCGCCTTGTCGAAATCTTTCAGCGCCTGCTCCTTGTCGGGATGGCTGGCAGCCAGCATCTCCGGCAGTACATACGGGTGGCAGCGGATAGCGCCCTGACCATAGATGATCATGCTGCGGGTTAGGATGTTGGCCCCTTCCACCGTAACGGCGATGGGGGCACCCTGATAGCCACGGGCCAGATAGTTGTTGGGGCCCATACAGATGGCCTTGCCGCCGTGGATGTCCATGGCATCGATGATGCACTTCTGGGCACGGTCGGTGAGGTGGTATTTGACGATGGCGGAGATGACAGAGGGCTTCTCGCCAAGGTCGATACCGGTCACGGTCAGGTTGGCTGCGGCGCCCATGATGTAGGCGTTGCCGCCGATGCGGGCCAGCGGCTCTTCAATCCCTTCCATCTTGCCGATGGGCAGCTTGAACTGGCGACGGATGCGGCTGTAGGCACCGCTTGCCAGGGCCAGCATCTTGACGCCGCCGGTGCTGTTGGAGGGCAAGGTGATGCCGCGACCGACCGACAGACACTCGACCAGCATGCGCCAGCCCTGACCGGCCATGGCCGGGCCGCCGATGATGAAATCGAGCGGGACGAATACATCCTTACCCTGGGTCGGGCCGTTCTGGAACGGCACGTTGAGCGGAAAGTGGCGACGGCCAATGCCGACACCCTTGATGTGAGTCGGGATCAGCGCGCAGGTGATGCCGAGCTCTTCCTCTTCGCCCAGCAGGTGCTCGGGGTCACGCAGTTTGAAGGCCAGACCCAGCACGGTAGCAATGGGGGCGAGCGTGATGTAGCGCTTGTTCCAGGTGAGGCGCATACCGAGCACCTCTTTTCCTTCCCACTCGCCCTTGCAGACGACACCGAAGTCGGGGATGGAACCGGCATCAGAACCCGCTTCCGGGCTGGTCAGGGCGAAGCAGGGGATCTCTTTACCTACCGCCAGGCGGGGCAGGTAGTAATCCTTCTGCTCGTCGGTGCCATAGTGTTGCAGCAGTTCGCCCGGGCCCAGCGAGTTGGGTACGCCAACGGTGGAGGCGAGCACGGCGCTTGCGCCGCACAGCTTTTGCAGGACGCAGGACTGGGCGTAGGCCGAGAACTCCAGACCGCCATATTTCTTCTTGATGATCATGGCGAAGAACTTGTTGTCCTTCAGGTATTGCCACACCTCGGGGGAGAGATCCGCGCGCTCGTGGGTCACTTCCCAGTCGCTCACCATGCGGCACACTTCCTCGACTGGGCCATCCATAAAGGCCTGCTCTTCGGCAGAGAGGGCGCTGACCGGAATGGCGTGCAGCTTTTTCCAGTCCGGGTTGCCCGCGAACAGATCGGCTTCCCACCAGGTGGTGCCCGCTTCAATCGCCTCTTTTTCGGTGCGGGACATCTCCGGCATGATCGATTTGTAGATCTTGAACAGCGGCTTGGTTATTTGATTGCGGCGAAACTCCACCAGATTGAGCGGGATGGCGATCACCGCGAACAGCGCCCATACCAGCAAGGGCACATGACCATAGATGGCGCCAAGCGCCAGGGCGGCGCCGGTGACCAGGGTGGAGATGAACAGGGATGCCCGGCGATAGGCCAGGGCTCCGATAACCAAGATCACCCCGAGCAGAGTGAGGGTCGTCGTCATTGCTTGCTCCTTGCGTGAAAGATTGCCAACGTGGCGTAACTGATCCAGAGGTCTGACCTGTTGGATATGGCCCCTGTTGTAATTCATACGCACAAAGTTATCAAGCTGTTTACATCTTCATTACCTTCTCTCTGTGATCCCCATAACGCTCACGCGCCGCCAGCGCTGTGGCTCGCAGGGGGGCGACTGTGCGATTCGCTTGTGCGAGAATAGCCGCGATCTACACGCACACTAAAAACAGTGGAAGAGACATCATGTACCAAGAATTGATCCGCAATGAACTGACCGAAGCTGCCAGCGTGCTGCAGGCCTTCCTGGCTGATGAGCAGAACCTGAAAAACATCGAAGCGGCCGCCAAACTGCTGGCTGACTCTTTCAAAGAAGAGGGCAAGGTGCTCTCTTGTGGCAACGGTGGTTCCCACTGTGACGCCATGCACTTTGCCGAAGAGCTGACCGGTCGCTATCGCGAGAACCGCCCGGGTTACGCCGGTATCGCCATCTCCGATCCGAGCCACCTCTCCTGCGTCTCCAACGACTTTGGCTATGACTATGTCTTCTCCCGTTACGTAGAAGCGGTCGGCCGCCGTGGCGACGTGCTGCTTGGTATCTCCACCAGCGGCAACTCCGGCAATATCCTGAAAGCCATCGAGGCTGCCCGCGCCAAAGGGATGAAAGTGATCGCCCTGACCGGCAAGGATGGCGGCAAGATGGCAGGCCTGGCGGATGTCGAGATCCGGGTTCCGCACTTTGGCTATGCCGACCGTATTCAGGAAGTGCACATCAAGGTGATCCACATCCTGATCCAGCTGGTCGAAAAAGAGATGGCCAAGTAATCAGGCCACGCTACCGGACAAGGGCATCACAGGTTAATGGTTTGTCATCGACCGGTTGCTGCCACAGGGGAAGGAATTGCGCCTTCCCCTGCTGTCTGTCGAACCAGTGTGCTGGTCGAACATGACACAAGCCAAATCATGAAAGGAGTCTGCCGGATATGTGCGAACTGCTCGGCATGAGTGCCAATGTGCCGACCGATATCTGCTTCAGCTTTACCGGGTTGATGCTGCGCGGCGGCAAGACAGGGCCCCACAAGGATGGCTGGGGGATCACCTTCTACGAGGGGAAGGGCTTTCGCACCTTCAAGGATCCCGAGCCCAGTGCCCAATCTCCCATCGCCAGACTGGTACAGGCGCTGCCCATCAAGAGCTGCGCCGTGGTCAGCCACATTCGGCAGGCCAACCGTGGCTGCGTGTCGCTGGAAAATACCCACCCCTTTACCCGTGAGCTGTGGGGCCGTTACTGGACCTTCGCTCACAACGGTCAGCTGACCGGTTACAAGAAGCTGCCAACCGGTCGCCACCGTCCGGTAGGGGATACCGACAGCGAGCACGCCTTCTGCTGGCTGCTCGACCGGTTGGAGCAGAAGTACCCCAAGCGTCCTGCAAACTTTCTCGCCATGTTTCGCTATATGGCCACCTTGTGTGATGAGCTCAGAGCATTCGGGGTGTTCAACATGCTGCTCTCGGACGGGGAGTATGTGATGAGCTACTGCAGCAACAACCTGCACTGGCTGACTCGCTGCGCGCCATTTGGCGAGGCGAGTTTGCTGGATGAGGAGGTGGTGATCGATTTCCAGAGCGAGACCACACCCAACGATGTGGTGACGCTGGTCACGACGCGGCCGCTGACCGGCAATGAGAACTGGATCAAGATGGCCCCCGGCGAATTCAATCTGTTCCGGCTTGGGGAGCGGGTGGCGACCAATCGGGTTGCGCTTGGGCAAGATAAAAAAATACCAGGGTAGATACCTACCCTGGTTCTTCGCAGCAGCCATAAAAGGCAAAAGGGATGAGAGGTGTTGCTGAGCATCATCACTCTGACGGCATTGAGTGTTGATCAATTGTTAATTTGTGGCAATCAAGTTGTTGTCTTGACGGGCGTTTGAGCATCGCTATTTCGATACTGATCACATTTTTTGCCACTTTATTCCCTGAGCCATCCAATCGGGTGCTTCATCACTGCCTGGTCGTGAGCCACGACATCGAAAACTATCTATAGTATGGTCTGTTTGAATACCGTTCTGGAGGAGCCTCGCATGGAGTGGGTGGATCGCAAGGTGTTGCAGCAGCTGGCAGAGGATATCGGTCCGGATATGCTGCCCGTGGTCATCGCAGTCTTTATTGAAGAGGTGGGCGAGCAGCTGAGTCAGCTCAGACCCCTCTATGAACAGGGAGAGTGGGAGGCGCTGGCTCGGGTGGCGCACAGCATGAAATCATCCTGTGGCAGCTATGGCGCCATGCCGAGTTATCAGCAGGTGATGGCACTTGAGATGGCCAGCAAGCAGGCCGATGTGGCAGAGGCAGAGCGCCAGTTGCAACTGTTGGAGGCCTCCTTGCCCCAAGTGCTCGCGTTTCTTGCCGATTATCAGTAACGGCGCCATGCAGGGGTGCCGGGGCGCAGTGACCGTTGCCTAACGCTGGTTGAGCAGTTGCTGGATGATCCGGTCCAGCGCCAGTTTAAGCTTCAATCGATCGTGCCGATGGGGCAGCTCAAGCTCGCCCAGCTCGGCTTCGATCACACGCCCTTGCCAGCCCCCCGCATCACTCGAGCCCTGTGGGGCCAGGATGGCATCCAGCCGACCCTGACCGACCCGGGATTCCAGCCAGCGACACTGACTCATCAGATCCAGCTGGCTGGCAGGGCCGTTTTCCGCCACCAGATTACAGACGAAAACCAGCATGGCGCTGCTCTCGTTGATGGCCTGGGCGATCTCGGCCAGCAGCAATGGCGGCATGATGGAGGTGAGGAAACTGCCCGGCCCCAGAATGATCATGTCCGCCTGCTGCAATGCCAGCACCGCTTCGCGGGTCGCTTGCACCTCCGGCATCAGGCCGAGGGAGAGGGGTGGTGTTGCCAGTTGATCGATGGATACCTCTCCCAGGATCTGGGTGCCACACTCCATATGGGCGCAGAGATCGGTGGGAAATTCAGACATGGGTAGCAATTGTGACTCTATTTTGAGCATGTCACTGATCAGCTTGATAGCATCAAGAGGACGGACACAGAGATTATCGAGCGCCAGCAGCATCAGGTTGCCAAGGTTGTGGCCCGCCAGCTCACCTTTGCCGGCAAAGCGGTATTCGAACAACAGGCTGCCGATGCTGGGATCGGTGACCAGCTGGTTCAGGCAGTTGCGCAGATCGCCCCAGGCGATGCACTCCTGACTCTTGCGCAGGCGTCCGGTCGAGCCGCCATCATCTGTGGTGGTGACGATGCCGGTGAGCCGTTGACCGAGAAACGAGAGGGACGAAAGCACTCGTCCCATGCCATGGCCACCACCGATGGCAACGACCCGATCGAAGTCATTGATGTTTTTTTGCCACATATGGGCGTCCTGTCATTGGTCTCAGTTGACCGCTATGTTAGCAAGCGAAGCGAGATAATTGTTTGATAAAGGTATGATTTTTGCTTGAGGCTGCCATTCGATAAAACAAGGAGATGGTGTTGAAATTTCTGACCGTTCACTCCCTCGCCCAGAATTCATCGCTGGCGGCCCAAGATATCTGCGCGCAGCTGCGCCACCATGCCGATCAGGCCCCCTCCCTGCTGTTGCTCTATTTTACCCAAGCCCATGAGGGGGCGATACTGCGCGACGCGCTCAAATGCCAGTTCCCGACGACCCGCCTGCTTGGGTGCAGCTCTTGCGGTGGTGTCATGACCGATATGGGACACCACGCCCGAGACGGATATGGGCTGGCGGTTGCTGCTCTGTACGATGAGAAAGGGGCATTCGGGGTAGCCGGTGCCAGCGGTGACGGGGTGGATGTGCGGCAGTTGCTGCGCCGAGCCATGAGCGACTGTGGTCGACCGGGCGAGCTGCCCCAGCTGATCCTGTTTCATGCCAGTCCCGGCAAGGAGGAGGGGCTGCTGGCCGGAATCGAGGCAGAACTCGGTGCCTCGGTGCCGGTGGTCGGTGGATCCGCGGCTGATAGCAGCGTCAGCGGTGACTGGCAGCTCTGCTGGGATGAGGCGGTGGCTCAGGATGGCATCGGTCTGGCGGTGCTCTATCCCGATTGCCAGCTGGCTTTTCAGTTTCACTCCGGTTATGTGCCTGCCGAATTCAGTGGTGAGATCACCGCCTGCAACGGGCGGGAGGTACTCACCATCGATCACCAGCCTGCTGCCGAGGTCTATGCCCGCTGGTGCGGTCGCGAGCAGCCCTGGCCGGTGGGGGCGATTTTGCGGGAGACCACGCTCACCCCGCTGGCCCGTCAGGTGGGAGCGCTGGATGGTATTCCTTACTACAAACTTTCCCATCCTGAAGCTGTGACCGAACAGGGCGGGCTGCGGCTCTTTACCGATGTGGTGCAAGGGGAGCGTCTGCTGTTGATGTACAGCAGTCAGGAAGGGTTGTTGCAGCGCAGCCTCAATGCCATGCGCGTCGAGCCAGGGTATGGGGTCGATGTGGAATTGCAGCCTATCGGCGCTCTCATCATCTTTTGTGCTGGTTGTCGTTTGGCGCTAGGTGATATGTTGTGCCAATTTGTCGAACAGAGCCAGGCTCGCCTCGGCAAGATCCCTTTTATCACCCCCTTTACCTTCGGCGAGCAGGGGCGGCTGCCCAATGGCGAGCTGGCCCACGGCAACCTGATGGTATCGAGTGTGATCTTTCTGACCGCTTGAGCAGAGCAGGATACAAGATGATTGGCAACAGTGAATTGGAAGCCCTTGGCGACAAACTGCAGGCGACCCTGGTCGATCTCATGCGCTGTCGCGAGCGCGAGGCCAAGTATCGTCATGAATCCCATACCCTGCTGAAAGGGGTGGCCACACTGGCTGATGCCAAAACGCTGGAGCAGGTGCTGGAGAGCCTCATTCAAGTGCTCAAGCCCTTTATTGGATTTGAACATGCGGATGTGGTGGCCTGGAGTGGGGAACAGGGCATCACCCACCTCAGTACCGAGCCGGAACAGTGCGGTCGCAGCTGGTTGATGACCCCGGCCTTTGCTCGTGCCATTGCCGGAGAGACGTTGGTGATCTATGACCCGTTCCAGTTGCCTGAGCTGGCACCGCTGGCGAGCGAGCCGGGCTGGGCCAGCCTGATGCTGACCGGGCTGCAGGCCCCCGGCTTTACCGCCGTTATCCTCTGTCGGCACTCACTGGCCGGCTCCTTCGATCTGACCAGCAAGGCGGCTATGCAGCGCTGCCGTCCGTTGATTTCACAAGCGCTGGTCAACATTGCCTATCGGGCCCGCTTGCAGGAGCAGGTCGATTTAAAAACTCAGGCCCTGCAGGCCAGTGAACGCCGTTTTCGCAGTTTTGCCGCCATGGCCTCCGACTGGTTCTGGGAGACCGATGCCGAACACCGGCTCAGCTATGCTTCCGAGCCCGGTTACCTTGACGAGATGACCCCGCTGGCAACCCGGCCGACCCTCTATGACTATGTCTGCAACAAGCAGAGTACCGAGTCACAGGCATATCTCGACCTATTGGAGCAGCGTAAACCGGTTCGGGCTGTACGCATGCAGGTTGCGATGCTCGACGGCCCCCGCTGGATGGAGGTGAGTGCCGAACCCTGTTTTGATCATGGGGGGGCTTTTACGGGATATCGCGGTACCGCACGCGATATCAGCCACCAGATCCATCGTGAAGAGGAGCTGGCGCGGGCACGGGACGATGCGGAGGCGGCCAACCGTGCCAAATCCCAGTTTCTTGCCATGATGACCCACGAGATCCGCTCCCCCATGAATGCGGTGCTGGGGATGCTCGACCTGGTGCTACACGCCGAGCTGGCACCCGAGCAGAAGCAGTTGCTACGTCATGCCACCCACTCTGCCAGATTGCTGCAGACCATCATCGACGATGTGCTCGATTTCTCTAAAATCGAGTCCCAGACCCTGGTGTTCCATTGCGAGACCTTGCAACCGATCCAGTTGTGTCAATCCGTGATCGAACCGTTGCAGAACCGTGCCGACGGCAAGGGCATAACACTGAGCTATCGGGTAGATGAAGCTGTCCCTGCCGAGCTGCAGGGAGATCCGGTGCGTCTTACCCAGGTGATGGGCAATCTGCTGGACAACGCCCTCAAATTTACCGAACAGGGAGAGGTCACTCTCCATCTGGGTTGGCAGGATGAGAAGCTGTTGATCTCGGTCTCCGACACCGGGATCGGGATCGCTGATGCGGATCAGGCGCTGCTGTTTGAACCCTTCTCCCAGGTCGACAACTCGGCCACCCGGCGTTTTTCCGGTACCGGCCTCGGTCTTGCCATCAGCAAGCGTCTGGTGACGCTTATGGGGGGAGAGATCCACCTGAAGAGCGAGCCGGGCAAGGGAAGCTGTTTCTGGTTCGAACTGCCCGGCATGGCGCTACCCTGCCATAGCCAGCCGCAGCGGGAGGAGGGGGCTTCGGCACTGTTGCCACTGGATGTGCTGGTGGTGGAGGACAGCCCGGTGAATCAGCTGGTGGTGTCGCTGATGCTGCAAAAACTGGTGGGCAAGGTTCGGCTGGCTGCCAATGGTCTGGAAGCGCTGGCGCAGGTGGATGAGCAGCTCCCGGATCTGATCCTGATGGATATGCGGATGCCCCTGATGGACGGACTGGAAGCGACCCGACGCTTGCGTGAGTTGGGATGCACCATGCCTATCGTCGCCCTGACGGCCAATGCGATGGCGGAGGACAAGGCGTGCTGTCTGGCGCAGGGGATGGATGACTTTCTCGCCAAGCCTATCACCTTGTCACGGTTGAGAGAGTGTTTGCAGCGTCACTTTGGTCAGCGGTTGCCGACGCGCGGATAAAAAAAATGGTCAACTTTGTGGGTTGACCAGTTCTTCAGCAAATACTGAAGAGAGCACGGGATAAATCGGGTTGTATCAATCTATATGAAAAATCTGTGCCAACTTTTTCAGGACTCTTTTGTGTTCAATTTTGGCCGTTTAGCGCAGCGGCTCTCTCTTGTTATGGCGTTTTGCGTTCCTACTTACTCGCAAAATGCGAATTTCACATTTTCATTGTTGGAATAATTGCATTTTGCAACGCTGTTTTTGTCATTGTGAAATCAGGCGATGCAGAAATTTACGGGCCGCTTCGCTGTTTTGTTTGGCAATCAGCATCTGCTTTTCATAAATCGGCATCGGCAATATCTCGAGCCAGCGCTGGCAGAGCCAGGCGGCATCTTCAAAGCGCTTGTCCGGATAGAGCTCATCAAGCTCCGGATACTGCTCGAACACTTCCCGCAGGCGATTGACCAGCAGCTTGTCGTTGAAATCTGAGTGGGTGCTCGGCCAGTTGGGCAGCATCTCCACCTTGGCCCGGCGCAGGCCCATCTCGTCTGTTTCCATCTCGTGGATGCAGAAGCGCTCCAGTCCCAGCACCGTCACACCCAGCAGGCCATCATTGAGGGTGTAGAAGTCGGTCACCTTGACCCTGGTGCCCACCGGCAGAATGCGGCCGGATTGTCCCGAGGTGGTCGACTCTTCCATCACGATGCCAAAGCCCTGATCGTTGATGAATGACTCCTTGAGCATCTGCAGGTGGCGTGGCTCGAACAGACGCAGAGGAAGCTTGCCGCCCGGCAGTATGTGGGAAGGCAAGGGGAACAGTGCCAAAGGTTGTAGTTTCATGTTCCATCCTCCATTGAGTAGTTGCTGAATATGACAATGCAGCGACTGTGCCAGAGAATGAAAAAAGCCACCGGAGGGTGGCTTTTCGGGAGGTTGAGGGCGCTTAGTTGCGCTGCTCCAGATACATGACAGCCGCTTCCACGCGGCTTTGTGCCTCGAGTTTCTTCAGCAGGCTCTTCACGTGAACCTTGACCGTTCCCTCGGAGATATGGAGTACCGAGGCGACCTGTTTGTTGGAGAGGCCTTTTGCAATTTCGCGCAGGATTTGCATTTCGCGACGCGTTAAGCTTTCCAGCTTCTGCTGCAGGTGATCCAGCTCGTAGATGTTTTCGAGATAGGGGCGCAGCGGCTCGCTCAGGATCTGTTTACCCGTCATCACGTCGGCCAGCTGGGTCAGCAGCAGATCAGGTTCGGTATCCTTGAGCAGATAGCCATCGGCACCGGCCTTAAGCAAAGCCACCACATCCTGACGGGCATCGGAGACGGTGAGGATCACCACCCGGGAGGTGATCTCTTCGGCCCGCAGCGCCTTGAGGGTATCGAGGCCGGAGAGCCCCTTCATGTTGAGGTCGAGCAGGATCAGATCCGGCTCGGACTCTTTGGCCAGCGCCACGGCATCTGTGCCGTTGGAGGCTTCACCGGTCACCTCCATGTTCTCTTCCAGAGCCAGCAGCTGCACAATCCCTTTGCGCATGAGGGGATGGTCATCTACGACCAGAACTGTGTATTTCATCTCGTCCATCAGGCGTCTCTCGTTAGACTGGTGGGAAAGGTCAGATGCACGCAGGTGCCTTGTGGTTGCTGCTCGTTGATGGTCAGCAGACCGTGCAGTTTGCTGGCGCGCTCGTTCATGATGCTCAACCCGTAATGGTTGATCGCCGAGCTGGCGAGTCCGATCCCGACACCGTCATCTGAAATCTGAACCTCAATGTTACCACTGGCGAGGGTCTCACAGCTAACATCAATCACTTGCGCGTTGGCATGTTTGATGGCATTGAGCACTGCCTCACGGATCAACTGCAAAATGTGGATATGCTGGCCCGCCTCCAAGTCGTTGTCGGCCAGTCCGTAATGGAACCGGATTTCGGCCTGGGTCTGAGGCTGCAGTTGATCAAGCATGACGCGGAT
The DNA here is from genome assembly GCF_049175135.1 of Aeromonas sp. 600724. NCBI lineage: Bacteria > Pseudomonadati > Pseudomonadota > Gammaproteobacteria > Aeromonadales > Aeromonadaceae > Aeromonas > Aeromonas sp. 600724. Next base: position 57,267 of record NZ_JAAKUM010000018.1, on the reverse strand, counting down.
CGCTTCCCCCAGATTGGCATCGCCAATGGTGAGACGGAAGGTACCGAGCAGTTCGCGCAACTGGGTATAGGCATTGCTAAGCCCCTCGTCGATCTGCTGCATCGCCTCCTGCGCCTTGTCATGCTGCCCCTTGGCGTAAGAGCGCTTGAGCAGGGTGGACTGGATCTTGAGATAGGAGAGGGCTTGCGCCAGCGAGTCGTGCAGCTCGCGGGCGATCACCGCCCGCTCCTCCATCAGCAGCAGTCGCTGCTGTTGCAGCAGGGTCTGGTCTTTGTGCAGCACCTGAGCCAGCAGCATGGTGAAGTTTTTAATCAACCGCTCATCGATGGGGTGTTGGCTGATGATGTCGAGGCGGCCGAACTCCTGCTCATCCATCTGCAGATAAAAGCTGGCGACCGCATCGAGATCGCCGGGCCAGCCGGTGCGCCCAGAGATGTAGACCGGCATGGCGTTGTGCTCGAAGCGGGTCAGCCGGATATGGTCGATATGCTGGTGGGCGGCAGCGCGGTCCAGCAGTTTGATGAGGGTACGGGTACTGAGCGGGGCAGCATGCAGCTTCTGGGCGGTCGAGTAGAGAAACGAGAGGGTGTCGTTGGCCTGTTGCAGCTTGGCGGTTTTCTCTTCCACCTTGTTTTCCAGCTCCCGATAGAGCTTGCCCAGCTCGTCGGCCATGGTGACGAAGGCGCGCGACAGCTCCCCCAGCTCGTTTTCGCCGTGGGCGGGCAGCTTAAGATCGAAATCCTGCCGCTGGATCTGGCGGGCACAGTAGACCAGCTGGTTGAGGGGGGCGACCACCTGCTGACGGGTGAAGCGCACCGTGAACCAGGCGATGGTGATGATGGCCAGCAGGCCGAGCCCCTCCGCAAGCGCCAGCATCCGCACCTTGAATTCCACGTGGTACTGCATCTGATTGACGAAATTGTCGATGGCCGCCACAAACTGCTCGGTGTTATCGGTGTACCGTCTGGGGGTACGATCCTCGATGTGCTGGCGCATCACCTGCCACTGGCCGAGCACCTCGCCATAGGTGCGACGCAGGGAGGCAGGAGTGATCCAGCGCTGGGTCTCCTGCAGCTCTTCGGCGTGCAGGGTCTCTTCAAACTGGGAGAGGCGCCCCAGCACGCTGTCGCCCCGCTCGATTTCGTAGGCCATCCGGTAGGCCTGCATCCGCAGCGAACCGGAGAGGTTGATCGCCTTGGCATCGGGTACCGAGTAGAAGAGGGTGACCATGGCGACCAGCGCGATCAGGCTGGCCATGAAGAGGATCAACACCATGGCGCGCCCGATGGCACTGCTGACCGAATGGACCCTGAACCGTTTTCCCATACTGATGCGCACCTCTGAATAGTGATAAGGACCCCGCAAGATGCGTGGGAGTGTACTCCAACTTGTGTTAGCATCGAAAAACTAGATGAACTCCGAGCGGTTTTGCCTAAGTCCTAGCGATAGGGGGAAACCAGCCGTCAGCCGACGTTCGAGCTGTAAGGGTCAGGAAAGAAATGCCCTGGCCTCCCGTATTTGGAAAGGTGTTTATGTTGCCACTTGAAGATGGTTTTTCCCGTCGTTTTTACTATTTGCGTCTGTCAGTGACCGATGTGTGCAATTTCCGTTGCACCTATTGCCTGCCTGACGGCTATCGCCCCCCGGAAGGTCACAAAGCGGGGCGTCAACCCTTTCTCTCGATTGACGAGATCCGCCGCGTGGTCAGCGGTTTTGCCGCCATGGGCACCCGCAAGGTGCGCATCACGGGGGGCGAGCCCTCCCTGCGCCGCGATTTCACCGAGATCGTCAAGGTGATTGCCACCACCCCGGGTATCGAGAAGGTCGCTATGACCACCAACGGCTATCGCCTGAAGGAGCGGGCCCAGGAGTGGTTTGATGCCGGACTCAACGCGCTGAATGTCAGTGTCGACAGTCTCGACCCGCGCCAGTTTCATCAGATCACCGGTGAGAACAAGCTGGCCGAGGTGATGGAGGGGATCGAAGCAGCACTGGCCGCCGGTTTCAAATCGGTGAAGATCAATGCTGTGCTGCTCAAGGGGCTCAACGACTGCCAGCTTGATGCCTTTCTGGGCTGGATCAGGCACAAGCCCATCGAGCTGCGCTTTATCGAGCTGATGCAGACCGGCGAGATGGATACCCTGTTTCGTGACCACCATGTCAGCGGGGAGCAGATCAAACAGCGCTTGCTGGAGAGCGGTTGGGTGCAGCAGTTGCGGGGCACGGATGACGGTCCGGCGCAGGTATTCATGCATCCGGAATCGCAGGGTGGAGTGGGGCTTATCATGCCCTACAGCAAGGATTTCTGTGCCGGTTGCAACCGGCTGCGGGTCTCCTCGCTGGGGAAGCTGCATCTGTGCCTGTTTGGCGACAACGGCATCGACTTGCGGGATCTGCTCGGCGCAGATGGGCAATCTGATGAGCTGCAACAGCGCATTCGCGCGGCACTGGCGGGCAAGAGTGCCACCCATCGTCTCCATGAGGGCAATGCCGGAATCACCCCTCATCTCGCCTCGATCGGCGGATAACCGCAAAAATCGCCAACGATTAAATAGCAATCCTCACATGGAGGTATTTTAACCGATACCTCCTTTTTTATTGCGCTGCAACGCTTTGATCTGGCGCAAGAATCCCCCCTGTTTATCTCCCTGGTGGTATATCCCTTACCTTGTCAGGGCCGCAATATACACCCACTCTTATAATTGGTATCAAGAATGCCAATCATGGACTCGCACTGTCCCCTTTTTCACCAGAACAGGAGTCAACATGCCGGATGAGATCGATCTTGCCCGCCGCGGCCTGTTCCGGGGGCGGCTGAGAACCGCCGAACCGCCGGTGCAGTTGCCCTGGTCAGTCAACTGGTCGGCATTTGTCGCCGACTGCACCCGCTGCGGGGACTGTCTGGCGGCCTGTCCGGAGCAGATCCTGGTGAATGGCGAGGGCGGTTTTCCGGTGGTCGATTTCCAGCGTGGCGAATGCACCTTCTGCACCGAGTGCGTCACGGTCTGCAAGGTGCCGCTGTTTCGCCCGACCAGCGAGTCTCCCTGGCACTATAAGGCCCATATCGAGGCCAACTGTCTGGCCAATGGTCAGGTGTTCTGCCAGCGCTGTCAGGACAGCTGCGAGCCCAATGCCATTCGTTTTATTCCGGTGCTGGGGCGTGTGCCCACCCCGACGGTCGAGCCGGATCGCTGTAATGGCTGCGGCGCCTGTGTGCAGGATTGTCCGGTTGGCAGCATCAAGGTCGACGGGCGAGCCGCCCCATCCGGTGGTGCGAGCCAGCCCACCCTCAAGCAGGAGTCAGAATGAGTCAGAAGCCGTATGACACAGAAGCCACAATGGATCAGGAGTTCCATGTATCGAGTCTGGTGGTGCTGACCCAGCCCCCTTTGCGCCATCAGCTCGCCGAGCAGATTGGCGCCCTTGAAGGGGCCGAGATCCACGCCGTCAGTGACGAGGGCAAGCTGGTCGTGACCCTGGAAGGTCCGATCCAGCGGCCGATCATGGCGGCCATTGATGCGATACAGGCGATGCCGGGCGTGCTCTCAGCCGCCCTGATTTACCACCAGTTCGATGAACTGGGCGGTCACTGAAAAGAGTGATGGGATGCCGGGCGTGCCCTCTGCCGCTGATGGCTGGCTCCCGTTCGACAGATTCGACAACTATTACGCGATAAGCAATGTGAGGATATGCCATGAAGCTGAGTCGACGCGACTTTATGAAGGCCAACGCGGTGGCAGCTGCCGCTGCCGTGGCCGGTGTCAGTGCCCCCACGCTGGCAGCCAATCTCATCACCAGTACCGACAAGACGGCCATCCATTGGGATAAGGCTCCCTGCCGCTTCTGCGGTACCGGCTGCTCCGTGCTGGTGGGCTCTCAGGATGGTCGGGTCGTGGCGACTCAGGGTGACCCCGATGCGCCGGTCAACCGTGGCCTCAATTGCATCAAGGGCTACTTCCTCTCCAAAATCATGTACGGTCAGGATCGCCTCACTCAGCCCATGTTGCGGATGAAGAACGGCAAGTTCGACAAGGATGGCGACTTCGCTCCCATCAGCTGGGATCAGGCCTTCGACATCATGGCCGAGAAGTTCAAGGCCACCCTGAAAGAGAAGGGGCCGACTGCCGTTGGCATGTTCGGTTCCGGCCAGTGGACCGTCTGGGAAGGCTATGCCGCCGCCAAGCTGATGAAGGCCGGTTTCCGTACCAACAACATCGACCCCAACGCCCGTCACTGCATGGCCTCTGCGGTTGTCGGCTTTATGCGTACCTTCGGTATGGATGAGCCGATGGGCTGCTATGACGATATCGAGCAGGCCGACGCCTTCGTGCTGTGGGGCTCCAACATGGCCGAGATGCACCCCATCCTCTGGTCGCGGATGTCCGATCGCCGTCTCTCCAATCCGGATGTTCAGGTGCACGTGCTCTCCACTTTTGAGCACCGCAGCTTCGAACTGGCGGACAACGGCATTGTATTTACCCCCCAGACCGATCTGGCGATCCTCAACTATGTCGCCAACTACATCATCCAGAACGACAAGGTGAACTGGGACTTCGTCAACAAGCACACAGTGTTCAAGAAAGGTGTCACCGACATCGGTTACGGTCTGCGTCCGACCAACCCGCTGCAGCAAAAAGCGAAGAACCCGGACAGCGGCGATGCCACTCCGATGACCTTCGAAGAGTTTGCCAAGTTTGTGGCCGACTACGATGTGGAGTCTGTCTCCAAGCTCTCCGGCGTCTCCAAAGAGAAGCTGGAAAAACTGGCCAAGCTCTATGCCGATCCGAACAAGAAGGTGGTCTCTTACTGGACCATGGGCTTCAACCAGCATACTCGCGGTGTCTGGGCTAACAACCTCTGCTACAACATCCACCTGCTCACCGGCAAGATCTCCGAGCCGGGCTCTGGCCCCTTCTCCCTGACTGGCCAGCCTTCTGCGTGCGGTACCGCGCGGGAAGTGGGCACCTTTGCCCACCGTCTGCCGGCCGACATGGTGGTTACCGATCCCAAGCATCGCGCCATCGCCGAGAAGATCTGGAAACTGCCGGAAGGCACCATCCCGGAGCAGGTGGGTTACCACGCCGTGCTGCAGGATCGCATGCTCAAGGATGGCAAGCTCAACGCCTACTGGGTGATGTGCAACAACAACATGCAGGCCGGTCCCAACATGAATACCGATCGTCTGCCTGGCTATCGCGACCCGCGCAACTTCATCGTGGTCTCTGACCCTTACCCGACCGTCACTGCCCAGGCTGCCGACCTCATCCTGCCCACCGCCATGTGGGTGGAGAAAGAGGGGGCCTATGGCAACGCAGAGCGCCGCACCCAGTTCTGGCATCAGCAGGTGAAAGCGCCGGAAGGGGCCAAGTCCGACCTGTGGCAGCTGATGGAGTTCTCCAAGCGCTTCAAGGTCGAGGAAGTGTGGCCAGCTGAGCTGATTGCCAAGATGCCGGAAGTGAAGGGCAAAACCCTGTTCGACGTGCTCTATGCCAACGGTCAGGTCAACCAGTTCCCGAAAGAGCAGAGCAAAGGGCTGCTGAACGACGAAGCCGAGCACTTCGGTTTTTACGTCCAGAAAGGTCTGTTCGAAGAGTACGCCACCTTCGGCCGTGGTCACGGTCACGATCTGGCACCGTTCGATCAGTACCACGAAGCGCGCGGTTTGCGCTGGCCGGTAGTGGATGGCAAAGAGACTCTGTGGCGCTATCGCGAAGGGTTTGACCCCTATGTGAAAGCGGGCGAGGGGGTGCGTTTTTATGGCAAACCCGATGGCAAGGCGGTCATCTTCGCCCTGCCGTTCGAGCCTGCCGCCGAGTCGCCGGATAAAGAGTACGACCTGTGGCTCTCCACCGGTCGCGTGCTGGAGCACTGGCACACCGGCACCATGACCCGTCGGGTGCCTGAACTCTATCGCGCCTTCCCGGATGCGGTGCTCTTCATGCACCCGGACGATGCCAAGGCTCGCGGCGTGCGCCGTGGTGAAGAGGTGATCGTCTCCTCCCGCCGTGGCGAGGTGAAAACCCGGGTCGAGACCCGTGGTCGCAACCGTCCGCCGAAAGGACTGGTCTTCATGCCCTTCTTTGATGCCAGCCAGCTGGTCAACAAGCTGACCCTGGACGCCACCGATCCGCTCTCCAAAGAGACCGATTACAAGAAGTGCGCCGTCAAGGTGATGAAGGCCTGAGGCGGGGAGTAGAGATGAGTCGTAGTCGTCGCCAGTTTCTGGCCGACATGGCCAAGGGGGCTTGCGGTGTGAGCCTGCTCGGCGTGGGGCTCGGCGGCATGGCCCGCCAGCAGGTGCATGCAGTGCCGGCTCAGGCGCTGCGCCCGCCCGCCGCTCTCGATGAAACAGAGTTCCTCAGCGCCTGCGTGCGTTGCGGGCTCTGCGTTGAGGCCTGCCCCTACGACACCCTCAAGCTCGCCCGGCTGTTTGACCCTGTGACAACTGGTACCCCCTATTTCAAGGCGCGTGCCGTGCCCTGCGAGATGTGTGATGACATCCCTTGTGTGGTGGCCTGTCCGAGCGGGGCGCTGGATCAGCAGATGACCGACATCGATCAGGCCCGGATGGGAGTGGCTGTGCTCATTGATCACGAGACCTGCCTCAACTATCTGGGGCTGCGCTGCGATGTCTGTTATCGGGTCTGCCCGCTGATTGACAAGGCGATCACTCTTGAGCTGCAGCATAACCAGCGTACCGGCAAGCACGCCATGTTCCTGCCCACGGTACACAGCGATATCTGTACCGGCTGTGGCAAGTGTGAGCATGCCTGCGTGCTGGAGGAGGCCGCCATCAAGGTGGTGCCACGCCAGCTCGCCAAAGGTGAGCTGGGTCATCACTACCGGCTCGGCTGGGAAGAGAAGGCCAAGGCGGGGAACAAGTCGCTCATCGGCGACAGGCTCACCCTGCCCACCCGTAAACCGGAGGGGTTATGAGTCGTTATCCGGGGGAAGAGGCTCGCATCAAGCTGGGGTGGTGGCGTTCCCACCGCTTCCTGCTGCTGCGCAGGCTCAGTCAGTTCAGTGTGCTCGCATTGTTCCTGCTGGGGCCGCTGGCGGGCATCTGGATCCTCAAGGGCAACCTCTCCAGCTCGCTGTTGCTGGAGACGGTGCCGCTGACCGAGCCCCTCACGCTGTTGCAGTCGCTGGCGGCGGGTCACTGGCCCATCACCTCACTCTGGCTGGGTGCTGCCATTGTGCTGGCCGGTTACTGGCTGGTCGGTGGGCGGGTGTTCTGCTCCTGGGTCTGTCCGGTCAACCTTATCACTGACGCTGCGGCTTGGCTCAGGGGGCGACTTGGACTAAAGGGCAACGGCCAGTTCAGCCGTGCGACCCGCTACTGGCTTCTCGCCATGGTGCTGGTGGTGCCAGCGGTGGTCGGGGTGATGGCGTGGGAGCTGGTCAATCCTGTGTCGCTGGCCATGCGCGGCCTGCTGTTTGGCATGGGGGCGGGCTGGGCCCTGCTGGTGGCGCTATTCCTGTTCGATCTCTTCGTAGTTGAGCGGGGCTGGTGCGGTCATCTCTGTCCGGTGGGTGCCTTCTATGCCCTGGTCAACCGGGTCGGATTTATCAAGATTTCTGCCAAGGGGCGCGAGCGGTGCAACAACTGCATGGATTGTTATGCGGTCTGCCCGGAGCGTCCCATCCTGCGCGGGCCTGTTCACGGTGCCAAGCGCGGTCACGGGCCCTTGATTGCGGCTCAGGAGTGTACCAACTGTGGCCGCTGCATCGATGTCTGCGCGGAACAAGTTTTTGAAATCACTGTAGGTTTTGCCGTCAAGGCAGAAAAAACGTCGGAGAACAAATAATGAAAAAGCTGATTGGAGCAATGCTGGCCTGCCTGATGGCGGGATCCTTGATGGCAGCGGCCCCCGAGATCACCAACAGTACCGGTGGCCTCAAGTCCGAGCGTGGCGCCACCGATCTGGTGACCGATGCCACCGCCGCGCCCCTGAAAAACTTCCGCAAGGATGGCGCGCCCTACGATCGCCAGTACATGCATCAGCCGCCGCTGATCCCCCACGACATTCGCAACTATGAGGTGGATACCAAGGTCAACAAGTGCCTGGCTTGCCACAGCTTCAAGAATGCCAGCGCCATGAAGGCCCCCAAGATCAGTCCGACTCACTTCGAGACCCGCGACGGCCTGACCCTGGGTGAAGTGTCGCCGCGTCGCTACTTCTGCCTGCAGTGCCATGTACCGCAAGCGGATGCCAAGCCGCTGGTGGAAAATACCTTTAAACCGGTTGAAGCGCTGAACTGAGGAATCCATAGATGAAATTACCCGGCTTTATCCAGCGTCTGTGGACCACCTTCAAGTCACCATCGAAGGCGGCTCTCTGGGTCATCCTGCTGATGGGCTTCTTCGGTGGCGTGATTTTCTGGGGTGGCTTCAACACCGCCATGGAAGCATCCAACACCGAGGCCTTCTGCACCAGCTGTCACGAGATGAAGGACAACGTGTTCGAGGAGTACCGCGACACCATCCACTACGCCAACCGCTCCGGCGTGCGGGCCAGCTGCCCGGATTGCCACGTACCGCACGAGTGGACCTACAAGATCATCCGCAAGGTGCAGGCTTCCAAGGAGTTGTGGGGCATGATCACCGGCAAGGTGGATACCCGCGAGAAGTTCGAGTCGCACCGACGCGAGATGGCGGAGCGGGAGTGGCAGCGGATGAAAGAGACTGATTCGCGCGAGTGCCGCAACTGCCACAACTTCGAATACATGGACTTCTCCCTGCAGGGACAGCGTGCCGCCAAGATGCACTCTACCAATCTGGCCAGTGGTGAAAGTACCTGTATCGACTGTCACAAGGGGATAGCTCACCAGCTGCCCGACATGACCGGGGTGAAAGGGTTCTGATCCTGCGACGACAGGCCGGGTTTACCCGGCCTGCGTTTTGTTCATATATGGGACAAGCATCAGATTTGTGTGTCTTTTAAATCCCATATCTCGTGAAACCTTTGATAGAATCAGCCCGCCGTCACACGCTTGAGCAAGTTGGTCCCCCTGTCTGCGTCCGTTTTTGCGTCCTGACAGCTGGCCTCTCATACCCCTTCTCTTCCTGCCTCGTTGACGGCCCATAGCCACAAGGAGCTGCCCGATGGGACAGAAACACAACGCATTTATTCCCCTCAAGATCGCCGTGCTGACGGTCTCCGACAGCCGCACCGCCGCCGATGACAGCTCGGGCGACTATCTGGTCTCGGCCCTTACCGACGCGGGCCATCAGCTGGCCGATCGGGCACTCTGTCCGGACAACCTGTTTCGCATCCGCGCGCGGGTGAGCGAGTGGATCGCCGATGAGGGGGTGCAGGTGGTACTGATTAACGGCGGTACCGGCTTCAATGAACAGAACCGGGTACCGGAAGCGGTTGGTGTGCTGTTCGAGCGCACCGTACAGGGTTTTGGCGAGATGTTCCGTCAACTCTCTTTTGCCGAGATTAAAGGCTCCGCCATGCAGAGCCGTGCGCTGGCGGGACTCGCCAATCGCACCCTGATCTGCTGTCTGCCCGGCTCCACCGGCGCCTGTCAGCTGGGTTGGGAGCAACTGATCCGCGATCAGCTCGATGCCCGCACCAAGCCGTGCAACTTTGTCTCCCACCTCTGAGAGCAAGCGATGAACCAGATCGATCCCAAGCAGACCCAGCCCAACCTGACGCATCTGAACCAGAGCGGCGAAGCCCATATGGTTGATGTGACCGACAAGCAGGTGACCGAGCGCGAAGCCCGTGCCGAGGCGTTTGTTGCCATGGCCCCCGAGACGCTGGCGCTGATCCTGAGCGGCCAGCACCACAAGGGTGACGTGTTCGCCACCGCCCGCATCGCCGGCATCATGGCCGCCAAGAAGACCTCCGATCTTATCCCACTCTGCCATCCGCTGGCCTTGACCAAAGTCGAGGTGGAGATAGTGCCGCTGCCCGAGCAGAATCGGGTGCATATCCGCACCCTCTGCAAGCTCTCCGGCAAGACTGGTGTCGAGATGGAGGCTCTGACCGCCGCGTCGGTAGCGGCGCTGACCATCTACGACATGTGCAAGGCGGTGCAAAAGGACATGGTGATCGAACAGGTGCGGCTGGTAGAGAAAAAAGGCGGCAAGTCTGGCCATTTTCAGTTGGGCTCAACGAGCGGGGAACAAGCATGATCAAGGTACTGTTTTTTGCGCAAGTAAGAGAGCTGGTAGCGTGTGACGAGCTGAACCTGCCGTGCGACTACGCCACCGCCGAACAACTGCGCGCGGCGCTCTGTGAGCGCGGCGACAAGTGGGCGCTGGCGCTGGAAGCTGGCAAGCTCTTGGTCGCGGTCAATCAGACCCTGGTGCCCCTCGATACCCCCATCAACGATGGCGATGAGGTGGCCTTCTTTCCGCCGGTGACCGGAGGTTAAGGATGAGCGAGGCAACCATGACCGATCGCATTCTGGTCCTGCGGGAGGATTTCTCGCTGGCGGACGAATATGCCCGCCTCGCCACCCGCGCCGACAGTGGCGCCATCGTCACTTTTGTTGGCAAGGTGCGCGACTTCAATCAGGGGGAGGAGGTGAAGGGGCTTGCCCTCGAGCATTACCCCGGCATGACCGAGAAGGCGCTGGCCGATATCGTGCAGGAGGCCCGCCGCCGCTGGCCGCTGCAGGAGTGTACCCTCATTCATCGTATCGGCGAGTTGTGGCTTGGCGATCAGATCGTGCTGGTGGCGGTGAGCAGTGCCCACCGCGACGCCGCCTTTGACGCCTGTCACTTCATCATGGATTTCTTGAAAACCCGGGCGCCGTTCTGGAAAAAAGAGCTGACTGCCGAGGGTGTGCAACGCTGGGTCGAGGCCAAGGAGAGCGACAACGCCGCCGCCGCCCGCTGGCAAGCCTGACCTGTTCATCACGAGGGGCGCAGGTTCAACGGGAACCACGGCCCCGCCAAGGGGCGCGGATGTGCGGGCCCCATCAGGAGAAAGGGAATGAAACCGCTGTTATCTGTTGTCATCGTAGGAGTCTGCGCCGCCACCTTGCATACCGGTGTCGTGCAGGCCGATGAAGTGAAAGTGGCCGTGGCGGCCAACTTCAAGGGAACCATAGATCGTATTGGCAAGGAGTTTACCGCCAAGACCGGCCACACCCTGGCCATCTCGTCTGCCGCCACCGGAGTGCTCTACACCCAGATCAGTCACGGCGCGCCGTTCGATCTCTTCCTCTCCGCCGATGCGGCGACCCCCGAGAAGCTGGAAAAAGAGGGCAAGGGGAGTGAGCGCTTCACCTACGCCATCGGCCAGCTGGGGCTCTGGAAGAAGGGGGGGCCGGCCCCTGACGAGGCGACCCTGCGCAGCTGGAAAGGCAACCTCGCCATCGCCAATCCCCGTACCGCCCCCTATGGTGCTGCTGCCATGGCGACCCTCACCCATCTCAAGATCGATCCCAAGCAGTACCGGCTGCTGACCGGCGCCAACATCGGCCAGACCTGGCAATTTGTCGACACCGGCAATGCTGAACTGGGCTTTGTCGCCTGGGCCAATCTGGTTGAGGCGGGCAAGACTGGCGAAGCCTGGGCTGTGCCTGCGAGCTTCTATCCCCCCATCGAGCAGCAGGGGCTGGTATTGAAGAAAGGCGCCGCGGTCGAGGCGCTGGTGGCCTGGCTCAAGGGGCCGGGTCAGGCGCAGATCAAGGCAGCGGGTTATGCCTTGCCCCAATAAGGGGATGGGCCTGATGCGATACCCTGAGTGGTCGGCCTTCGGGTCGGCCACTCTTTGCAATAAGGATGGATACCATGCTGTTGGGGGCATTTATCAACCGGGAGGTCGGCAATGAGTGAAGGGGATCTGCTGGCGGTCTGGCTCACCCTGAAGCTTGCGGCCTGCACCACAGCGATTTTGCTGTTGCTGGCACCGCCGCTGGCCTGGTGGCTGTCGCGCAGTCAGAACCGGCTGCGGCCGCTGGTGGAGGCGCTGGTGGCACTGCCGCTGGTGCTGCCTCCCACGGTACTGGGTTTTTATCTGCTGCTCGCCTTCTCCCCCGAATATGGCTTCGGCGCCTGGTGGCGCGACACCTTTGGTGCCCCTCTTGCCTTCAGCTTTCTCGGCCTGCTGTTTGCCTCCATCCTCTATTCGCTGCCGTTCGTGGTGCAGCCGCTCACCTCCGCCTTCGTCAACATGGGCAACAAGGAGCTGGAAGCTGCTGCGACCCTGGGGCTCGGCCCGCTGGAGCGCTTCTTCCACATCATCTTGCCGATGACCCTGCCCAGCTTCGTAATGGCGGCGGCGCTCGGCTTTGCCCATACATTGGGGGAGTTTGGCGTGGTGCTGATGATTGGCGGCAATATTCCGGGCGAGACCCAGGTGCTTTCGATTACCCTGTTTGATCATGTGGAGGCGATGGATTACCGACAAGCCCACTATCTGGCTGGCGGCCTGATGGCCTTCTCGCTGGTGATGCTGGTGCTGGTCTACGGGGTGTTGCAGCGCAGACAGCGGAGAGTGTTTGGATGAACCAGCACGCCACTATGCCGCCAGTGAACGAGCCGCACCGCCATGCCCTGAACCTCCATGTCCGGCGCGAGTTTGGCTCCTTTACCCTCGACTGCGCACTGACCCTCGAGCTGGGGGGGATCCTCGGCCTGTTTGGCCCCTCAGGCTGCGGCAAGAGCACCCTGCTGCGCATCATCGCCGGGCTCGATCGCCAAAACGGGGATCGCTTGCGGTGGCGCGATCGGGAGTATGCTCAACTGCTGCCCGAAGCGCGCCGGATCGGACTGGTGTTTCAGGACTCGCGCCTCTTCCCCCATCTGACGGTGCTTGGCAATCTGCAACTGGCGGCCCGCAAGGGGCGAGGGCGCTGGCAGCCCGAGGCGCTGGCGGCTCGGCTCGGTTTTGCCGATCTGCTGGGGCTGCCTGCCCATGCCCTCTCTGGCGGTCAACGCCAGCGGGTAGCGCTGGGGCGGGCGCTGCTGGCCGAGCCTGATTTGCTGCTGCTCGATGAGCCTTTTTCTGCGCTCGATCGGCGCAGCCGCATCCATCAGGCCCATGTGCTAAAGGGCTTGCAGCAGGAGAGCGGCATCCCGATGATCTTCGTCAGCCACGCCATGGAGGAGGTGAGCCTGCTCTGCGATCAGCTGGTGTTGCTGGAAAGTGGTAGGGTGGAGGCGCAAGGTCGGCCGAGCGAGATCTTCGCCCGAACCGATCTCTCGCTCGCCAGTCGCGACGATGCCGGGGTGATGCTGGATGCAACCCTCTCTCACTACGATGATGACGAGCAGATGGCGACCCTGCAACTCGGCGAGCAGCAGCTGCGGGTCACCATGACCCATGTGCCGGATGAGAGCGGCCCCTTGCAGATCAAGGTGGCCGGGCGGGATGTGGTGATCGCCACAGCCCCCATCGAGCACTCCAGTCTCTCCAACTGTCTCGTCACCCGTCTGCTGGCGGTGCGCGAGGTGCGCCCCGGCCAGACCCTGTTGCAGTTGGCGCTGGGTGAGCAGATACTGCTGGCCCGGATCACCAGCCGCTCCGCCAGGCGGCTGGCGCTGGCGCCGGAGCAGCAGATCTACGCTTATATCAAGGCGGTGAGTCTGGTCAGCGAAGGCTGATTGGGCGCCGTGCTGATAACGTGGCAGGATGGCCACGGGCAACATAACAACAAGAGATGGTTCAGGTGATGAGTCGAGAGGCAATACACTGATGCGCCGCAATCAGGTGATGAAATTCAACGGTCTTGCCCTGCGCAGTGCGGGGGAGGGCCCCTTGTTGTTGCTGCTGCACGGGCTGGGCTCCTCGAGCCTCGACTGGCAGGCGCAGATCGAACGGTTTTCCGAGCACTACCGGGTGGTGGCGCTGGACTTGCGCGGCCACGGCCAGAGCATGCAGGAGGGGCCGTTCGATGTGGCGACCCTGGCAGCCGATGTGGTGAACTGGCTCGATGCACAGCCAGAACCCGCCTGGGTGGTGGGATTGTCGCTGGGGGCCATGGTCGCGCTGGAGCTGGCGCTGCAACTGCCCCACAAGGTGCAGGGGCTGGTGCTGGTCAACGGTTTTAGCGAGTTTCTGCTGGAGACCCCCAAAGAGCAGGAGCGTTACGCCCAGCGTCTCAAGTGGCTGCGCTGGTTTGGCATGCGCCCCCTCGCCTGGTGGCTGGGACGCGAGCTCTTCCCGGGCCCGGATCTGGCACAGGTGCGCCACACCTTCCGGCTGCGTTTCGTGCGCAATAAAAAGAAAACCTACAAGGCGCTGCTGGAGGCGTTACCCGGCTGGTCGGTACGCGCCCGGCTCGGCTCCATCTGGCAGCCGGTGGCCATCATCTCCACCAGTCACGACTACCTGCCGCTGGCCAAACGGGTAGAGCAGTTTGCCGCCCTGCCCAACGCCACCATCCACACCCCCAACGGCCACCACGCCTGGCCTGCGGAAGACCCCTCGGGCTTTAATCACCTGTTGCAACGGATCCTCACGACCCATTGAGGAAGGGGTTGTTAGGTGCAGGTACCAAAAAGCCGAACCACAGGGTTCGGCTTTTTTGATCCCGTTTGCGTCAAGGATGGGAGCAGACGGGGCAGTCGGGGCGCTTGGGCAGCTTCATCTCGCGGAAGGTGCCGCTCAGGCCGTCGATCATCAGCAGGCGGCCGCTGTAGCTTTTGCCCATGCCTGCCAAGAGCTTGATAGCTTCCAGTGCTTGCAGGCTGCCCACCAATCCCACCACGGGGGCGAGTACACCGGCTTCGACGCAGGTGAGGGCCTGCTCGCCAAACAGGGCGCTGAGGCAGGCGTAGCAGGGTTCATCTTCCTGCCAGGTGAAGCTGCATAGCTGCCCCTCCAGCCGGATGGCGGCGCCGCTGACCAGCTGCACCTTGTGCTGGCGTGCCTTTTGGTTGAGCAGGTCGCGAATGGCCAGGTTGTCAGTGCAATCCAATACCAGCTGGTGTTGGGGCAACAGGGTATCGAGCAGCGCCTCGTCGGCCACGGCCGCGTGGGTCTCCACCTTGAGCCAGGGATTGAGCGCGCGCAGCGACTGGGCGGCAGAGTCTACTTTGTAGTGACCGATGCGCTCATCGTTGTGCAGCACCTGACGCTGCAGGTTGGAGAGCTCCACCTTGTCGAAATCGACCAAGGTGAGTTGGCCAACCCCGGCCACCGCCAGATACTGGCTGGCGGCGCAACCAAGGCCACCGGCGCCGATCACCAGCACCCTGGCCTGCTTGAGCGCCTCCTGCCCCTCGAAATCGAAGGACTTGAGGATGATCTGGCGGTTGTAGCGCAGCAGTTCGGCGTCGCTCAGGATCTCGCTCACAGCAGCAATCCCCCGAATGGCTCCACGGTGACCGTCTCGCCCACGGCGACGCGGCCCCGTTCCCGTTCAAGAACTATGTAGCAGTTGGCTTGCGACAGGGAGCTGAACACGGCGGAGTCCTGCGAGCCGGTGCTGCGCACCTCGATGCCGTTCTGTCCCTGACTCAGGATGCCGCGCTGGAAGTCGAGTCGGCCCGGGCTCTTTTTGAGTGGCTCGGCCGCAATGGCTTGCAGCTGGAGCGGGCGCTCGAAGTGCTGGCCCGCCAGCTTGGCCAGCGCCGGTTGCACCAGCTGATCGAAGGTGACCATGGCGGAGACGGGGTTGCCCGGCAGGCCGAAGAACCAGGCGCGGGGCAGACGGCCAAAAGCAAACGGCTTGCCCGGCTTGATGGCCAGCTTCCAGAAGCCAATCTCGCCGAGCTCGTCCAGCAGTTGTTTGGTGAAGTCCGCTTCCCCCACCGAGACGCCGCCGGTGGTGATGAGTACATCGGCCTCTTCGTCGGCGCGGATAAAGGCGGCGCGCAGCTGGGCGGGATCGTCCGGGATGATGCCAAGGTCGAGGCAGTCGCAGCCCATGCGCGCCAGCATGGCCCGTACGCCATAGCGGTTGGAGTCATAGATATCGCCGTGGGCGAGCGGGGTACCAACCGGTTTGAGCTCATCACCGGTGCTGAAGATGGCCACTTTCAGCGGGCGACGCACCGTGACGGTAGCCACGCCGAGGGAGGCCAGCAGTGGCATTTCGCGCGGGGTGAGGCGAGTACCGGCTGGCAGCACGCAGGCGTCCTTGCCGATATCGCTGCCGGCGCGGCGGATATTCTGGCCCGGTTCGGGTTGTGCCAGAAAAGTGATCCGATCGCCGTCGGCCTGCGTTTCTTCCTGCATCACCACTGCATCCGTACCAGCCGGTACCGGAGCACCTGTCATGATACGCACGCAGTGGCCAGCGGGCCATTCACCCTGATAGGGCTGACCGGCAAACGCTTTGCCCGCCATGATGAGCGGGGTGCCGCTGGCGAGATCCGCAAGGCGTACGGCATAACCGTCCATGGCAGAGTTGTCGAAGGGGGGCACGGCGAGTGGGGAGGCGATATCACAGGCTAGTACCCGGCCAAGGGCATCTGGCAGGGGCAACTGCTCGCTGTCGCAGCAGCAGGCAAGTTGTTCCAGCATCCCTTGCAGGGCATCGCTTAAGGGGAGTAGTCCGCTGGTATCAAATCCCATCGTCATGACCTCTTTCTATGATTGAAGGCGGGATTATCACAAAATTCCCCGGGGATGGGCAGGTTATCTCGAGGGAATCTCGGGGTAATCGGCGCAAAAACGGGGGTAGATGGCCATAAAGTATGAGGTGACGCACAAGTTGACTTGAATCTTGGCGGCAATGGCCGTTTACTATGCCGCCATAACAGATGGCCGTCACATCCTGTGTGGCTACCATTACAGCGATATCGTCGGCCTTGTGCGCCGCCATTACATAATGGGTTGCTCCTTGAGCTGCCCTCACAGTCCCTGAGCGTGGGAGAAAAGACAATGACAACCTTAAGTCCGGAAGCCTTGCTGGTCAGGGCTGCCCTCGAAGCCCAGGGACTGGAAACCCCCCTGGTTGCCAACGAGCTGAACAGTCAGCAGAAGCGGGAGAAGATCGAAGGCCATATGCGCTCCATCATGGAGACACTGGGGCTGGATTTGGCCGATGACAGTCTGGCCGAGACACCGCACCGCATCGCCAAGATGTACGTCAACGAGATCTTCTCCGGCCTCGATTATTCCACCTTCCCCAAGGTGACGGTGATCGAGAACAAGATGCAGGTGGACGAGATGATCATGGTGCGGGACATCAGCCTCACCAGCACCTGCGAACACCACTTCGTCACCATCGACGGGATGGCACATGTGGCCTATATCCCTCGCGGCAAGGTGATTGGCCTGTCGAAGATCAACCGCATCGTGCAGTTCTTCGCCCGCCGTCCCCAGGTGCAGGAGCGGCTGACCCAGCAGATCCTGCTGGCGCTGCAGACCCTGCTCGGCACCAAGGATGTGGCCATCAGCATCAAGGCGACCCACTACTGCGTCAAGGCGCGCGGAGTGATGGATTCGACTTCTTACACCACCACCACCTCCCTCGGCGGGGTGTTCAAGACCCAGCCCGATACCCGGGCCGAATTTCTGGGCGGCCTGCGTGGATAAGATGGCGGTTGTTTTGTAACCGCCTTGCTGAATAAACGAGACGCCAGCTGCCATTGCTGGCGTTTTTCATTGGTTCAGGATGAGAGTGGCGGTCTGCCACTGCTTGGCCCGCGTGGCTTGCCCTATGCAAACGTTATGCATTTTTTCGATTTATTCATCTGAGCGATATATTTAATCGAACACGAAAAAAACCTCGCTTTCACCTTACAAAAAGTAACCGGACAGACTCTTTCCGAACCGCCACGATCCGGTTACTCTAGCGCCCCCTCACGGCTCTCGCTGCCCCTCATGGAATTCAGAGATATTCATCAAGGTTGGATGGTGCGCCACTGAACAGGTGGCCAGATAGTTCATGTCAGGAGGGCGTGAACCGGACGAGTGCTACGAATTTAACGACCACCAGGATATCCCATGAATACCAGTACCATGACCATAGGTAAAAAACTCACCGCCGGCTTTGCCGTGCTCGGTTTGATGGTCGCCTTTATCGGCGGTTTTGCCCTTGTCCAGTTTGGCAACATGAATGATGTTGCCATCCGGTTTACCGACAGCATCTTGCCAGCGGTCAATCGCACCAGCGCGATCGGGGATTCTCTCGGTGAGTTGCGTCGTTATGAGCTGGGTTATTTCGTGGTGGCCGCCGAGCCGCTGAAAAGGGCTGAATATCGGAATATTGCCAGTCAACAGCTTAACTCGATCGCGCAGCAGCTGATTGCCCATGACAAGACGATCTGGCCTGAGGATGTGGCGGAGCGCCGTACCTTCGATACGGTGAAATCTGACTGGGATCGTTACGTCGCCCTGCACCAGCGAGTCACACAGCTGCAAGACAGCGATCAGCTTGCCGAAGCCCAACGCATCTTCCTTGAGGAGGGGGTTCCCCTTTACACCGCGCTGAGCAAGTCAGTGGCCTCCCTGATCCAGATTAACCATGGTTATGCGTCTGAATCCCGCAGTGACATTGTCGACTCTTATCAATCCGCCAATCTGAGTGTCACCATCGCGCTGGTGATTGGTCTGATCCTTGTGGTGGTGCTCTCCGTGGTACTGACCCGCCAGATCCGCGACCCGCTGATCATGCTGGCCCGTCAGGCCCAGCGTATTGCCAATGGCGATCTGGGTCAGGGCGAACTGCAGCAGTGGATCCGTGACAGCCGCTTCAACCGCGATGAACTGGGTCAGCTGGGCTCCGCCATCAACCGGATGCAGGGCTCCCTCTCCGATCTGGTGAGCGAGATCGCCGGCTCCGTGAGCCAACTCAGCAGCGCAGTGGAGGAGGTGAGCGCCATCTCCAGCCAGTCCGCCAGCGGCATGGCTATCCAGCAGAACGAAGTCTCCCAGGTGGCGACCGCCATGAACGAGATGCAGTCCACCGTCAACGAAGTGGCCCGCAACACCACGGATGCCATGAGCGCCGCCAAGGATGCCTCCCGCACCTCTGCTGCCGGCAGCGAAGTGGTACGCAGCTCTATTGCTAGCATCGAAGAGGTGTCGGTCAAGATTGAACAGGCGGGCACAGTGGTGCAGCAGCTGGAGGCCGACAGCGCCAACATCAGCGTGGTACTGGATGTGATCCGCGATATCGCCGGTCAGACCAACCTGCTGGCCCTTAACGCTGCCATCGAAGCGGCCCGTGCCGGTGAGCAGGGTCGTGGTTTTGCGGTCGTTGCGGATGAAGTGCGTTCATTGGCCCAGCGTACCCAGGACTCCACCGCCGAGATCAGCAAGATGATCGAGCTGTTGCAGAGTCGCGCCGCTGAGGCGGGCAACGCCATGCAGCTGAGTCGTCACCAGATGCAGGAGAGTGTCGGTCTGGCGCGGGATGCCGGTACCAGTATCGAGACCATCAACGGTGCCGTGGTGCGCATCACCGACATGAACACTCTGATCGCCACCGCCACCGAAGAGCAGAACGCGGTGACCGAAGAGCTCAACCGCAGCATCGTCAACATTCACAATGCCGCTGACGAGAATGCCCAGGGCGCTCATCAGATCGCCCAGGCTTGCGTCGAGCTGAGCAAGCTGGCCAACACCCTGCACCATATGACCCAGCGCTTCACCCTCTAAGGGTTGATGCATGGATAACAGAAGGCCCCGCAATTGGCGGGGCCTTGTTGTTTCTGGCGTTGTGGAAGGGCTCAGCTCAGGCCGACTATCTCGCCGTTCTCATCGATATCGATATGGCGATAGGCAGGCAGACTGCCCAGCCCCGGCATGGTCATGATGGGGCCCGCCAGCGCATAGACGAACCCGGCACCGGCGCAGAGCTTCAGCTCGTCGATGGGCACCTCGAAATCGGTCGGTACCCCTTTGAGGGCTGGGTCGTGGCTGATGGAGAGCGGCGTCTTGGCTACGCAGATGGGCAAGTGATCCCACCCTTCGGCGGAGAGTTGCGCCAGCTGCTGGCGCGCTCTGTCGGAGAGCTGCACTCCGCGGCCGCCGTAGCCGCACTCCACCAGGGTCGCCAGTTTGGCGTCGAGGCTCGCCTCGTCGGGGTAGAGCAGTTTCACCTTGCCGGGTTGCTCGCAGGCGGCGACCACGGCGCGGGCCAGCTCGCTGGCACCGGCACCACCCTGGGTGAAGGCGTTGGAGATGGCCGCGCCACAGGCACCGGCTTGCTGCGCTTCATGGGCCAGCAGCGCCAGTTCGGCCTCGCTGTCGGTGGGGAAGCGGTTGATGGCGACCACCACCGGCACCCCGTAGCGGCGGGCGTTCCGGATATGCCAGGCGAGGTTGGCGCAGCCCTGCTTGAGGGTCGGCAGATCTTCCCCCTGCAGGCTGGCTGGTAGCGGCTGGCCCGGACGGATATCGAGCAGACCGCTGTTGGCCTTGAGACCGCGCACCGTGGCTACCAGCACCACGCAGGCGGGGGTAATGCCGGATTGGCGGCTCTTGATGTTGAAGAACTTCTCCAGCCCCATGTCGGAGCCAAAACCTGCTTCGGTCACCACATAGTCGGTCAGGCCAAGGGCGATGCGATCGGCGATCACCGAGGAGTTGCCGTGGGCGATGTTGGCAAAGGGGCCGGCGTGCACCAGCACCGGCGTCTGCTCGGTGGTCTGCATCAGGGTCGGTTGCAGCGCATCTTTGAGCAGCACCGTCATGGCGCCCGCCACTTCCAGCTGTTCGGCGGTAATGGGCTTGCCGTGGATATCGCGGGCCAGCTGGATGCGGCCGATGCGCTGGCGCAGGTCTTTCAGCTCGCTCGCCAGCGCCAGAATGGCCATCAGCTCGGAGGCGGCGGTGATGACGAAGCGATCGCTGCGCTCCACACCATCGGCAGCGCCCCCCTGCCCAATCGTGAGGTGGCGCAGGGCGCGGTCATTCATGTCGAGGGTGCGCGGCCAGAGGATGTTATCTGCATCGATATCGAGCCGCGGCAGGCCGGTTTTGGTGGTGAACTGGTCGCCGAGTTTGCGCTCATGGAACAGGCGGGCATCGAGGGCTGCCGCCGCCAGATTGTGGGCTGCAGTCAGGGCGTGAAAATCGCCGGTGAGGTGGAGGTTCATCTCCTCCATCGGCACCACCTGGGCGTGGCCGCCACCAGCGGCCCCCCCCTTGACCCCGAATACCGGCCCGAGGCTCGGTTGGCGGATGGTGGCGATGCTGGGCTGGCCGATATGGTTGAGCCCCATGGAGAGGCCAAGGGTAGTCACCGTCTTCCCTTCACCGAGCGGGGTCGGGGTGATGGCGCTCACCAGTACCAGCTTGCCGCTCTGTGTGGGCTGAGACGCGAGCAGGTCGAGGCTGAGCTTGCCTTTGTAGTGGCCATGAGGGCTGAGCAGGTGCTGGGGGATGGCGAGGCGTTCGCCCAGCGCGTGGATTGAGAGACGGGGGGACTGGCGGGAGATCTCGATATCGCTTAGCATCAGCACCTCGTTGGCATATCGGGGTAAAATATGCGGCGCAGTCTAGTGGAATATAGCGGGTAATCCAATGACGAAAACGATTTTATTTGGTGAGGGTGAGGTTCGTCAGAATCCTGTTCTGCTGGATCTCAACGCACTCTATCATCCCCCCAAGCAGCCGATGACGGCGCTGGGGATTGTCAGCGCGCTGGTGCCGTTGTTCGGTTTCGGCTGGCAGGCGATGACCCAGGACCCCGAAACCCAGCTGCGCCACGAGATCCGCAAACGGGTCAACAAGCACAAGACCGACGAGGCAAACCTCATTCTGATCCTGCAGCTGGCCGCCATGTTTGACTGCCCCGAGCTTGAGGTGGCGCTCCCCTATGCCCTCAGTGAACCGCAGTTGTCGGTGATCCGCACCCGGCTGCCGCGCTGGCAGTTGAGTCTCGAGCAGGAGCGTTTGCTGGCGAAGCTGGTTCCTGCCGCGGCCCCTGGCCAGCGTTAGGTTTCAAGCCGGACCAGCAGGCCGGACAGTCAGGCCGTATCCTCTGCTCTGGCAATCAGGTCGGCGCATCCCACTGTTGCGGGGCGAGATAGCGCTCCTGCACGAACTCGATAAAGCAGCGCACCTTGCCCGAGACGAAGCGGCGGTGCGGATAGACCGCATAAAGTCCCACTTCTCCCTTGTCCCACTCAGGCAGCAGGCTGACCAGCTGCCCTGACCGCAGGGCCTCCCCCACGATAAAGGTGGGCTGCAATATGATGCCCTGATCATCACAAGCGGCGCGGGTCAGCGCCACCCCATTGTTGGCCCGCAGCGGCCCCTGTGGCCGGATGCTCTGCTGCTCGCTTCCCCGTTTGAAGTGCCACTCCGGCTGGGTCAGGGTGTAGATCAGACAGTCGTGCTGCTTGAGATCCTCGGGCTTTTCCGGTCTGCCCTTGCGCGCCAGATAGGCGGGGCTGGCGCAAAGTTCGACCCGAATGGTGGCCAGTTGGCGCGCCACCAGCGAGGAGTCGCTGAGGTGGCCGATCCGCAGCGCCAGATCGAACCCCTCTTCCACCAGCGCTACCCGCCGGTCGCTGTACTCGATATCGAGCTTTAGATCGGGAAAGCGCTGGCGAAACAGCGGCAGGGCGGGGGAGAGGTGCAGATAGCCAAAATCCATCGGCACCGAGAGCTTGAGGGTGCCGTTCGGCTGCTGGTTGTGGTGGGTCAGCTGGCTGTGGGTCTCTTCCAGCTCTGCCAGCAGGGCGAGGGAGCGCTGGTAGTAGAACTGGCCCGCTTCGGTGGGATTGACCTGACGGGTGGTGCGCGACAGCAGCCGGGTGGCGAGGGACTCCTCCAGCTGCTGCATCAGTTTGGAGGCCATGGCGACCGAGATGCCGAGCTGGTTGGCGGCCTTGGTAAAGCTCTGGCACTCCACCACCTTGATAAAGGTGCGCATGGCAGCGATCTGGTCCATTTTCCATCCTTAGTAAATAATGAATTTAATAAATCACTGATTATTCATCTTCAGAACGAGGTTAGCATTTTAACCACTGATGTGAACCCCAAGATGAAGGAACGAACGGATGAAAATGACCAAGGCTCTGCTGGCCTCCTGCCTGTTTATGGCTACCCCTCTGATGGCGGCGGATTACGATGTGGATGCGGCGCACACCACAGTGCAGTTCAAGGTGGGTCACCTGGGTTTCTCCGAGCTGGTGGGTCGCTTCAACACCTTCAGCGGCACCTTCAGCATGGATAACGCCAACCCGGCGGCCGCCAAGGCGAGCTTTGAAGTGGATGCCGCCAGCGTCGACTCCAATCACGAGGCCCGCGACAAGCACCTGCGCAGCCCGGACTTCCTCGACGTGAAGCAGTATCCCAAGATGACCTTCGTCAGCTCCGCTTACGAGGGCACCAAGGATAAAGGCGTGCTGAAAGGGACCCTGACTCTGCACGGCGTCTCCAAGGAAGTGGCCTTCGATCTGGTCAAGATCGGTGAGGGCAAGGATCCCTGGGGCGGCTACCGCAGCGGCTTCAACGCCTCCACCACCATCAAACGCAGTGACTTTGGCGTGAGCTACATGCTGCCCGGCATTCCGGACGAGATGAACATCAACCTGTTTGTCGAAGGCGTGCGCAAGTAATGGGCGCGGAACTTCTGCTGCAAACCCTGGCGGCTCCTCTGGGAGCCGCTTTGCTATCGTGGCGCTGGCCGCGACTGGGGTATCTGTGGGGCGCGCTGGCGCTCTGGCTGGTGGGATCCTGGCTCGGTGGACTCTATGGCATACCGGAAAAGGCGTGGCAGTGGCTGCCGCTGACCCTGCTGGCCCCCGCCATTGCGGCTCAGGTGAACAATCTGCGCGGTTCACTGCTGCTCTTTGCGGTGTTCAGTGCGCTGGTGTGGTGGCAGGGATTGGCCTCGGTACTGGCGAGCGAACCCGGGATCTGGCTGGCACTGCTGCCCGCCATCCTCTGGTTTGGCTGGAGCACCTTGCGCTGTGATAGCCGCGAGGGGCTCGGGTTTGCCCTCGGCTTTATCTGGTTGGCACTGGTGATCGGCATCGATGGCAGTCTGCTGATTGCCCAGCTGGCCGGTGCGCTGGCCGCTTTCGCCGGTTTTCGCGCCCTGCTTGCCACCTTTGTTGACATCAAGGTAGCACCCGCCGGTCTGGCGCTGGCCCTCGCCTTCGTCCAGATGCTGGCCTGGCAATATGTGGAGGTGCCGCTGGTGGTGTTGCTGCCGGTCTGGTTGCTGCCGCTGCTGGAGTGGGCGTTACGTGACAAACCCTGGCCAGTGCGTTGGAGTGGGCTGATCCTGCTCGCTGCCGCGGGAACCGGGCTCAGCCTATGGTGGGTCTGGCCTGCTGCTTCTTTGTACTGATACTTGTGTGGAAAATGGTCAAATGGCGCCATTTTTGCATACCTGCTCATACTCTTGGCAGATAATGATTGAGCCCCCTATGTGTTTCAGATAAAAAGGATTTTCATTTTATTTGGACACACACAGAACCCGGCCGCGCCGGGTTCTGTTTGCCTGCTTTGCGGCACATAAGGAGGCCACAGTTGCGCAGTCAAGGATCTGAGCATCTGTTTTTTCGCCATTTCACCGGACAGGGACGTATCGATGGTCTCTGCATTCTGCTGGTCACTCACCTGCTTCCCGATCGCCCCCGTTTTATCGACGCTCTCGGTCAGATTGGACGGATTGGTGCCATTTTGCCCAAACCGAAATCGGTACACTGCCCGACCCTGGAGTGGGTATCCCAGCACTATCCGGTGCTGCCCCTCAACCGACGCTGGACCAATGAACCCGACAGCCTCATCCAGCAGATTGCGCCGCTGGTGGCCCCCCACGAGCGGTTGCTGATCCTCGATATTGGCGGTTACTTTGCCAAAACCCAGGTGATCTTGAGTGAATACTTCGGCCCCCGTTTCCTCGGGGTGGTGGAGATGACCGAGAACGGCCATCAACGCTATGAGCAGGAGGTGCTGGCGACCCCGGTGGTGTCGGTGGCACGCAGTCCCCTCAAGCAGGCCGAGGATATCCAGATTGGTTTGAGCGTGGTCTACTCCGCGGAGTCGCTGGCTCGTAATCTCAACCGTACTTTCAACGTCTGCGAAGCCGTGCTGTTTGGCTATGGCAAGGTGGGGCGCAGCATCGCCCGCGACCTGCGCTGTCGCAATCTTCATCTCGGGCTGGTGGAAACAGATGTGCTGCGACAGGTCGAAGCGCTCTCTCACGGTTTTCGCTTGATCACCAAGGCTGAAGCCTTGAGCCGCGCCGAGCTGGTGATCTGCTCTACCGGCAACGGCTCGCTGGATTTGGCGGATCTGCAGGCGCTGCGCCCCGGCACCATGGTCGCCTCGGTCACCTCGGCCGATGACGAGTTTGCCTTCTCGCTGGCCCAGTTGCCGTGGCCGAGCGAAGAGGTGTGCCCCCATGTGCTGGCCCTCAACCGGCCGGATGGTACCCAGATCTACCTGCTCAACCGGGGCGAGGCGGTCAACTTCGTCCATGGCGCCGTGATTGGCGAATATGTCTATCTGGTGCTGGCGGAGATCATGGAAGGGATCCGGATGCTGGCGGCAGGCCCTCTTGCTCCCGGCCTGTTCGAGCTGCCAGAATCGGCGATGCGTACCATTGCCCGCCATTGGCTGGCCGATTTTCATGGGGTTGATCAGCGCTGATTTGACCGAACCGGGATTGGCCATTGGGTGGCGGTACGCCATTTCCCGCCATTGGCCGCTTTTTTTATGGAGTCACTCATGACCGAGTCTGAAACCCTGATCAGCAAACCCCGCATCGAAATCCGCTACTGCACCCTCTGTCGCTGGATGCTGCGCGCCGCCTGGCTGGCGCAGGAGCTGCTTTCCACCTTTGACAGCGATCTGGGGGAGGTGGCGCTGGTGCCGGCCAGCAAGGGGGAGTTCCGCATTCTGGTGAACGGGGTGCAGGTGTGGGATCGGGTGGTCGATGACGGCTTCCCCGAGGCCAAGGAGATCAAGCAGCGGGTGCGCGATGTTATCGCCCCTGAGCGGGATCTCGGCCACTCGGATCGCAAGGCGGCCGAGTAACGCCAGATGGGCCGAGCGCCTCGAAAAGGTGCTGAGCATGAGAGCTAAAGGAGAGGGAGGCGATGGCCTCTCTCTCCTTTTTTGCCTTTGGCTGTTTGCCTGGCGCCTGCAGGGCTATGAGCGCGGCTCGGCCAGATGACTGCCGATATAGCGGGCCCGCTTGTGGGGCTTGATGCGGCTCACATCGACCCACACCAGCCCGTCGATGCAGTGGTTGAAGTCGGGGTCGATACCAAAGTCCATAAATTGCACCCCGCCCGGCTCGCACAGCTCGGAGTACTGCTTGTAGAGGGTGGGGATGGCGCAGCCCAGATTGTCGAGACGGGCCTTGAGTGCTTTGAGATCGGCGCCGTAATCCACCCCTTCGAACAGAGGCTGCGTCTCGGGGTAGGGACGGCGGGAGGGGGCCAGCGCCAGCTCGGGGGCAAAGTGCTGGCGGTAGAAGCTCACCAGCAGATCCTTGGCCGCCGGCGGCAGGCTGCCGGAGAGCGACACCGGGCCAAACAGGTAGCGGTAGCGGGGATAGCGGGCCAGATAAGCACCGATGCCGAACCAGAGATAATCGAGCCCCCGCTTGCCCCAGTAGGCGGGCTGGATAAAGCTGCGGCCAAGCTCGATGGCCTGCTCCAGCCGGGGCAGCAACTTATCCTCAAAGCCGAACAGGGTGTGGCTGTAGAGGCCATCCTTCCCCTTGCTGGCCAGCAGCTCCGCCACCGGGGCAAAGCGGTAGGCGCCGATAATGTCGAGTCGGGCCGGATCCCAGAGGATCAGGTGGTGATAGTCGTTGTCAAAACCATCGAGATCCCGCCGCTTGCCAGACCCTTCCCCCACTGCGCGAAAGGCGATCTCCCGCAGTCGCCCCAGCTCGCGCAGGATCACCGAGTGGCTCAGTTCGTGGCGGCGGTAGAGGTAGATCCCCTGACCATCCGGGGTGGTGCCGAGCTGTTCGCAGCTTTCGATGGCCTGTTTGAGCTGGCGGCGATCCCCCGGCAGGGCGATGGGGGCCTCGGTCTGCAGCCGTCCCGCCTTGCCACGGCCAATCCGGTAGAGGTGGTTGCGCACCAGCCGCGCCGCCGTCTTGGCGGGCAGCTCCTGAAAACTGCCGAGCGGAATGCGCGCTCCTATGGTCACCGGCAGGGTCTGCCCCTGCTGGCGAAACAGCTGGCGCACCAGCAATAGGGCGGAGGCGGGCTTGTTGAGCCAGGAGGCGAGATAGAACCAGAGGCTGTTGCGCCCTCCCAGATGGATGGGCACCAGCGGGGTGCGGGTGCGCTGGGCCAGCTTGATAAAGCCTGCCTGCCAGGGGCCATCTTTCACCCCCTTGAGGCCAAGCCGCGAGACTTCGCCTGCGGGGAAGATCACCAGTGCCCCTTCATGGGCGAGGTGTTCGTTCATGGCGAGGATGGCCTGTCGATCGGTCTTGCCCTCCATATTGTCCACCGGCAATAGCAAAGGGCGCAGCGGCGCGAGCTGGGCCAGCAGCTGGTTGGCGACGATCTTCACATCGGGGCGGATGCGGCCGAGCAGTTGCAGCAGCGCTAGTCCGTCCAGCGAGCCGATGGGGTGGTTGGCGACTAGAATGACCCGGCCGCTGGCGGGAATATGCTCCAGCTGCGCCTCGCTGACCCGATAGTCGAAATCGAGCTGGGTCAGCGCCTGCTCGACAAAGTCGAGGCCGCGCAGGTGCGGGTAGCGGGCGGCAAAGTCGGCAAAGGCACGTTCGTTGAGCAGCCAGCCCAGCAGCCGCTTTAACAGCGGGGTGAGCAGGGGGTAGCCAAGCAGGCGGGGGAAGTGCTGGGTCAGCAGGGTATCGATAGTGAACATCTGGGGGGCTCCGGCGATCCGTTGCTCCCAGCATGATGTGACACTGTTCCCGCGACATGTCAGCGGGATGACAGTTTGATGGCAGCGGCGGCCAGTTGCTCCTGAGCGACCCTCCCCGGTTTCCCTTTCTTGATGGGTGATGGCCAGATAGCAAGGGGGGAGCCGGTTAACCGGCTCCCCCCCTCGGTGGTCGTGGTAAGGATAGCGACTCGATTAGCCGCGCCAAGCCGCGGTGAGGCGCACCAGCTCCACCAGGGTGGCGACCGATTTCTCCATGGATTGCAGCGGGATGAACTCGTGCTTGCCGTGGAAGTTGTGGCCTCCGGTGAAGAGGTTGGGGCAGGGCAGACCCATAAAGGAGAGACGGGCGCCATCGGTACCGCCGCGAATGGGCTTGATCTTCGGCACCACGTCGGCGGCCTCCATGGCGGCCTTGGCGAGCTCGACGATATGCATGTGCGGCTCGATCTGGCTGCGCATGTTACGGTAGCTGTCGGTCAGGGTCAGCTCGATGCGGGCCTTCGGATACTCGGCCTGCAGGGCGGCCACCCGGTTCTGCATCTCGGCTTTGCGCGCGGCGAAGTGCTCGTCGTCGAAGTCACGGATGATGTAGTGCAGGGTGCTCTCCTCCACGGTGCCGCTCATCTGGGCCAGATGGAAGAAGCCCTCATACCCGTCGGTGCACTCCGGGGTCTCGTCGGCTGGCATGGCGGCGTGGAAGCGGGCGGCCAGGGTTTGGCTGTTGATCATGCTCCCCTTGGCGGTGCCGGGGTGGACGTTATTGCCGATAAAACGAACCGTGGCGCTGGCGGCGTTGAAATTTTCATACTCCAGCTCGCCCAGTTCGCCGCCATCCACGGTATAGGCCCACTTGACCGGGAATCTCTCCAGCGGAAACAGGTTGGCGCCGCGGCCGATCTCCTCATCCGGAGTAAAGCCGACCCAGATATCGCCGCGCGGGATCTCGGGGTGCGCCTGCAGGTGGTCGATGGCGGTGAGGATCTCGGCGATACCCGCCTTGTCGTCGGCGCCGAGAAGGGTAGTGCCGTCGGTGGTGATGAGATCCTGACCCAGGTAGTTTTTCAGGAAGCGGTAGTCACGGATGGCGAGCACCTCGTCACCCTTGCCAAGACAGATATCGCCGCCCTGATAGTTCTCGATGATTTGCGGTACTACGTGTTCCGCCTCGTAGTCGGCGGTATCCATGTGGGCAATCAGGCCGATGGCGGGGGCGTCCGGCTGGTTGCCTGGCAGGCAGCCGGTGAGGTAGCCGTGCTCATCCAGGGTGACTCGGGTCAGCCCTAGCGACTTCATCTCTTCTTGCAGGGCACGGGCAAAGATCAGCTGGCCTTCGCTGCTCGGGCAGGCTGGATTGGTCTCATCGGAGCGGGTATGAAAAGTTACGTAACGCAGAAAACGCTCAAGCAGGGTATCCATTAGTCAGCCTCTAACCGATTGTGAGCGGCCATTGTGGCCAATCCGTGCGGGGCACTCATTGCGTCAGCGCAGGTTTTTCCCATTTTTTGACGCAAGGGGAGAGCGGGTGAGGTGCGGCGTGCGACGCAACGTCCGGGAGGGAGATCGCATAAATGTGGCATTTATTGCGATATTTAGGCGCTGGCGGTGGCGGCCAAATTCCCCTCAGCCACCGCACAGCAAGGCGTCAGCCCAATTGTGGCGTTTTCACACACTTTTCAAGGGGAAACCGGGCTGTCGCATAACCTGCGCCATCCCAGAGCCCGCCTGCCCGCCAGCAAGATTTGATCGACTCATTAAAAGGGGATTTTGAACACTATTTTTTATTGTCACTGCCCGCGGTAAGTGTGTACACTCCGCGCCGATCCAAGGGCAACCCTGAAGCAGGCAGAGCCGCCAGAAACCCGACCGATCATACGCCTATAGGGCGAGGCACGCAGAAACGACAGACACTGCTGGGGAATGGTTTCTTTAATACCGGTTAGGCTCCGGTATCAGGGAGAACAACAGACTCTCATCCTTCATTTGACCGAGTGGGCCACCGGCTCATCATCTTCCCTTGTCATGGGCGGTCACTGACGGTGAGGTGGGCTGTGGTTGTTGTCGTCTATCAACACGCATGCGTGCTGGCGCCTTCGCTTCTCTTCCTTGGAACCCTCTCCTTCTGTCGGGATCGCTGCCGAATGATGAACTGACGGCGTGGCTGATGTCGTCTGTCATCAAAGTACCGCGGCGCTACGGCATAGTGGCACCGCATACCGTTGAGCTTGATGTAAAGCCACCAGCCCCACATCAAGACTCGTTACTTCCCCAAGATCCACCAGGCAGCCTCTGGCTTGCCGCGATGTGCAAAGCGCTGGTTTGGGTGGCTGCGTCTCGTGATGGCAGCGCTCGCCGTACTCTGCACTAGATGGTCTGGATGTGATTGAGGGTAACGAAGGCGACTTTGGGTCGCTCATTTGCGAGGCATAGCCCATGACTAACTGGTCCAGCAAGGACTCCTTGAAGGTCTACAACGTTCCCTACTGGGGTGCGGGTTTTTTCAATATCAATGACGCCGGTCATGTGACCGTCGCCCCCGACAAATCACGCCCTGACGCGCATATCGTGCTCTCTGACGCCATCGAACAGTTGCGTCAGTCCGGGCTGACCACCCCCGTGTTGCTGCGCTTCCCTGACATCCTCAAGAGTCGGGTCGATGCGCTGTTCAACGCCTTTGGTCAGGCCATCGAGAAGTCTGGCTATGAAGGGGACTACCTCTGCGTTTACCCGATCAAGGTAAACCAGCAGCGTCGTGTCATCGAGACCATCAGCCAGTCCTACAGCGACAAG
Organism: Aeromonas sp. 600724; assembly: GCF_049175135.1. Lineage (NCBI taxonomy): Bacteria > Pseudomonadati > Pseudomonadota > Gammaproteobacteria > Aeromonadales > Aeromonadaceae > Aeromonas > Aeromonas sp. 600724. The sequence goes on along the minus strand of NZ_JAAKUM010000018.1, from coordinate 26,770 downwards.
CCCCGGCTTGGCCTGGAAGCTGGTTCCAAACCGGAACTGCTGGCCGTGCTGTCCCATCACCATGAGCAAGGCTCGGTGATCGTCTGCAACGGTTACAAAGACCGCGAATATATCCGCCACGCCCTCTTGGGCAACCTGATGGGCCACAAGGTCTACATCGTGGTGGAGAAGCCCTCCGAACTGGAAATGGTGCTGGACGAGTCAGCTCGTCTCAACATCAAGCCCAACATCGGGGTGCGTGCCAAGCTCGCCTCCACCGGCTCCGGCATGTGGGAATCGAGCGGTGGCTCCATGTCCAAATTTGGTCTCTCCGCCTCCCAGATCCTGGCGCTGATCGAGCGTCTGCGCGGGCTGGGCAAGCTGGATTGCCTGCAACTGCTGCACTTCCATCTGGGTTCCCAGATCGCCAATATCCGCGACATTCAGGGCGGCATCCGCGAGTGCGGCCGTTTCTACGCTGAACTGCGTCGCCTCGGTGCCAACATCGAAGTCGTGGACGTCGGCGGCGGCCTGGGGGTGGACTACGAGGGAACCCGTTCCCAGAGCCACTGCTCCGCCAACTACAGCCTCTCCGAGTACGCCAACAACGTGGTATGGGGTATCGGCGATGTCTGCCGCGAGTTCGATCTGCCGCACCCGACCATCATCAGCGAGTCTGGCCGTGCCCTGACTGCCCACCACGCCGTGCTGGTCACCAATATCATTGGTGCCGAAGGGGTGGAGATGAACGACATCAGCGCGCCGGACGAAGATGCGCCGACCATTCTGCAGAACATGTGGAAAGGCTGGCTGGATCTGCGCAGCGAAGATCCCTCCCTGCTGGAGATCTTCCATGACTCGGTGGCAGATCTGGGTGACGTGAATACCCAGTACACCATGGGCCTCTTGAACCTTGAACAGCGTGCCTGGGCCGAGATGCTGCACCAGAACACCTGTCTGGCGCTCAAAGAGATGCTCAACCCGGTCAACCGCAACCACCGTGCGCTGGCTGACGAGCTGAGTGAAAAGCTGGCGGACAAGTGCTTTGCCAACTTCTCCCTGTTCCAGTCCCTGCCGGATGCCTGGGGTATCGGTCAGGTATTCCCGGTGATGCCGCTGGCCGGTCTCGATCGTCCGCTTAGCCGTCGCGGTATCCTGATGGATATCACCTGTGACTCCGACGGTCAGGTCGAGCACTATGTCGACGGTCTGGGGGTCGAGAGCACCCTGCCGATGCCGGTCTACGGCGAGAACGAAGAGTGCCACGTCGGCTTCTTCCTGGTCGGTGCCTATCAGGAGATCCTCGGCGATCTGCACAACCTGTTCGGTGACACCCACTGCGCGGAAGTGTGGCTGGACGAAGAGGGCAAGATGGACATTCGCAACGTGGTGCGTGGCGACACCGTCGACCAGCTGCTGCGTTACGTCAACATCGACCCGTCCGTGATCCGCGAAAACTACCAGCGGATCGCTGCCCACCCGGCTCTGGACGATGCCACTCGCAAAGCCCTGCTCGACGAGCTGGAGCTGGGCCTGCAAGGCTACGCCTATCTGGAAGACGAATAAGCCTTCTGTTTGCCCCTCGCTTTTGAGGGAAAATCAAAAACGGCGCCTGCGGGCGCCGTTTTTGTTACCGGGGGCCATCCGGCGATATGACGGTGCGCTCGGTCCATCTTCATTTGGATAACCTATGATGGCTCGGGGCATCCGCAAGCCACAGATCTGGCAGATATCTATCCCTTTCAGCCGCTTCCATTGATCTGCATCAAGCTTGAACCTCGGTGGTTATTTTACGGTCAAGATTGATGTTGATGGAATGTAACAAAAGGATGTGCATATGGAACTGAAAAGGGACCCGAGATGCTATACCGACGTCTGTATCGACGGTAAGTGGTATCACTACGACCACTGCAGCACCAACGTCTACATGCTGATGGGGGGCGCTGCCCCGAGCCTTCAGCTGGCCTATGAGCCGAGCAGCGAAGAGGAGCTGATCGAGATGCTCCAGCAGCTGGGGCGCTTCTGACTTACCGAATTGATGTCTTGCCATATGGCCATCGGGCACGTTGCCACGATGGCCACCACTCTTCATCGCTGCAGCTTATCTCAGCGAGTTTTTTTGCCAAATAGCCCCTTGCCTAGCTCCAGCATGGCGATGGCCGCGGCGTAGCTGCTATCGGACTTGCCTATCTCATCCGCCACATAGAGAAAATTGGATTGGTACATCTCGACGGCCTCCCGTGGAGTGGTCGCGTCAATAAAGTCCTCCTCCACCTCGAATCCTTGGGTCAGCAGTGCCGCCTTTTCACTCAGAAAGGTCGGAGATGCCATGTCGATAAAGGTGTATTGCTGCCGATTGGACGCCGGAATGGTAAAAAACTGGTATCTGGCCATGGGTGAATCCTCGCTTGAAGCGGGTGATAAATGACGTGACGCTGGTTTTAATCTGTGGCTCGCAGGCGGCTTCGTTTCCCTCGACGTCGCAGACAGTGCGTGTCGGGAATGCCGCATTTTGTTTTCGTTCGAGACTACTTTGTTGGCGTTTGCCCGGCAAGTGGGTCGCAGAGATTTTCTGGATGATCCGAACAACCGAGATATTGTGGGCAGGGGCGAGACCGGGATAATGCCGGGCTCACGTTGAGCCCGGCTTGTCAGCGCTCTGTTACAGCACGAAGCTCTGTACCATGGCGCGCAGCTGTTCGGTGAGCTGGTGGATCTGGCGGGCGGCATCGCGGGCGGCGCTGGCCACTTGCAGCGCCTCGTCACTGCCATCGGAGATGCGCACCACGTTGCGTTCGATCTCGTTGACCACTGCGCCCTGCTGCTCGATGGCGCTGGCGATGATGGCGTTGGTATCGACCATCCGATCCACCTTCTCGGTGATGGCGCCGAAAGCCTGTTTTGCCTCCTGCGCCAGCCCGACCCCCTCCTGCGCTTCATGGCTGGCCGCCGACATGGCGGTGACCGAGGCGCGGGCGCCGGATTGCAGCTGTTCAATCATCTGCTGGATCTCGACGGTAGCCCCCTGGGTGCGGTTGGCAAGAGACCGCACCTCGTCGGCCACCACCGCAAAGCCGCGACCCTGCTCACCAGCCCGGGCCGCTTCGATGGCAGCGTTGAGGGCCAGCAGGTTGGTCTGTTCGGCGATGCTGCGGATCACGCTGATGACGCCGCCAATCTGGCTGCACTGCTGTTCCAGCTGGCCTATGGTGTCGGCGGTACGCAGCACCTCGCGGTTGATATGGTCGATTGCCTTGATGGTTCGTTCCACCACATCCTCGCCCTGACCGACCACGTTCTGCGCCTCCTGGGTCATGCGGGCGGCTTGCAGGGCGTTGCCCGCCATGTCTTGTGAGGTGGCGGCCAGCTCCTTGATGGCGGTGGCGACCTGATGGGTCTCCCCTTGCTGATCGGCGATCACCTCCTGTGAGCGGCAGGTACGCGCTTCGATCTCGGTGGCGCTCTCCACCACGGTGACGCCATTTTCACGCACTCGCAGCATCAGGGTGCGCAGGGTCTCCAGGGTCACGTTGTAATCCCGGCTGATGGCGGCCAGCTCGTCCTGACCGACGATCTCGATATGCTGGCTGAGATCCTGGGCGTTGACCCGAGCGGCAATATCACGCACCCGCCCTACGGTGTCGCGCAGGGAGAGATAGGCGCCGATCATCAGGTAGAGGTAGAGCAGCAAGCTGATGGTCAGCGGCGCGGTGACCCACCAGAAGTGGCGCTGGTTGGCGGTCAGCCGCTGATGTAAGTCGGCCTCCAGCCGCTGGCGTACCTGGCCTGCCAGCGCGGTGATGGCCTCGTCCATTTTATCCCCCAGCGCTTGCACCTCCTTGGTGGAGAGCTGCACCAGCTGATCCTTCATCATCTTGTTTTCCATGGTCTCGACCCCCTGACGCACCAGCTGTATCAGAGCATCGGTCTGCTGACCCAGCTCGGCGCGGTAGGCCGGTTCCATCTGGTATAGCAGGGTCAGATCGGCCTCCAGCTCTTGCAGAGTGGCGCTGATCAGGTCAAGACGAAAACGCAGGCCGCTGTAGCCCTCGGCCTGAAACAGGCCGAAATCGGCGATGGTGGCGGCACGATCCCGCACCTGAGCCAGCTGGTCGCGCAGCTGCGGCAACCGCTCGCTGGCGAGGATCACCATGTAGTAGGTACCGAGCGCCGGATCCTGAATAAGGCTGCTGGCAGCGGTAATGTGCTTGTAGAGGTGGCGCACCTCGGTCAACAGCTTGTCGTGGCGCAGGTTGCTCTGCTCCACTTCCAGCTTGCCCGCTTCACTCTGCAGGGCGGCCCAGCCCTGCTGGATCACCTCAAAGGAGGGGTTGTTCTGGCGGGTGTCGGCAAAGGCTTGCAGGCTCTGATCAACGGCTTGTGCGGCTGCCTTGACCTGATCATCACCGACCGGATCCACTTCATAGGCATGACGGGTTACCAGATTGCGATGGGTGAGCAGGGCTTGCTCGATAGCGGGCACGGGGGCGAGATTGACCACTCCCGCCAGCTCGCGGTTGGCCTGGACGTTGTCATCCTGCAGCCGCCCCAGCAGATTGGTCATGCTGTACGCCAGTGGCAGCAGCATCAGACAGGACCAGAGCAGGAATTTGTATTTGAAGGAGAGCTGATTGCCCAGCCGGATGGCGGGGTTGAAAATCCATTTCATGTTAAGCCTCGATACCTGAGTGCGGGCGTGATTCGTGTTGCCTGAATAGTACTCCGAGCGGCCTCCCTTGGGTGATGGCCGGTTGCAAGTTGTGATCCCCTTGGCTTTTTACTTCCGGGCGGGGTGCCGTCAGCCGAGCCAATAGAAAACGGGCCACCCGAAGGTGACCCGCGGTCGATAAGGGGAAACCGATCAGTTGAACGCCAGGAAGGGCGAGACACAGAGCAGTAGGCCGGTGACGATGATGATGTAGAGGGAGGTGCCCTTGTACTTGTGCAGCGCCGGTACCTGATAGACCAGATAGGCCGGGATGAGGCAACCCACCATGCCGAAGATGGGGCTGCAGATGGAGGTGAAGCTCAGCACCGGGGCGTTGAGCACGATGGCACCCCAGGAGAGCATGACGGTGAACACCATGATCCCTTTGCCTACCAATCCTTTGTTGATGCGGTTTTCCGGCAGAACCCGGCGCAGCAGGTTCATCGCCAGACCCTGACAGGCTTCACGGAAACCGAGGTAAACGCCGAAGTAGGCGGTCATCACCGCGAAGATGTTGAGGGTGAGGCTCAGGAGCTTGAGGGTCTGGCCGGGCATCCCCTGCGCCACCATCGCCAGTGCGGAGATATTCTCCTCGGAGGCTTTGACCGCCTGATCGTGGCCCATGGCCAGGGTAAAGGAAACCGCGTAGAAGAACACCACCACAAACAGGATGCCGAAGGCGATATTCATGGCGCGCATCGCCTTGAAGCGGGCCACTTCCAGCGACTTTTCCCGCGAGCGGTAGGAGATCACCATGGGGCTCAGGCTCTGGATAAAGAGGATGGAGGTGAGGGTAAAGGGGAGCATGATGATGGCATCCTTCATCCAGTCACCGGCGGCGGGCATGGCGGTGATGTTTGCCGCATCCCACTTGTCCACCATCATCAGGCCGAGCACGGCCACCACGCTGATCTTGGTCAGCACCATAAAGGTGGAGATCTTGAACAGCAGGTTTTCGCCGCGCGAGGCCAGTGCCACCAGGCCACAGATCAGCACCAGACCGTAGAGCGGGTTTTCGGAGAGCAGGCCGTCGGTGACGCCGAAGCTCTGCAGGAAGGAGGCGCTGTCATTGGTGATGGCTGTGGAGTAGACGAAGACCCAGATCACCAGCATCACGAAGTAGAGTGCGCCGAGCAGCACACCCCAGTTCTTGCCAAGGTAGCCGGTGATGACGCTGGGGTAATCCTTGCACTCTGGCGAGGTGGCCAGGGTGTTGATAAAGAGGCGCTGGAACATGTACATGGCGGGGTAGCCGATCACCGCCGAGAGCAGAAAGACCCACAAGCCCATCAGACCCACCTGTACCGGCAGGAAGACGATCCCTGCGCCGATGGCCATGCCGATGCTCATGATGATCCAGCCCCAGTCGGTGCTGTCGAAGCGAACCGCTTCTTTCCATTCCAGCGTGCCCATCACGGGGCTGGCGAGTGTAGTGCTATGCGCGTCCATTAAAACCTTCTTTTTTGTAGGGATGTGGGAAAGCGGCGCAAATATAGTTGAATTAAACTGTCATAAACAATGCCCATAAGAGTACTTTTGTTCAAATCAGGATGGTGATCACGGTTTATATTGAGGCCGAAAGGTGCCTTTAAACGCCATTTTTGTATCTTTTTGTTGAATGGATAAAATAAAAAGCAAATAATGTTGAACGGAATGAGATTCGTGATTGCAAAAAAAATTGCACAAACAGGAGTGGCTATATGAAACGCATCATCACAGCAGCAGCGGCACCTGACGCTATCGGTCCCTACAGCCACGGCACTGCCTATGGCGACCTCATCTTTACCTCCGGTCAGTTGCCGGTCTGCAAGCAACAGGGTGGTGTGGTGGAAGGGGGGATTGCCGCCCAGACCCGCCAGTCACTGGAAAACCTGAAATCCGTGCTGGAAGCCGCTGGCGGCTCGCTGGATACCGTGCTCAAAACTACCTGCTACCTCGCCGAGATCAGCGATTTTGCCGCGTTCAACGAGGTCTATAAAGCCTATTTCCAGAAAGATTGTCCGGCGCGCAGCTGCTTCGCAGTGAAGGATCTGCCGATGGGCGTCAAGGTTGAAGTGGAAGCGATCGCCCATATCGCTCGTTAATGCTGATAAAAAGGTTCAAGTGATGAAACAAGCGTGGCAGCAGTATCTGCAGATTATTCAACAGGTTGTCAAACCAGCGCTGGGTTGTACCGAGCCAATCGCCGCCGCCTATGCCGCAGCGGTCGCCACCCGGCAACTGGGCTGTGAGCCAGGTCGCCTCGAGGTTGCAGTGTCGGACAATCTCTATAAAAACTCGATGGGTGTCTATGTGCCGGGCACCGGCAAGATCGGTCTGGCCATTGCGGCTGCGGCCGGAGCCATCGGTGGCAACGCCGATGCCGGGCTGGAGGTGCTGGCCGCGATCCAGCCAGAACAGGTGGAGCGTGCCCAGCAGCTGATCGATGCTGGCAAGGTGCAGGTGAGCCGCACCGCCGCCCCCGAGTTTATCTTCTGCCGCGTGACCGTTTATGGCACGGATGAACATGGTGAAGAGCACAGCGCCGAAGTGACCCTCTGCGGTGGTCATACCCGCATCGTCGAGCAGCGCCGCGATGGCGAGGTGACCTTCACCGCCGATCAGAGCCAGGGTGGTGCAACCGGTTCCATTTGCGATGGCGTCGATATCAGCATCGCCGCCATCTACGAGTTCGCCACTCAGGTGGAGTTCGAGCAGATCAGGTTCATCCTCAAAGCCTCGGAGCTTAACGGCAAGCTCTCCGCCGAGGGGATGAACAACCCCTATGGCCTGGAGATTGGCCGCACCATGCAGCAGAACATCAATGCCGGTCTTATCGGCGAGGATGTGATGAACCGCATCGTGATGATGACGGCGGCCGCCTCCGATGCCCGCATGGGGGGCGCGACCCTGCCAGCCATGAGCAACTTCGGCAGCGGCAACCAGGGCATTGCCGCCACCATTCCGGTGATGGTAATTGCCGAGCGCTTTGCGGCCAGCGAAGAGCAGCTGGCTCGCGCCCTCATCATGAGCCATCTGGGCGCCATCTATATCAAGTCCCACTATCCGCCGCTGTCGGCCTTCTGTGGCAATACCGTGACCAGCGCGGCCGCCTCCATGGCCATGGTCTATCTGGCGGGCGGCAGCTTCGAGCAATCCTGCTTTGCCATCCAGAACGTGCTGAGTGACAGTGCCGGCATGGTGTGCGACGGCGCGAAAGCCTCCTGCGCCATGAAGGTGAGTACCTCCTCCGGTGCGGCGGTGCGCGGCTTCCTGATGGCCCTCAACAGCCACTCGGTGTCGGGGCAGGGGATCGTCGCCGGTGACGTGGATCAGACCATCCGCAACGTCGGCCAGATGGTGAAGGAGGGTATGTCTGCCACAGACAGCACCATTATTGATATCATGTCCGCCTGATGTCCCTGTCGGTTGCTGCCCGGCGTCCATTGTCCGGCAGCAACCCTTGCAAGAAGGTCCCATTGTGAAGCTGCAAGAGTTGAGTCCGAGCGATTTTGAGATCCTCAAGTCGATGGAGAACATAGTGGACGGCATCGCCGCCATGTATGGCCAGCACACCGAAGTGCTGCTCCACAGTCTGGATGCGCGCAATCCCTCGATCGTCAAGATTGCCAACGGCCATATCACCGGCCGCAGTGTCGGCGCCCCCATCACCAACCTGGCGATGATGAAGCTCAAGAGCGGGCAGGATATCTCCAGCCCCTACATGACCAAGTGCGCCACCGGCAAGACCCTGCGCTCCATCACCACCGTGATCCGCAACGGGGAGCACAGGGCCATCGGGTTGCTCTGCATCAACAGCGACATGGATGCCCCGTTGCAATCCGTGTTGCGCACCATGATGCCGGAGTGCATGCACCCCCATGAGAGCCATGCCACCCCGGAGGTGTTCGCCCGCAACATCGACGAAGCGCTCAACAGCACTATCGACACCGTCAGTGCCGAGGTGCGTGGCAACGAGGCGGTGCCTCCGTCCCAGAAGACTCGGGTTATCGTCAACCAGCTGCACGACATGGGGATCTTCGAGTTAAAAGACAGTGCCCAGATTGCGGCGCGCCAGCTCGGGATCTCGGTCCACTCCATCTACCGCTATCTGCGGGAGATCAAGAAGGGCTGAGCCGATACACTCTGGCCAAATTGGCAGCAAACGGGTCAGCCTTGACCCGTTTTTTACGCCCGCTTTAGCCTCTCTATTTGGACCATCCTTCGGGCTCATCTGCTATCATCATCCCCCCTTGTATTTTTCTATCTCTCTGAACGTGCTGGAGAAATCATGTCTCGACTCATCTATCTGCTGCGCCACGGCCAGACCCGCTTCAATGCCGAGCAGCGTCTGCAGGGGCGCTGCAACTCCGATCTGACCGACAAGGGCGAGGTGCAAGCCATCGCCATGGGGCGGCGCCTTGCCGCCGAACTGGCGGATCCCGCCCGCTGGACCGTCTATGCCAGCCCGCTCGGTCGCGCCCGTCAGACTGCACTGCTGGTGTGCGAGCAGTTGGGGCTGACGGCGGATCGCATTGTCTGGGACGATCGCTTGATGGAGCTGGGGATGGGGGAGTGGGAGAGCTGCCAGATCCCGGCGTTGCGGCTCGCTCATCCCGAGCTCGATACCGGCAAGGGGGACTGGTATCTGCAGGCACCGGGGGCCGAGAGCTTCGAGAGCATTCAGCGCCGGGCACACCAGTGGTTGCAGGATCCCGCCATCGCCGAGCGGGCCATCGTTATCTCCCACGGCCTGCTCGGTGCCATGCTGCGTGGTGTCTATGCCGATCTCGACTATGAGGCGACCTGGTCACAGGAGTTGCCGCAAGATGCCTTCTATAAGCTGCAGGATGGCCACATCACCCGCATTGCCTGCTAATTGCCGTGAGGTGGCACCATGGCATGGACCATGATTGCCACCTTCGGATGCCCATTTTTGCCGCAGTTCAACACATCAGAGCACCTTATCGCGGCAAGATGAGGTATCTTATGCCCCGATTTCATCCATTAAACGGATCCGAGACCCCATATGATCATCAAACCCAAGGTTCGCGGCTTTATCTGCACCACCACTCATCCGGTCGGTTGTGAAGCCAATGTTCGTCGCCAGATCGCTTATACCAAGGCCAAGGGCACCATCGAGAATGGTCCCAAGAAGGTGCTGGTGATCGGCGCTTCCACCGGTTATGGCCTGGCCTCCCGGATTGCGGCTGCCTTCGGTAGCGGCGCCGCCACCCTCGGCGTCTTCTTTGAAAAAGCGGGCACCGAGTCCAAGACCGGTACCGCCGGCTGGTACAACTCTGCCGCCTTCGACAAGGCAGCCAAAGAGGCGGGCCTCTACGCCAAGAGCGTCAACGGCGATGCCTTCTCCAACGAGTGCCGCGCCAAGGTGATTGAGCTTATCAAGCAGGATCTGGGTCAAATCGATCTGGTTGTCTACTCCCTGGCCTCTCCGGTGCGCAAGATGCCGGAAACCGGCGAAGTGGTGCGCTCTGCCCTCAAACCGATCGGCGAGGTCTACACCACCACCGCCATTGATACCAACAAGGATCAGATCATCACCGCTACCGTCGAGCCGGCGAACGAGGAAGAGATCCAGAACACCATCACAGTGATGGGCGGTCAGGATTGGGAGCTGTGGATGGCTGCCCTGCGTGATGCCGGCGTGCTGGCTGACGGCGCCAAGTCCGTGGCCTACTCCTACATCGGTACCGATCTGACCTGGCCAATCTACTGGCATGGCACCCTGGGCCGCGCCAAGGAAGATCTGGACCGCGCCGCCGCCGCCATCCGTGGCGATCTGGCTGCCAAGGGCGGCACCGCTCACGTGGCCGTGCTCAAATCCGTGGTGACTCAGGCCTCTTCCGCCATTCCGGTGATGCCGCTCTATATCTCCATGGCCTTCAAAATCATGAAGGAGAAGGGCATTCACGAGGGTTGCATGGAGCAGGTAGATCGCATGATGCGCACCCGTCTCTACGCGTCCGACATGGCGCTGGACGATCAGGCTCGCATCCGCATGGATGACTGGGAACTGCGTGAAGATGTGCAGCAGACCTGCCGCGACCTGTGGCCATCTATCACCAGCGAGAATCTTTCCGAGCTGACTGACTACACCGGCTACAAGCAGGAGTTCCTGCGCCTGTTCGGTTTCGGTCTGGATGAGGTCGATTACGATGCGGATGTAAATCCGGATGTGAAATTCGACGTGGTCGAGCTCTGAGTCTGACTCAAGTGAAAACGGGGCCCCGCGGGGCCCTGTTTTTTTGGCAAACATTCCGCTAATTTGCGGAATTTTATTATCAGCGATCACCTTTTTCCCATATCAAACCCGCTAGTCTTGCGCTGATCGGATCACAGACGGCATTGCCGAGGTACGGAAGCTATGACCACTCCAAACGAGGCGCCCAAGAAGCGCCAACTCCCCACAGTTTATACCCTGCTTTTTATCATCATCGCGCTGATGGCCGCCCTGACCTGGGTGCTGCCAGCGGGCAAATATGACTATGTCACCGCCAAGACCCAGCAGCCGGTTGCGGCTGCGGCCGTGGCCGATTACAGCGGCGACGAGCGGCTGTTGCCGGTGCCCGGCAGCTACACCGAGTTACCCGCCCACCCGCAGGGGGTGTTCGAGGTGCTCAAGGCCCCCATTCAGGGCTTTCACAAGGCGGCCGACGTGGCGCTGTTCGTGCTCATCATCGGTGGTTTTCTCGCGGTGACCATGCAAAGCGGTGCGCTGGATGCAGGGGTGGTGGCCATTGTGCGCGGCTTTGCCGGCCGTGAGCGGCTGCTGATCCCGGTGTTGATCGCCCTGTTTGCCCTCGGTGGCTCCACTTTCGGCATGGCGGAGGAGACGGTGGCCTTCTGGGCGCTGATCGTGCCGGTGATGATGGCGGCGGGCTTTGATCGCATGGTGGCGGCGGGGATTATCCTGCTTGGCTCCGGGGTCGGGGTGCTCGCCTCCACCGTCAACCCGTTTGCTACCGGCATCGCCTCCGGTTTTGCCGGTATCCCCATCGGTGAGGGGATTGGCCTGCGGGTCATCCAGTGGCTGCTGCTGGTGATCTTCGCCTCCTGGTTCGTGATGCGCTACGCCAAGCAGGTGCAACAGGACAAATCCCGCTCCGTGCTGGCCGACATCGTCTATGACGACGAGTTCTCCCAGATGAAGAGCGGCAACCTCGCCTTCACCGGCAAGCAGAAACTCACCATGCTGGTCTTCTTCGGCACCTTCCTGCTGATGATCTATGCGGTGGTGCCCTGGTCGGATTTGGGGATCGACGTGCTGCCCACCTTTGGCTGGTGGTTTGACGAGCTCTCGACCCTGTTCTTCAGTGCCTCCATCCTGATTGCGCTGATCAACCGGATGCCGGAGTCCAACTATGTGGCGACTTTCCTGAGCGGCGCTCGGGATCTCATCGGGGTGGCACTGGTGGTTGCGGTGGCGCGCGGCATCTATGTGGTGATGGAGCAGGGCGTCATCATCGACACTATTTTGCATTGGGCTGAAGGGCTGGTGAGCGGACTCTCCTCGTCGGTCTTCATCCTGATGGCCTATCTGGTGCACATCATCCTGAGCTTCTTCATCCCCTCCACCTCGGGGCTGGCGACCGTCTCCATGCCGCTGATGGGGCCGCTGGCGGACTTCTCCGGCATCTCCCGGGATCTGGTGATCACTGCCTATCAGTCCGCCTCCGGCTGGATCAACCTGTTTGCCCCCACCGCCGCTCATCTGGTGGCCGGTCTGGCGCTCGCCAAGATCCCCTACGATCGCTTCGTGCGTTGGGTGCTGCCCTTTATCATCGGCGTAGCCCTCATCACCATGGCGGTGCTGGTGGCCGGCGCCCTGCTGCACGGCTGATGGCACGAATTAAACCACAGATAACAAAAAGGCTCCCGCGGGAGCCTTTTTCATGAGCCTTGCTTACTGCTTGTAGCCCTTGAGGAAGCGGGCGAGGCGGCCGATGGCATCCTCCAGCTCCTCTTCGCGGGGCAGGAACACCAGCCGGAAGTGATCCGGCGCCGGCCAGTTGAAGCCGGTGCCCTGTACCAGCAGCAGCTTTTCCTGTTGCAGCAGGTCGAACACCATCTTCTGATCGTCGCGTATGTCATACACCTTGGGATCAAGGCGCGGGAACATGTAGAGCGCCCCCTTGGGTTTGACGCAGGAGACCCCGGGGATCTCGTTCAAGAGCTCCCACGCCTTGTCCCGCTGCTTGCGCAGGCGGCCGCCCGGCAGGATCAGCTCGTTGATGCTCTGATAGCCGCCGAGTGCAGTCTGGATGGCGTGCTGCATCGGCACGTTGGCACACAGCCGCATGGAGGCCAGCATCTCCAGCCCTTCGATATAACCGCGGGCACGGCCCTTGGGACCGGTGATGACCATCCAGCCCTGACGGAAGCCGCAGGCACGGTAGGCCTTGGAGAGGCCGTTGAAGGTCACCACCATCACATCGTCGCACAGGGTGCAGACGCTGGTGTGGGAGATATCGTCGTAGAGGATCTTGTCGTAGATCTCGTCGGCGAAGATGATGAGGTTGTGCTGGCGGGCGATCTCGATCACCTCCAGCAGGAACTCGCTGCCGTAGACAGCACCGGTCGGGTTGTTGGGGTTGATCAGCACCAGGCCGCGGGTGCGCGGGGTGATGCGGGCGCGGATATCGTCGAGATCCGGGTACCAGTCAGCCCCTTCGTCGCAGCGATAGTGCACCGCATGGCCACCGGAGAGAGTGACGGCAGCAGTCCAGAGCGGGTAGTCGGGGGAGGGCACCAGCATCTCGTCGCCGTTGTTGAGCAGCGCCTGCATCGCCATCACGATCAGCTCGCTGGCGCCGTTGCCGATATAGATGTCATCGATATCGACCTTGCGCATCCCTTTTTGCTGGTAGTACTGCATCACCGCCTTGCGGGCAGAGAAGAGCCCCTTGGAGTCGCAGTAGCCCTGGCTCAGCGGCATGTTGAGGATCACATCCTTGATGATCTCTTCCGGCGCATCAAAGCCGAACGGGGCCGGGTTACCGATGTTGAGCTTGAGAATGCGGTGGCCTTCGTCTTCGAGACGGCGAGCTTCTTTATGCACCGGGCCGCGGATGTCATAGCAGACATCGTCGAGCTTGTGCGACTTGTCGATTGTGAACATGGTGACAGTGATTCCTTCCCCACAGGGACGCGTTGGCGAAAAAGGCGGTTTTTAGTATCAAATATCTTTTCCCCTATTCTTCACAGAATTGAATGCTAGAACAATCTTCTTTTTAGTAGATATTCCTGATTTTTAGCCCCAAAACAGAGTTATTAAAAGGTTAAATTCAGCACGATCGTTTGTGCTTGGCAAGGTTCACCAGTGAAAGATGGGGGAGTGATTAACAAAGCTACTCTACTGTGTTGAAATCTTCACGCTCTCTGGCACGATTGGCTTGTGTAAAAAAGCCTCTTCATCGTCATTTCCGACGAGAAAAAGCTGATACAACTGGCACTGGCCAGCGCATATTTCCCCTTTCCCGTCCTGTTCTATCTGCAGAGGTATCCCATGCATGCACCCACACCCGGTCGCTATCGTCACTTCAAGGGGGGCTACTATCAGGTGCTGACCCTGGCCAGCCATACCGAGACAGGCGAGCAGCTGGTGATCTATCAGTCGGAACAGGATGGCGCCGTCTATGCCCGTCCAGTCGCCATGTTCATGGAGTGGATTGAGCATCAGGGTCAGGTGGTCAGCCGATTTTCGCCGATCAAGTGATCCGCTGGTGTGGCCCTGAATTGTTGATCAACAAATAGACAGAACAGGCCTTTGGAGTCATAAGTTGTCGCATGAGGCTCCTTGTTGGCAACAGCCTCTGTGTGGCTTGCTACTGATAAATATCTCTATTAATCAACCAATTGTGACTTGAGTCACGTTTTCTGGCGACTGGTAACCGGGTTCGCATCGGCTATTGCTGCTCCCATAATGCTGCGCGTGTTAACGCATGGCCCCTTTGCGGGCCTTTTTATCTCATCTTATCGGGAGACATACAGTGAAACCTGTTGCAGCAGAGTTTTTGGGAACCTTCTGGCTGGTATTGGGAGGTTGTGGCAGTGCCGTGCTGGCTGCAGCCTTCCCCCATGTGGGGATCGGCCTCTTGGGCGTATCGCTGGCATTCGGCCTGACCGTGCTGACCATGGCCTATGCCATCGGCCATATCTCCGGTTGCCATCTCAACCCGGCCGTCACCATCGGTCTGTGGGCTGGCGGTCGTTTTCCTGCTTCCGGCGTGCTCTCTTACATCGTGGCTCAGGTGCTGGGGGCAATTGCCGGTGCTGCTGTACTCTATGTGATTGCCAGTGGCCAGGCCGGTTTTGATCTCTCCGCCGGCTTTGCCTCCAACGGCTACGGTGAGCACTCTCCGGGCGGCTACAGCATGATGGCGGCACTGGTGTGCGAAGCTGTGATGACCGGCTTCTTCCTGTTCGTCATCATGGGCGCTACCGACAGCCGTGCGCCAGCTGTGCTTGCTCCGGTTGCCATCGGCCTGTGCCTGACCCTGATCCATCTGGTGAGCATTCCGGTGACCAATACCTCGGTCAACCCGGCCCGCAGTACCGGCGTTGCGCTGTTTGTCGGTGACTGGGCGGTCAGCCAGCTGTGGTTGTTCTGGGTTGCCCCGATTGTCGGTGCCATTCTGGGTGCGCTGGCTTATCGCCTGGTGGCGACGGAGCAGAAGTAATCATTTGCGAAACAAAGTGTGGTATCGACACGCCTGAGGGCGTGTTTTTTGTTTCTGGAGGAGTGAGATAAGAGAACTAACCAAGCCAAACGTCAGAGTCCCTTGGCCTGCAGCATCTCTTTGTAGCGCTGATGGAGCAACTGGACGCGCTCCACATAAGCGCGCGTTTCCGCATAGGGTGGGATGCCGCCATGTTTTTGTACGGCGCCCGCCCCGGCGTTGTAGGCCGCGGTCGCCAGCGCAATGTTGCCGTCATACTGCTTGAGCAGTCCCGCTAGGTATTTCACCCCGCCGAAAATATTCTGTTCCGCCAGCAGGGCATTGCCGACCCCCAGCTCCCGCGCCGTGGCAGGCATTAGCTGGGTCAGCCCCATCGCCCCCTTGCGGGAGACCGCCAGTGGATTGAAAGCCGATTCGGCGTGAATGAGCGCTCGGATCAGCGCAGGCTCAACCTGATAGGTCTTTGCTGCTGCCTTGATGGTGCTGGCATAGTCATAGAGAAACAGTCCTGTGGTCTGCCAGTTGACGCTGGATTTGGGGTCGCAGGCGAAGCAGTCGTTGAACAGCAGCAGTTCGTAATGGCCCTGTTCGGGCGCCATATCGGAGTAACGTACTACCCCGTTTTGCTGCACCGATTTATAGACCTGGATCTGCTTCTTGCCGCCAGCGGCGGTTGCCGCCGTTTGAGCGGTGTCGGGTTGTGGGGCGGGCGCAGCATGATTGACCGGGCGCAAGGGAGAGGGGGCTGCGGTCAGGAAGACCACCTCCGCGGGAGGGGGCGTCTGGCTCCATCCACTCAAGGGGATCAACACCATCTGGCCTGCCAGCATCCATGCTTTCAACCGTCACACTCCTTCCCTGGATCATCATGTTGAGTAAAGCACCATGGCGAGTGCAGAACAAGCGTACAAACAGGGAGTTGTGAAGTGGAGGGGGGATTTGACCGAGGGACGGGGGGATGCCGGAGTATGTCCAGGAGAGGCGCCAAAAGGTGGAATTTTCCGGTAGCTAATGGTCATAAGCGTCTTAGGGAAGTGCTCCAGCATGCTCGCTTTTTTGTTAATAAAAGGCATGCTATCTTGCTGGTGTAAGCTGGTCTGGCTAGTTAGTTTCAATCTATCTTATCTACTGATTATAAAGGAATTTTTTGTGTCAGGAATGCTGGCGATGGAACTCATCTTCGAGGAGTACTGTGACGCCGATCTCTCTCTCATCAAGGATTATTACGAGACGACTTTTTCCCACTATGTGCCGGATCTGGCAGAGCGGGTCTTTGTCGTACGTGATGCTCACTGGCTGGTGGGGGCGGTTCGGTTGCGGGACGAGGAGGAGTTTTATCATCTGTGCGGCTTTCGTCTGTTGCCTCACTACCAGTCGCTGGGATTGGGTTCACGGCTGTTGCAGCACGCCTGTCACGGTCTGGAGGACAAACCGGTAGTCTGTCAGGTACTGCCTTTCGAGAAACCCTTCTATCTCAAGGCCGGTTTTGCCGATATCTCCCTCAACCAATTGAGCGGTTCACTCTTCTCCCTTTATGAGCAACAGCAGCAGCAGGGTTATCAGGTGGAGCTGCTGGTACGGGATACCAGCCAGCCCCTCCTGAATTGAGCGGGCTAGCGGGGTCTGGTCAGCAGGTGGATTTTGCCTGGTGACAGCTCCAGCCCCAGCAGGTTTTCTTTCAGCCAGGCTTGTTGCGGATCCTTGTCATCCAGTCGGTAAACCGGTTTGCTCTCAAGACGCTTCTCCATGCTCTGCAGCAGCATACCGAGCATCATGCCGAACTTTCTCTCTGCCGCCTCCGGTTCCAGCTTGTACTCCACCAGTTTCATGTTGTCGAGAAACAGCGCGCTCTGGCTCTTGTCATAGCGGGGTCTTGCCTCATAGGTCATCTGCAGGCGGGCGTCATATTCGGTATTGTCGGGCAGGGCGATCTTGAGCTTGCCCTTGCCATAGACTCGGGCGGTGTCTGGCTGTTGACGGCCAATCTGGACATCGCTCTGCTCCAGCTTCACATGGGCCTTTATGATGCCGGGCAGCTCCAGCTGTTTGTCGACTTGCACCTGGGATTGCAGGTACTGATTGATCTGCTGCTCATTGATGTCATATGAGCCTTGACCTAGCATGGCCAGGCTGAGCAGCATGGATTGCAGAATCATGGGGGCAACCTGATAGAATGGATTTGCCTTACAGCATACCATTCCTGACTGGCAGGATCTGCCGACCACTGTTTGTTGATGAAAAGGAGTTACCGTTGCTAAACGGTCTGGAACATGATCTCCACCTGCTGTTCTCCCGCTTTCTGGGCTGGCTGCTACTGCTTTTTCATACCGTTATCGTCGCGGGTGTGTCGTTTCGGGTAGTGATGAAACGCCGCCCCATCGGGGTGTCGCTGGCCTGGCTGGCGCTGATCTACGCCATTCCGTTTGCCGGCGTCGGCTTTTACTTGCTGTTTGGTGAAATCAAGTTGGGGCGCCGCCGCGCCGAGCGGGCACAGGCCATGTATCGCCCTTACGCTATCTGGATTCGTCAGTTGGCCCGCCTTTTCCCCCAGCATTGCTGCGAGGTGGGGGAAAAGGCCCAACCATTGCACGATCTGATCCAGGGGCGGTTGGCCATGCCCATGCTCTCCGGTAACCGGATGACTCTGCTCAGCCAACCCGACCAGATCCTGCATGAGATTGCTCAGGATATTCGCCGCTCGACGCTCTCATGCTATCTGGAGTTCTATATCTGGCACCCCGGCGGTGATGCCGACGAGGTGTGTGAAGCACTGATGGAAGTCGCGCTGCGCGGCGTGGATTGTCGTTTGTTGCTCGATTCGGTGGGCAGCAAGCACTTCTTCCGCTCCGGGTGGCCGAAAAAGCTGCGCAAGGCGGGGGTCAAGCTGGTGGAGGTGCTGCCGGTCGGCGCCTGGCGCATTCCGTTCCAGCGGCAGGATTTGCGAATGCACCGCAAGTTGGTGGTGATCGATGACAAGGTCGGCTATACCGGCTCCATGAACATGGTGGATCCCCGTTTTTTCAAGCAGGATGCCGGGGTCGGCCAGTGGGTCGACATCATGATCCGGGTGCAGGGGCCCATGGTGCCGCTGATGTGGTCGATCTTTGTCTGGGACTGGGAGATGGAGACCGGCGAGCGGCTGCTCGACAGTCTGCAGCATGAGCCGGAAGCCTGGCCCCAGACCAACTACCGCGCCCAGCTGATCCCGTCCGGCCCCTTCGTCGGCGGCGACTGCATCCAGCAGAGCCTGCTGCTGGCCATCTATCAGGCGCGCAGCCATCTGGTGCTGACGACCCCTTACTTTGTGCCCGACGATCCGCTGGCGGCCGCACTCAGTTCGGCGGCGGCGCGCGGGGTGCAGGTGCAGCTGGTGTTGCCGGCACGCAACGACTCCATCATGGCCAATTACGCCTGCAACGCCTTTATGGAGGAGCTGCTGGCGGCCGGGGTGGAGATCTACCGCTACGATGCCGGTCTGCTCCATACCAAGAGCGTGCTGGTGGATGATGACTTCGCGCTGGTGGGGACGGTCAATCTGGATCGGCGCAGCCTCTGGCTCAACTTCGAGGTGACCCTGCTGGTGGATAACCCCTCGTTCGTGGCCCAGATGACCCGGCTGGTACAGGGCTATATGGCGGAAGCCACCCCGATGACCCTGGCCCAATGGCAGGCCCGCCCCTGGTACAAGAAGGCGATGGAGAACATCTTCTATCTCTTCAGCCCCTTGCTGTGAGGTGATGGCGAGCCACAAGAATGTTGGCTCGCCCTCTGATTGGACTTGCCTAGTCCCGAGTCCGCCCCGTAGAGTGCAGTGACAACTCCCTGGAGACACATGGATATATGAAAAAGATAGTGGCCCTCGCCGTGGGTGCGGCACTGGTAGGTGGTGGTCTGGCTGCGTGCTGGTACACGGGCAACAGCTTCGACAGCATCATGGCGGAGCAGATCGCCAAGGTGGAGAAAGAGAGCGGGCTCGACATGCAGTGGCTGCCGGGCAGCAGCAACCTCTTCACCCGTGACGGGGTCCTGAAGGTCGTGGTGACGCCGGAGGAGCTGGCTGCCATCGACAGCGAGCTGGAGGGCAGTCAGCCCATCGAGTTGCAACTTGTGGTCAAGAGCCAGATCCTGCCGCTCTACATCAAGAGCCACTTCCTGCTCGATACCCATAATGGCACGCTAGCGCCGGTTTTCACTGCACTGGGCATGGAGCAGTGGGAACTCGGTCTGGAGTCGGTCACCAGTCTCTGGACCCAGGGTAACAGCAGCCGTTTCTGGGCCAATGAATTCAAGATCAAACAGGGGCTGGACGAGTTCAGCTTCCTGCCCCTGAGCGGCGAGTTCCACGGCAATCTGGAGGGGAATGGTCACCTCACCATGACCTGGCAGGGGATGACGGTCCATGAAGAGCAGAGCAAGATGGACTTGGTGCTGGCCGATCTGAAAGGGAGTGCCGACATTGCCGAGATCAGCGGTGTGCTCCTCTCGCCCCAGAGCGAGATGACCCTTTCGGCCCTCACGGTGCAACTGCCTGACAGCGTCAAGGTTGCCCTGCAGGGGATGACTACCGAGACTCAGCTGACTGGTGATGATGCCCAGACCCTCTCCAGCAGCTATCAGATGAAGATTGCCAAGCTGGATCTGGAGAACGAGACCGACACCCTGGCGGTGACGGACAGCAAGTTGGCGCTCAACCTCAACGGTCTGGATCTGGAAGGGTATCAGGGGCTGCAGGCAGCCGGTGGCAAGGGAGTTGAAGATGCCGCCATCCAGCAGGCGCTGGACAAGATGCTCAAACGTGGTGCGACCCTGGAGCTGGCCGATCTCAGCGCCAAGCTCAACGGTGAGGCGGTGACCATGAAGGGGGACGTGAAGCTGGCCTCCACCTCGCTGGAGCAGCTGTTCAACAGCGACGCGGGGATGCAGGCCCTCTCCGGCGTGCTGCATGCCAGCCTCAGCGACAAGTTGGGCAAGGCGGTGCCGCAACTGGCCCCCATGCTCGATCAGCTGACCCTGATGGGTTATCTGAAGGCCGACCAGCAAGCGCTGACCTCCGAGCTGAAGCTGGAGAAGGGCGCGGTGACGGTAAACGATCTGCCGCTCTGACACTCGGCGCAGAAACAACAACGGCTCCCACGGGAGCCGTTGTTGTTTCTGGCGTTTGCATACGAGTCATGTGGGCGGATTACTTGAAGACCACCGTCTTGTTGCCGTAGACGAACACCCGCTCGTTCAGTACCAGCTCCAGCGCACGGCTCAGCACCGATTTCTCTACGTCACGGCCCGCTTTTGCCATCGCATCGGCACTGAAAGTGTGATCCACGTGGATCACGTCCTGCTCGACGATGGGGCCTTCATCCAGATCGTCGGTCACGAAGTGGGCGGTGGCGCCGATCAGCTTGACGCCGCGATCAAACGCCTGCCGGTAGGGGCGGGCACCGATGAAGGCGGGCAGGAAGGAGTGGTGGATGTTGAGGATCTTGCGCGGATAGGCCTCGACGAAGCTCGGGGTCAGCACCCGCATGTACTTGGCCAGGATCACATAGTCAGGCTCATAGCTGTCGATAATGGCGCGCACCTGCTCTTCATGCTCGGTACGGCTCAGCTCGCCATGGCTGACGGTGTGGAACGGGATATCGAACTTGCCGGTGAGCTCGGCCAGGGTATCGTAGTTGCCGATCACCGCGACGATATCCATATCCAGCGCGCCCGCGTAGTTCTTCATCAGAATATCGCCGAGGCAGTGGGTCTCTTTGGTGACCAGAATGACGATACGCTTCTTGCCCGCCTTGACCAGACGACGCTGGGCGCCGGTGGGCAGGGCATCATCGAGGTCGGCAAGCAGGGTCTCGTCGTTGAAGCGCCCCTCCAGCTCGGTACGCATAAAGAAGCGGCCATTCTCGTGATCCACAAACTCATCGTTCTTGATGATGTTGAGCTGGTGCTTGTAGCAGATGTTGGTGATCTTGGCGATGAGCCCTTTGGCATCCGGGCAATCCGTGAGCAATATTTTCTTTTCCATCTCTGTCATTTTCCGTTTGTGGTGTTGGCGCTGCTGTCTGCGCCGGCAGCGTTGTTCAGGCTCTCTTTTCGGGCCCTGTGTTTTTGTTTCGGGAACTATGCCATAAACCGATCCGAGCCATAAAGAAATTCGCCAGTCATGGCCTCGCACGCTGGCGAGCAGGCCGCAGAGCGGGATCCCGGGCGCAATGTTGAAACGCTTTTCAGCCTGCGGGGGATTTTGACTGGTATCTGCAACCGTTTTTCTTTAGGCTGTCTGCGCTTATTCTCAGGGCGGGGTGCAATTCCCCACCGGCGGTATCCCGATTGACTCGGGGAGCCCGCGAGCGCCCGACTTGGCTGATTGCCAGGTCGGGGTCAGCAGATCCGGTGAGATGCCGGAGCCGACGGTCATAGTCCGGATGAAAGAGGATAAGACAGACCTTGCCGTGTTGGCCCTTGTGGGCTGGCCGCTGCATGCCCGTCTCTGTCTGCCTTTCCATGCCCTGATTCTGGTCCTTGTCTTGTTTAGGAGTTTTACCATGAATCAGTCTCTACTCAGTGAATTCGGTGATCCCGTTGCCCGTGTCGAAGCGGCTTTATCTGCCTTGCGTGCCGGAGGCGGCGTGCTGGTGGCCGACGATGAAGATCGGGAGAACGAGGGCGACCTCATTTTCGCCGCCGAATCCATGACCAATGAACAGATGGCGTTGATGATCCGCGAGTGCTCCGGCATCGTCTGCCTCTGCCTGCCCGACGAGCGGGTTCGCCAGCTCGAACTGCCGATGATGGTGGAGGCCAACTCCAGCCACTACCAGACCGCCTTTACCGTGACCATCGAAGCGGCGCAGGGGGTCACGACCGGTGTCTCGGCGGCTGATCGCATCACCACTATCCGTGCAGCCATCGCAGACGGCGCCAAACCGGGTGATCTGCACCGCCCGGGTCATGTTTTCCCGTTGCGTGCGCGAACCGGTGGGGTGCTTACCCGCCGTGGTCATACCGAAGCGACGGTCGATCTGATGCAGCTGGCTGGCCTCAAACCGTTTGGTGTGTTGTGTGAATTGACCAAAGAAGATGGCTCGATGGCGCGTCTGCCAGACCTTGTTGCGTTCGGTCGCAAGCACCGGATGCCGGTGCTGACCATCGAGGATCTGGTGCAATATCGTCAATTGTTGTCAGAACGTACAGCCTGAGCCTCATACGAAATTGTAATAAGGCCAAAATTTGGTTAACCTTTGTCCGTGCCCCCACCACACGGCACTCATTTTTTAGACGAATCTGGACAAAAACTGTTCATTCAAAAAAAAATGAGGGTTTTAATGCATTTATCTGTGGTGGGGACTATGCAAAGTAGGATTTTTTTGTGCCATAATCACGCCGCTTGCTAAACGTCTGGCGAGTTCAAGGGAGCTTTAAAAATGAAAAAATTGTTGTTGGTAGGTGTTGTTGGTCTGTCCGCTCTGCTGGGCGGTTGTGCAAACACCAGCGAACTGGAAACTTCCGTTCAGAATCTGTCTAACAAAGTTGACCAACTGGCTCAAGATGTTAGCGCAGTTCGTGCTGATCAGTCCAAAATCGCTGCTGATGTTGCCGAAGCCAAGCAAGAAGCTATGCGTGCTAACCAGCGCATCGACAACATGGCTACTTCCTACAAGAAGTAATCCATGCGAAAAAAATGGCGCAGTTTTGCGCCATTTTTTTTTGCCTGAAATTCACAGTATCTCCACTATTCCCACAGCACCTTATTCCCACAGTACCTTCTTCGTACTTGACCCATGAGGTCATGCCGGTCTCCCGGCACTCCCCCATCATTACCAGCCAGTTCGATTCCGATCAGTAGAGCAGACTATAGAGTTTGCGACGGTAGCTCTGCGCCTGTGGTGTGTTACCCATAGTGGCGAGAATATCGAGATAGGTCTTTCTGGCTTCGCCGAATGCCAAGTCCCGTTTGAGGATCGCCAGCAGCAGTTCCAATGCCTCTTCCTGACGGCCGGCCTGGTTGTATTGCACAGCAAGTTCTTGTGCCAGACCAAAATCATCAGGCTGTTCTGCATGACGGGCTTCCAGCGCGCGCAGTTCCGGGCTGTCTGCCGCTTGCAGGGCCAGCGCCAGTCGTGAGCTCAGGGTATGGAAGTGACTTTCCTGTGCCACCATCGGGATGGTGCCGAGGCGCTCCTGCGCTTCATCCAGCAGGTTGAGGTCGAGCGCGGCCTGAATGAGCCACAGGCTGATGTCGTGACGTTCAGGGGCCAGCTGGTGTGCCTTGGTCAGATGGGCATAGGCGATGCTGGGCTGCTCGTCAGCCAGTGCCTGTTGCCCCTTGGCCAGCAACTCTTCCTCTTCTTTGGGGGTGAAGGCGGCGAAATACTGGCGCAGGGTGGCTTCATCCTGCGGCCCTTCGATGATCCCCTGTTCGTCAGGGCGACCCTGATGGAACAGCACCAATGCGGGTAGGGCGCGCAGGCCGAGCTGGCTGGCGAGCGGTTGCAACTGGGGATCGTTCATATCCACCTTGGTCAGGGTGACCTGCTCATTAGCGGGCCCAACCAGTGATTCGATCAGCGGTGTCATCCCCTGACACTCCGGCATCTGCGGAGCATGGAAATAGATTACGACCGGCTTCTTCATGGAGGCATCGATCAGTTCAGCGTGAAAATTCTGGGGAGTAATGTCGACGATCATGAGTTGGACTCTTCAGAAAGGGTGTTGAGTAACATGGGGTTGAGTGACTGGTAATTCAAGCGCTCATCAAGCCGGTAAAAGGTCACGGGGGTTGCCGCCGCCGCGAGACTGAGCCAGCCGCTGGCAAAGGGCCAATCCTGTACCTGATAAGGGGTGTCATCCAACCGGTTGTCGAGTCGCCACTCTTCATCCGGGAGAAACCGCACCTTCTCCAGCCCCGCCGCTATGCCGCCACCGTGGGCTTTCAGTACCGCCTCCTTGCGTGACCAGAGCCGGTAGAAGGCACTCTCCTGCTCTGGAGCAGGCAGCGCGCAGAGCCACTCATATTCACTCTGTGCATAAAACCGGCGGGCCAGGGGGAGGGGGTGATGCCGCCGTTTGCCCAGTTCGATATCCACCCCAAGCTGCCCCTGCGGGCAGAGCGCCAACACCAGCCAGCTGCCACTGTGGCTCAGATTGAACTGCCAAGCATCATCATGCAGTTGGGGCTTGCCGTGGGGGCCGTTGCAAAATTGCAGGCTGGCGGCAGGGCGTTGCAGCCTCTCGGACAACAGCTGGCGCAGCAGGGCGCGGCTCACCAGATATTCCTGACGCCGTTCAGGATGGGTCATGGTTTGCCAGATATGCAGCTCATCGGTTGACAACCATTCAGGCAATTGAGCAAGCAGTGCCTGGCATACCCTGGCCGGTTTTAACAAAAAAAGATCGGTTTCGATCATGATTTTTCACTTTAAAAAGGTGCTGAAGCAGGGATAAAAGCCAGTTATCTATGAGGCCAAAGGTCCTTTTTGCGATTGTATATTGTTTGGGCATGATCACATTAATTATGAAAAATCGTGCATTTCCTTGCAAAAATGTGAGCTTGATAGGGATTTTCACTTGCCTCGATAGAATTCTTGGATATAGTCGGGTGCTGTTGCCTTATAAATTGCCCTTTGGGGCCGTATTTTAACAAGATTTACTATTTTGCGGGGATAAAGGATTGCGCTACCTGATGCTACTGCTGGTCGCGCTCGGAATGGCGGGTTGTGCTTCGGCACCCCAACCCGAGGTCGCGAGCAAGATCGAAGTTTCCATGATGGAACCCGTTATTGAACCGGAAGCTTCGCAGACACCCGATGTGAATGAAATCCTGACAGTATACAAAGAGTGGCGCGGTACCCCTTACCGCTACGGTGGTACAACCGAACGTGGTATCGATTGTTCCGCCTTCGCCCGTGAAGTGTTTCGCAATGCGGTCGGTATTGAACTTCCCCGCGATACCCGCTCTCAAGTTCACGAAGGGACGCGCGTTTCCAAGCAGGATCTGGTCGAAGGTGATCTGGTCTTCTTCAAAATCAATCGTCGTCTCAACCACGTTGGTATCTATGTCGGGAATGGCGAATTCATTCACGCCTCGACTCGAGCCGGTGTGACCCGCTCCAAGCTGGACAGCCAATACTGGCGCAGCAAGTTCTGGCAAGCTCGCCGGATCGATATCTGAGTCAGGCTGGACAAACGGCTCGCAGTACGGACTGTTTTTCCAACCTCACTTGAACCGGGCTCGATAGCCCGGTTTTTTATTGCCCTCGTTTAGACTTTCCCGAGTCAAATCACTATAGTGTGGGCCCGTTTTCTTCGGCAGGCTCAGCATGAAACCCCGCATCCCATCAGCTGGTGGCCCCAAGTCGGGCGACCGTAAATCCGGACTTCACTCCCGTAATCGCCATGAGGCGGGTTACGACTTTGAGGCGCTCTGCCTGCGAACTCCCGAGTTGGCCGTCCACATATTTATCAATGACTACGGTACCCGCACCATCGATTTTGCCAATCCCGATGCAGTGAAGTCCCTCAATCGCGCCCTGCTGGCCCATCACTACGGGATTGCCCACTGGGACTTGCCTACCGGTTACCTCTGCCCGCCTATCCCGGGACGGGTGGACTACCTGCACTGGGCGGCCGATCTGTTGGCCGAGAGCGCAGGCCAGCTCCCTACCGGCAAGGGGGTGAGAGTGCTGGATATCGGGGTGGGGGCAAACTGCATCTATCCGCTGCTAGGCTGCCGCGAATATGGCTGGCGTTTTGTCGGATCGGATATCGATCCGGTCTCGGTCAAGGCGGCCACCCTGCTGGCCAAGAGCAACGGGCTCGGCAATCAGATTGAGTGTCGCCTGCAGGGAAACCCCAACCATGTGTTTCGCGGCATCATAGGGCCAAAGGAGCGCTTTGCCCTGACGCTGTGCAATCCGCCGTTCCATGCGTCGCTGGAAGAGGCGAGCAAGGGGACGGAGCGCAAGCTGCGCAATCTGGGCAAGGAGGTGACAGGCGCTCCTGTGCTTAATTTTGGCGGCCAGAAGGCCGAGCTCTGGTGCGAAGGGGGCGAGGCGGCGTTTCTGGCCAACATGATTGCCCAGAGCAAGGAGTTTGCCACTCAGTGCCTCTGGTTCAGCTCGCTGGTGTCGAAAAAAGAGAACCTGCCGGGGGCGAAAAAGGCGTTGAGCCGGGTGGGGGCGCGTCAGGTACGGGTGATCGACATGGCGCAGGGCAACAAGGTGAGCCGGATCCTCGCCTGGTCCTTTCTGGATGAAGAGGGATTGCGTCGCGGCTGGTCGAGCGCGCGCTGAGTCCCCACCACAAGGCCCGATGAGGGCCTTTTTTCATGATGATGTCCCGTCCTGAATATGGTTTACACCTTTCCCCCCCAATACATGGAGAACCCGATGGGACAAGGTGTGAAACGGAC